>CAZRFP010000037.1:0-22112 GCA_964599535.1 uncultured Planctomycetaceae bacterium
AAGCGCAAGCTGCCGTTCATGCTGGCGACGTGTCCGATCGATCGATTGCGCGACGGACCGGAGGCGGTTCGGCTGGCGGAAGAGGCGGCGTCGGTGGCGATGGAAACGCCGGAGACGTTTGACACACTGGGCGCGGCTTATGCGGCGGTGGGACGGTTTGATGATGCGATCGCGGCGGCAGAGCGTGCGCTGGACATCGCCCGCCGGCGCGGCGTGGTGACGGCGGTTGAGCCGATTAGTCATCGATTGGCGGAATATCGGAAGGGGCGGCCGTATCGGCAGAGTGTCGGGGTGAGTGAGTGAGCGGGATCGGCGCGGTGGTGATGTTACGTTTTGGATTGCGTCGTTCTCGATGGAGCGCCACCGCTTCCTGACGGTCGCGGCTCTGATTGAACGGCCCTGAATGGTCGGCTCTGATTCGCACTCACCGGCGCTGGGTACTCGGTTTGGGCGTTTTGAATGGCGTGTCGCACTGGCGATATCACGGCGATTCTGCGAGAATGCGTCGTTCCGATTCGGTCGCGCGTGCGCGGCGAGTTAAAGTCAGCGTGAATTGCATCGCGGCGGAGCATCGCCGCCGCGCATTGTATTGTGGTAAATCATCGCCGCATGCGGTGCGGCTCGTCGAAGCGAACGGTTCGTAGCGAACGGAGTATGGTATGAGTCAATCGCAGTCAGCCCAGTCGGCCATTGATGGCGGTTCGGCGTCGGCTCTCGGCGGCCTGATCATTGCAAATGCGACCGTCTTTACGTCGAGCTTCTGCATCATGGTGATCGAGCTGGTTGCGGGGCGGCTGATCGCGCCGTACGTCGGTTCGTCGCTGCACACGTGGACGTCGATCATCGGCATCGTCTTGGCAGGCATCGCGGGGGGTAACTACCTCGGCGGGCGCGTCGCGGATCGCTTTGCGGTCGATCATCGCGCGGCGCGTCGGACGCTGGGCGTGCTGTTCATCATGGCGGGCGTGATGGCGGCGGGTATCGAACTCTACAACCAGACCGTGGGCGGTCTGTCGGTCCTGGCGACGATGGACAACCATAAGCTGCGCATCGCGCTGCATGTCCTGCTCGTGTTCTTTATTCCGTGCGGCATGCTGGGACTGATCAGCCCGGTGGTGGCGAAGATGGCGCTGGACTTGGGCCGGCTCGCGGGTCGAACGATGGGCAGCGTTTATGCGTGGGGCGTGGTCGGCAGCATCATTGGAACATTCATGACGGGCTTTTATTTTGTGGCCGTCATGACGACGACGACGATTGTTCTCTCCGTCGCAGGCGTTCTTGCGGCCGTCGGTGTACTGTATTTGTTGGCATCGATGAGTCGATCTTCGCGATGACGTTTTTCCGACGATTGAAGCATGTTCGCGGCACGAACGCGGCGCTGCCGCGCCGATCATGTCCGCGCCCGTCAAAAAGCAAAGCGGCGGGCCGGAGCTGACGTTGCGTTGTATGGCGCGACGAACGCTCATGCGCGACATAATGGACGAGCAGATGCGTGAGAGTGACACAAGCCGAGATACACATCGTTCGCGCGTGGAGTGCCGCCGCACCCTTACGGTCGCGGCTCTGATTCGCGCGGCGCTGATTCGCACGGTGCTGTTTCGGGGGGCATTGATTGCCCTGGTCGTTCTGTGCGTGGCGCAGTCGGCCGAGGCGTACATCGGCCCGGGCGCGGGGTTTGCGCTGGCGTCGTCGCTGTTCGTCATCTTCTGGACGTTTCTGCTGGCGGTGATCACGATCCTGTTCTGGCCGTTTCGCTGGGTGTTTCGGGCGATGCGCGGGCGGCGGGCGTATCAGCGAAGTCGCATCAAGCGGCTCGTGATACTCGGCCTCGACGGTCTGGAGCACACGCTGGCCGAGCGGTTCATGGCCGAAGGCAAGATGCCGAATCTGAAGCGACTGTCGGAGATGGGCGGCTTTCGGTTGCTTGGCACAACGACGCCGCCGCTATCGCCGGTGGCGTGGTCGAGCTTTCTGACGGGCGTGAACCCCGGCAAACACAACATCTTCGACTTTCTTAACACCGATCGCCGCAACTACACGCCGTATCTGTCGTCGGTCGACATACGCCCGCCGGCGCGCACGATGAAACTCGGAAAATATGTCATCCCGCTCAGCAAGCCGTCGATCCGACTGATGCGCCGTGGCAAGCCGTTCTGGAACACGCTGGGCGAGCACGGAATCTTCACGTCGATCATCCGCGTGCCGATCACCTGGCCTCCGGAGAAGTGCCGCGGCGTGGTGCTGTCGGCCATGTGCGTGCCCGATTTGCGAGGAACGCAAGGGCTGTTTGCATTTTACAGCACGCGTCCGGACGAAGCTGGCGAGCGCACCGGCGGCGAACAGGTGCGCGTGCGGCGCGATGGCGACATGATTCGCAGCGAGTTGATCGGCCCGGATAACAGCATGGTCCCTAGCGCCGGACCGATGAAGGTTCCCTTCACGGTGGAGATCAAGAAGCAGGGCGAGGCTGTTTTGCGGATCGGCGACGAAAAGCATGAGCTGCGCCCGTATGCGTACACGCCGTGGATCACGGTGAAATTCAAGGCGGCGCCGGGCGTATCGGTCAGCGGCATCTGCCGGTTCATGCTTGTCAGCACCGAGCCTGAGTTTGAGCTGTACGTCATGCCGATCAATATCGATCCGGAAAAGCCGGCTATGCCGATCTCCTATCCGCAGGCATACAGTACGTATCTGGCGAAGCGGTTCGGCCCGTTCGCGACGCTGGGGCTGGCCGAGGATACGTGGGTGCTGAATGAGGGCCTCGTCGAGGATGGTGCGTTTCTCGAGCAGTGCATCAGCATTGACACCGAGCGGGAGAGTCAGTTTTTCGACGCGCTGAACAACACGAAGCGCGGCCTGTGCGTGTGCGTGTTTGACGGGACCGATCGGCTGCAGCACATGTTCTGGCGCTATCTGGAACGCGACCACCCGGCGCATCCGGCGAATCTCGATCCGAATTATCAGCCTAACGGGCATGAGCGGACGATCGAAAAGCTCTACATCCGCATGGATGCGCTCGTTGGCGAAACGATGAAGCGCAGCCTCAAGGACGACGGTACGATGCTGATGGTTATCTCAGATCACGGCTTCAACGCGTTTCGACGGGGCATCGATCTGAATGCCTGGCTGATTGAAAACGGCTACATGACGCTGAAGCCGGGAGCGAAGCTTGGCTTCAAGTATCTCTCGCAGGTGGACTGGTCCAAGACGCGCGCATTTGCACTGGGGCTTGCGGGCGTGTTTCTGAATATCAAGGGACGTGACGCACAAGGCATTGTCGAGTCGGGGGATGAGGCGAAGTCACTCAAGAACGAGATCATCGCCAAGCTGACGAGTCTGAAGGATCCGAAGAACGGCGAGCCGGCCATACGCCGCGTGTTTGACAAGGATGTGTGCTATCAGGGTCCGTTCCGCGACGCCGCGCCGGACCTGGTCATTGGCTATCATCGCGGCTATCGCGTCGATTGGGACACGGCCGTCGGCAAGGTGACGGACGCCGTATTTCATGACAATACGAAGGCGTGGAGCGGCGATCACTGCATCGATCCGGATCTGATCCCGGGCGTGCTGTTTTCGAGTCATCGCGTCGAGACCGAGTCGCCGCGGCTGATGGACCTCGGACCAACGGCGCTGGAGTTGTTCGGCGTGGATGTGCCGAAGAACATGGACGGCCGCCCGCTGAAGATTGCGGTCTGAGTGGCCGCGAGGCCGACGTTTCAGCAATGGCGCTTCGCAGGAACAATGAAACATGCGCGACTTGCAGCAAGACATTCGATGCGGCTCGATGGCCATAGGGCTGCTCGCGTGCCTGTTGGTTGTCGGGTGCGACCGGGCCTCGTCGGGCGATGCGAAATCGCCGGGCGGCGCGGCGCGGGCGAAGCATCCGCGGCTGATGGTCCTCGGCTGCGACGGAATGGACCCGCGGCTGGTGCGGCGGCTGATCGACGAAGGCCGCATGCCGAACTTCGCCCGGCTGGAGCGGCAAGGCGGCTTCAAGCCGCTGACGACGAGCATCCCGCCGCAGAGTCCGGTGGCGTGGTCAAACTTCATCACCGGGGCCAATCCCGGCGTGCATGGGGTGTATGACTTCATTCATCGAGATTTGAATCCGACGAACCCTGCTTTGAACGTGACGCCGCGCACATCAACGAGCATCGACGTGCCGCCGCCGGAGCCGATGTTTCATTTCGACGTAGGCGACTATCGCTTCCTTTCGTCCGACATTAATCCGTTTGCCGTTCCGCAGGAGACGGTGCTGACGCGCGCGGGCACGCCCTTCTGGGATTTTCTCGATCAGCGCGGCATTCCGGCGCAGATCTACAAGATTCCCGCGAACTATCCGCCGAGCGAATCGGAACACGGCCACATGTGCTGCCTCGCGGGCATGGGCGTGCCGGACGCCATGGCGACGCACGGAACGTATCAGCATTTTTCGACCGAGCCGCGCGCGGCCGGCGACGTGCAGGGCGGTCGGCATGATCGCATCACGCGCGATTTCAAGAACGGCGGCTACATCGCCACGCTGAATGGGCCGCCGAACGAATACAAGCCGGTCAACCGGCGCACCGGGATGCCGCCGAGCCTCACGGTTGATCTGCGCATCTTTCGCGATCCGGAAAAGCCGTGCGTGAAAATTCAGTGGACCAACGCGGGCATCGCGGCGAATGAGACGCTCGACGTCGTGCTGAACGAAGGCCAGTGGAGCGACTGGCATGAGGTACACTTCCTGAAGACGCCGGTCGGTCCATCATTACCGACGATGGTTCGATTCTATGTTCAGGAGGTGCGGCCGGAAATTAAGCTGTTTGTCTCGCCACTGAATTTTGTTCCGACGAACTGCGCCGCGGTGATCAGCGAGCCTCCATCGTTCGTGAAGGAAATCGGCGAGGGGATCGGCCCGTTCTATACGCAGGGCTTTGCCGAGTCTTACAAGGCGCGGCACAACCGCGACATCAGCGATGAGGAGTATCGCGCCCAGGCCGATCTGGTGATCGACGAGAGCATGAAGATGCTGGACTATGCGCTGCGTCGCTATGTCGATGGCGTGCTGTTTTTCTATTTTTCGTGCACCGATCTGCAGGCGCACATTTTCTGGTGGGATTCTGACCGTCCACATCCCTTTCGCAGCGCGGAGGATGCGGCGAAATATCACCGAGTCGTCGAGCGCGTCTATGAGCGCATGGATGACGCGCTCGGCAGGGCCTTCGCGCATCTCGGCGAGGACGTGACGTACATTGTCATGTCCGATCACGGCTTCGGAAATTTCCGACGGCAGTTCGGGCTGAACTCGTGGCTGCGCGAGAACGGCTATCTGCATTCGACCGACGACGTGTTCTACGGCGATACGGACTGGTCGCGCACGAAGGCGTATGGTCTGGGCATCAACGGCCTGTATCTGAATCTCAAGGGCCGCGAGCGCATGGGCATCGTGGAGCCGGCCGATCGGGATGCGGTGTTGCGGGAGATCAGCGAAAAACTGCTGGCGTATGTCGATCCCGACGAGCCGACGATTCATCCGATCCGCACGGTCTATCGCGGCGACGAAGTGTACAAGGGCGCGCATGCCGCCGACGCACCCGATCTGGTCATCGGCTACGAGCGCGACTATCGAGGAAGCTGGGCGACGAGCACCGGCTATTTTGATCGCGCCGTGGTCCGCGACAATCGCGAGGCGTGGAGCGCTGATCACTGCATCGCCCATGATCTGGTACCGGGCGTGATGTTGTCGAACCGGCCGATCCTGTCAGACGCGCCAGCGTTGATCGACATGGCGCCGACGATTCTATCAGCGTTCGGCATTGAGACGCCGTCCACAATGGAGGGGCGCAACCTGTTTGGACCGACCGGTCCGGCCCGATAGGCGCCGGCTGCCGTCGGCATACACCGAGGAGGATTCAGCGTGTTTGGTGGAAACGTCAAGATCGACAAGGGGCTGCTCGAGCGCGTACGCAAGTACGCCGAGGCGGCCGGTTACAGCAGCCCGGATGAGTTCATCACGCACGCCATCGAGAAGGAGCTTGCCGAACTGGACAAAGTGAAGGGCGCGGGCGCCGAGACCGATCCGGCCGTGCTGGAGCGGCTGCGCGGCCTGGGATACATCGAGTGAACGCCGCGCGAGATATTTTGATGTACGCAAGAGAGAAGCCCATTCGCTGACATGGATTTCGTGCTGGACATGCTGACGCGCCTGATGAACCTGCTCGGCAATGCCGTGTTCGGGGCGCTGTCGTCCATGCCTCCGACGGCGGCACTTGTTGTCATCTCGGCCGTGATGGGCTGGGCGATGCTGATGATCTGGCGCTACACGTCGAATCAACATGCGATCAAGGGCGCCCGCAATCAGATCGCCGCGCACCTGCTGTCGACGCGCCTGTTCAAGGACAATCTGGCCGTGACGTTTCGAGCGCAGCGGATGATCGTCTGGCACGCGCTGCGGCTGCTGGGCTATTCGATCAAGCCGATGCTGATCATGCTTGTGCCTTTCGTGCTGGTGATGGCGCAGATTGGTCTGCGCTATGAGTATCGGCCGGCGTTCGCGGGCGATGTCGTGCGCGTGACGGCGACACTTAAACCCGCCGATTCGCCGGAGCAACTCTTGTCGCGGCTGGTCGGCGCTGGATCGAAGCTGGCTCTGCCGCGGGAAATCACGATGGATCGGCACGATCCCTGCCGGGCCGAACCGATCCGAACCATTGATTGGCGGCTGACGATCGCCAAGCCGGGCAACTACACACTGGAACTCGGCGACGAGAAAGATCGTGTGACGATGCCGCTTGTCGTGGTCGATGCCCTGAATGCCGGCGATGGGCGAGATACGGAACGCGCGAGCGATGTGGAGGGCGTCGGCCATGCCTCGGATCTGCATCGGCTTAGCAGCCTGCGCGGCGGCCATTGGCTGGATCGCGTTCTGTTCTCGGCCGAACCGTCGATACCGTCCGATTCGATTTTCGAGGCTGTTCAGATTCGATATCAGCGTCGGTCCTCGCCGATCCTGGGCTACGATGTTCACTGGCTCATTACGCTGTTTGTGCTGTCGATCGTCTTCGCGCTGGTGTTCAAGCCATTCATGAAAGTTCATATCTGAAGGTGAAATTCGGCACCGCCGACCGACTGGAGCGCCAGACGCTACGGGGGCTGAAGTGGGCGTTCATTCGGGCCGAAGCGGCGCGTTGCCGATATTGAATGAATGAGCGTGGCCGTTTCAATTCCACCGCCCTGCGTCGGTGTGTGCCCTACTTCGTATATTTGCGTTGGATGCCGGCGCGAATGGCGGCCGGGTCGGGCCGCGCTGCGGGCGAATCGCACGGCGCTGCCGTTTGATCTTCATCGCTGCATGGCATGCGGTCTGGTTCAGCGGCAGCCGCGAATCGGCGCCGCGAACACCGATGCGCAATACGACGGCGCCTACTACGTCTTTCACGAAGACGAGCCGCTGCGCTGGGCGCGCGCGGCGCAGCAATACGCGGTCCATCTGCGCGCGCTCGAATCTCGCCATCCGAGACGACTGCTTGATATCGGCTGTGCGGCGGGGCATTTGTCGGCGCTGGCGCGATATCGCGGCTGGCGCGTGACGGGGCTGGACGTTTCAGCCGAGGCCGTGAGCCGGGCGGTCGCTCAGTTCGGGATCGATGCGCGGGCCGGCGCACTGAGCCTCCATCTGGCGACGCTGCCGACGTTCGACGTGGTGTTTCTGGGCGACGTGATCGAACATGTGGACGATCCGATCGCATTTCTGCGTGAAGTGCGCGCGGCACTTTCGCCAAGCGGCGTCGTGTGTATCGATACGCCGAACTGGGGCAGCTTCTGGCGGCGCGTGGGCGGTCGGCGATGGATCGGGTTGAATCGCTATCATGTCAATCTGTTCGATGCAGCCTCCCTTTCGCGGCTGTTAGAGACAACCGGCTTTTGCGACGTGCGATGCGGTTCGTACACGCACTATCGATATGCCGCGCCGGCGGCCCGGCCGGAAGTCGACGCGTGGATCGGCGCGCTGCCTTCGGCGCTGGCGTGGCGCGTGCGATCGTGGCTGCCGCGCGCGGGCCGATTCGGCGCATGGCGCATGCTGCGCGACATTCCGCCCGACAGCGTTGAAACGACCGGACGATGCGTTGCCGAACTATGCCGCAATGATGGCGCCGCGTCGGCATCGCTCTTGCACGACAATCTGGTCGCGACGACGCGAAAATCCTGACTTCGCTTGAGGCTCTTCCGCGTGAGAAACGGCCGGCCTCGATGCCGGACGGCAATGTTGAAGTTAGAATCGAGAAGAAGGTGCGGGGAGATGTCGTTGAAACCCTGTCTCCACATTCTCAATTCTCAATTTGAGTCTAATTGCCGTGACCGTGGTGTTCGGATCAACGGCCGCCGCTGCCTGTGACGGTTGCGGATGTGAATGCCCGGTTCGGATTGCACGGCTCTGATCGGAAACAGGTAATCGTCCTGAATTTTTCGACGAACGAACTTACATCACGATCATGCAGATGGCTTTTCCGACAGACGCCGCTTGAGCGCCGACGAGGCGACGGCGAGAAACACGGCCGCGGCCAACGAAAGCACGGCGACCGGTCCGGCGACGCCGGCGAAGCCCTCATGGCGGATGAGTGCCATCAATCCGTCATAGGCCCAGCCGTTGATCGTGAGCAGTCCGAGCTTCTGCATGAAGAGCGGCATGATGAATCTCGGCACCATGCTGCCGCCAATGGCGCTCATGGCAAGAATAATGATCGATCCGAGCGAATCAAGCTGCTCACCGGTCCGGCAGACCGATGCCATGAGCATTCCCAGCGCCGTAGCCGACAGGCACGTTGCCAGCGTGAGCACGAACAGTCCGATGGTGATGCTCCAGATAGCGACATCGAAGACGATCCACGCATAGAGATACATGGCATAGCATTGGACGAAGGACACGACAAGGCACGTGACGAGTTGCCCCGTGAGAATGTGAAACGGCGCGATCGGGGCCGCGAGCAGCCGGCGAATCTCGCCCCGGCGCAGGGACTCAAGCATACCGCGGGCCGCGCCGGCCGCGCCAAAGAGTATGAACATCGGCACGATGCCCGCAAGGAATGAGTGCTTGGCGGCGTTGGGCATGCCGCTCTTGGCGACGCCGCGCGGATGCACCTGGATCAGTCGGCGCGGCGTCACCGCGTCGGCAACCGCCGTGACATCCTTATTGTCTGCTGCCGGCGTCGCGGATGAATCGTCCATGCCCAGCGCGCCTCCCAGCTTTTCAAAGAGCGCCCGACCGGCCGCCATCTGCACCATTCCGGAGACGATTTCGGCTTCGAGAGGTTGCGATTCGTCGTAAATCAGATCGACGCCGTGATGCTGATCGTTAAACGTCGTGGGCGACTCTGAATAGCCCTTGGGGATGACCAGTGCGACTCGGAACAGGCCTTCGTGCAGGATGGCCTCTCGGGCGCTGTCTTCGGTGAGCAGGGGTTTTTCGGGGTCTTCGCCTTCGTGCGTGATGACTTTTACATTGTTGGCGCGGAGCATTTCAATGAGTTTCTGAGAAGCCGGCGAATGGTCCTGATCAATCACGGCGACGCGAAAAGGCCGGCCGGCCGCGCCCGAGAAAATTGAAGTAAAGATCGTGTAGAGAATGATGCCGGGAATGAGCATGAAGATGGCGGTGGCGCGGCTTCGAATCAGCACGCGAAGCTGCGTACCGGAGAGCAGTAGGATGATCCTCGCCGAGCGGAGCATGATTCACCGTTTGATACGTCTATCCCTGCGGCACGCCGATTCCGGCCGCGCAAGATTGGGGAGTGTAACCGGCGGCGTCGGCAGGCGTCAGGGGGCAGGAAGCGCACCGGCGTGATGTTGCTCCGCTTCTCTTTCAGTACTTGTCTGAGACGGCCCTCCGTATGAAGCACTGGCGGGTTGCCGGCGACCCGAGGATGCGTCAATCCCTTCGCGATGGCGGCGGCTCGGGGAACAGGGTTCGCAAGGCCCGTCCGAGGCTTCGCAACGGCTGCAGGGCGATTTCGGGCTTGGCGATGGTGCCCATGACTCGCACCTCCATAATCTCGCGCGACGCGGTCTGGAGCATTTCGGTCAGCAGCGGAATCTTCACGCGAACCGGGCTGCCGGCCAGCAGCGTGATGTCCAGCCGATCCGTTCGCAGATCAAGCTCGCCGCCGCCGATGAATGTCACGGCGCTACCTTGCAGGTCGATCTTGTGAAAGATCAACTGGTCGTTCGCGAGATAGAACTTGGTCATGCCGTCGTGAAAGATGTTTTCGTCGACCGTCAGATTCAGCAACTGAAAGATCGCCAGCATGATGGGAAGTTTCCAGACCTGAGCCTGTCGGATGTACAGCTCGCCGGTTCCCTCGATGTATCCGCCGCGGCCCGTGCGCCCGCGCAGGACGAGATTTCCCGAGACGTCGCCTCGCGCCGTCGCGGTCTGCTCGGAGTCCGCCGTCGCGTCGGCCTTGGGCCGGTGCAGATCGAGATAGGACCCGAGTTGCATGTCGCGCGCGGTGAAAGAGGCCTGATAATGCGAACGGCGCTCGCCCAGTTCGATCTCGGCGAAGCCCGTCGCCAGGCCGCCGTACATTTGTGCCGTGGCGTCTTCGACGAGGATGAACCTGCCGCTGGCGTCGGTGTGGAAACGACAAGTGAGGTCTTCGATGTGCCAGCCGGCCATGGTCGCGCGCGACAGCGCCGTGCGCGCGTCGAGATGCAGTCGGCCGTCCGGCGAGATTGCGCCGGTGACGCTCAGGGTTCCGACGGCGTTCTCGATCTTAAAGCCCAGATCGGCGGCCGCGCCGTTCAACGTCATTGCACCGTCGAAGTGCCATTGTGTTGACCCAGTGTCCGTAGACTCGAAACGCAGCGATGCGAGCCGAAGGTCGAACGGTCCGCTTGCACGAATCGACTCGAAGAATCTGCGCATGCCGGCGGGCAGGGCCGATGTCAGCGTTCTGTTGAAATTCAGTTGCTTCGCGTCGATGCGCAGCGTTCCGGCCAGATCATCGCCGTCCAGTTGGATGTCTCCCGTAATTCGAATGTCGGCATCGCCTGACTTTGCGTACAAATCGAGGATTTCGACGCGCCGCGGCGACGCCACGATTTGTCCGTTAACATGCGTCAGCGGCAAGGGAAAGCCGCGAAAGCGTATCTCGGCGTCGACGAGCGTGATCTCGGTGCGATGCAGGATCGGTTCCTGCCGCTCGCCCTGCCGCGCGCGAAGGGCGGTCTTGAGCTTCATCTGCCCCCTGGGTGAGAACTGGCTCCATACGTCCTTGAGACCCGCCGGCAGCGCTCGAAGCAGCTCGTCATCGAGCAGAATGTCGCGGGCATCAAGTTCAAACTCGATCGTTGTTTCGCTCGACGATTCGTCATGTACGATTTCAGCGGCTGCCGATAGAACGGCGTCTCCGCGCCGCGCCGTCGCATCGGCAACGGAAAGGCGGTTCTCGCCGATCGACAGCGTCGCGGTCACGTCGTCGAGCTGATAGGGGAACTCGCGATGGCAGATCGTCGCGTCGCGAACGCGGGCATCAAGCTCCCATGTCAGGTCTTTTGCGCCGTCGTGCTGCGAAACGCGGCCGAGAATGTCGATCGTGCCGCGCGGCTGAAATGCCGCCAGCCGCTCGCGCAGCGCCGCGGGCAGTCCCGCGACGTATTCGTCGTCGACTTGTATGCCGCCGGCTTCGACGCGCACTTCCATCTCGATCTCGCGATCGTCGCGAATCAGGGCATAGCCGTCGAAGCGCATGGACGCTACGTCGCTGTCGCCGGTGAGGCCCATGATCCGTATACGATCGCCTTCGACTTCGAGGCGACCGTTCACGTTTTCGAGCGGGCGTGGATGCGGTGGGACATCGGCCGTGGCATCAATAAGATCAATCGTCAGGCGCTGTGTCCATTCGGGCCTGGGCTGATCTTCCGGCGTGCCGGGTCGAAACAGCCGGGCGTGAACATGGGCCATGCCGCGCGGACGAAATCGATCGAGCACGGCCTGATAGCGCTTCGGGAGAGCGTCGTAGAGCTGCATGTCGATCGGGATGGTCGTCGCCTTGATGTCGAGGTCGACATGGGTGTATCGCGTCGAGACATTGATATGGGCGTTGATGTTGGCGTGGCCTGAGCCGTGGCGGCCGTTGAGGTTTTCGATGTAGAAGTCTTTTCCCGCGAATCGAATGATGCCGTTGACATCGTCAAGTGGATAGGGAAACCAGATCGCACTGCCGCGCATGCCAAGTGTGCGGATGTAGCCGTCGATACGCAGCGTACCCTGGGCGTTGGGCTGCCGCGTGAAATGGAGATATGCGTCGAGCTTGCCGTGAGGATCGTAGTCTTCCAGAAACTCCTTGAGAGGACCGGGCGTTTGTGAATCCTCCATCAGCATGCGCTGGCGAATCGGGCCCTCGGGCATCGGCAGGCCGGATGCCTCGAAGCGGACATCGACGCCGAATGTCTTGATGTCGCCCTCGGTCGTCATCATTTCGCCGTGCAGTCGGCACGGGGCTTTATTGATGAAGCCGTTCAGATCAAGAATGACGCGCTCCCCGATGAGCTTGACGAAGCCGCGCACGTCGTCCATTCGGACGAGCGATTCGTCCATCAACGGATCGTCGACGACGGGCGCCGTGCCGGTCGGTGCGAGCCAGTCCTTGTCGAGAATTCGCAGTGGTATGTCACATCGTCCGCGGCGAAGATTGATCTCGCTGTTGAGCCGTTCCTCGTCATCGGATCCGTAGAGCAGGCGGCTGACGCGGGCCTCGCCGCGCAGGCCGATCATGTCAAAGAGGCGCTGGGCCGTCTGCGGGAGCTGCAGGCGAATCGTCTGGGCATCGACGAAAGGCGTATTGGCGACGATCTTCTCACCGGGGTCGAAATAGACGGTGGTGCGTTCGACAGGTTCGCTGTAGCGACGAACCTCAATGAAGTAGCCGGACTCAGACTGCGGATGCGGCCTTACGTCGGCGTCGAGCCGCTCGACGCGCGAGCTGATTTCCCCGGCGGCGCCGACGGCGCTGACGGCGGCGCGCGCCTGACGCAGGGTGATGATCGGACGATGGGGCTTGCGATCCTGTTCGCGGACGCGCGGCTGTGTAGTCAGCAGTTGCCAGTTTCGCAGACCGGTCTCGATGTTGTGGCGCAGGAAGATCGTCGGCTGCACGGCGACGACGCGCTCGACGCGCAGCTTGCCGAACAGCAGCATCCAGGGGTTGTGCCGAAGCGTGAGTGAGCGTGCGCCGAAGATGCGGCGGGAGGCGAAGTCCCTCGCCGACGGATCGAGTCGCTCGTCGAAAGGGACGGCCAGCGACACGTTGTAGAGTGTGATGCCGCCGAACATTTCGAACGCGGCGCGATCGACGTTGACTTCGATACCGCCTGGCGCGGCCTTGAGGATGAACTCGATCGCGCGTCGTTTGATGGCTTCGTCGCGCGTGGAGTAGGTGTAAAGTCCGAAGCCCGCGACCAGGAGTGCCAGTATTGCGACGCCGACGCGCTCGCGGGCGACGGAGACGGGATAGCGCAGAAGCGTGGCGCTGACGAGGAAGTTGCGCAGTCGCTTCAGTCGGGTTCGCGGCTTGATGGCTGCAGTGTGCCTCACGACACGGCCTCACTTGGCGGAAAATGTCTGCCGCCGTCGGACGATGGCCGCAAGCGCCGCCGCCGCCAGGATGAAGAGCATCGGCATCGCGGGCACGCGATATCGCACCGAACCGACGAAGACCATGTGAATCAGCGTAAAGTAGACGGCCGGAGCGAGCAATAACAGCAGAATGAACGGGCGTTTTCGGCAAATCCAGGCGCCAACCATCGCCATCGCGAAGATCGGCGCGACGGTCAAGCGGCAAACCAGCTTAATCAGCGGCGATTGATAATCGACGGCTTGTATGACGATCGACCAGGTGCGTTTGAGCTTGGCCCACGCCAGGGCGAGCGCTTCGCGCGGGTGGGCTTTTGCCCAGTCCATCGCGGCCGAACGACAGATGCGGTCGCGCTCGAGCTCATCGACGCCATCGGGAAATCGGGGATAGATGATTCGATCCATGCCGGGCGCTCCGTCGGCCCAGGGTCCGAGCGCCTCCAGCAGGCTGGCGCCTCCGCCGATCCGGGCGGGCACGAATCGGCCGTAGAGACCGTAGTTTCGAATCAGCAAGGGTGAATGCGTGAAGAAGGCAGCGAGCAGAATGACGGCGATAAGGGGGAGGGTTCGATAGCGCGCGGCGGTTGATCGCGCCGCCAGCGCCGCCAGGGGCGCAAAGGCGATCGGCAGCAGCAGGCCGGTGCTACGCGAGAGCGTGCCAAGTCCGAGGCACACGCCGGCCATCAAGGCCCATGCGATCGGCGAGGTCCCGCGCCGATTGGTTGCCACGTCGGATTGACGGCGCGCGGGTTGGGCGGCCGTGCGATTCGCCTCGATCATCCGGGCTGCGGCGTAGAAGGCGGCCAGCAGGAAGAAGACGTACATGGCCTCTGTGAGGACGAGGGCGTTGAAGAACAGCAGGATGGGATCGATCGCGAGTATGGCGGCGGCGAAGATCGCGGCGCGATCATCGATGAGCCGCCGCGCCGTGCCGGCCAGCAGCAGGACGGACATCGCGCCGAGTGCCGCATTGACGGCACGGCCGAAACGCAGAATCGCGGCGGTTTCATTGAACCCCGCCAGCGGCGCGGCGGAGAGCACAAGCGGAAAGAGCGGATCGGTTCCGCTGCGCAGATCGGGCGCGTCGACCGGGCCGAGCCCGGCGGCGATGTTCCGCGCGACTTGCACATAGCGATGCGAATCGGGAAAGTCGAACATGGCTGGTCGCGATTCAGCGAAGACCAGCAGTGCGACGCGGGCAGCGACGGCGACCGCGAAGATGACCGTCAACCATCTGCGAAATGAAGCCTCATCACCGACGCCCGGCAACGCGGTTTGATCGGTCGCATGGCCGGTCGGGGCGTTCAAGGTCGCGCTCCCGGAGCCTTGATCGAGCGCGCGGCGGACGGGCAAGGCGAAGCGCCGTCGCGGCGCGTAATGCATAACTTTCGACCGCGGCGCTCGACGAGCAGGCCCTTTGCCAGTTGAACGACGCGAAACTCGACGGCCGGGTGAAGTGCCGATGATACGGCATCGATGCGTTCGGTGCTCAGGGCCTTCATCGGCGCGCCGAGCCGGCGAAGCGCTTCCACCACGACGCCCGAGAGAACGGCATGCGGCTGGGCGGAAAGCGCGTGGGCGCGCAGCTCGATGCGCTCGTCGCTCGCGTGCTCGACGGCCGATTCAAATGCGGCGCTCGCCATCGCGGCGATGAATTCCGCCGCGTGGCGCGAATGTCGTCCGACGCGGAGCAGCGCGGCATCGGCGCTCGGATTCATGCGCCTGCGGATGAGAGGCAGAAGCTCGTTGCGGATAAAGTTTCGCGTGGCAAGTGCGGCGTCGTCGTTGGTCGCATCGAGCATGAACGGAATCGAACGGCGATCAAGGTAGCTCACGACGTCCGCGCGGCGCAACGCGAGGAGGGGCCGCACGATCAGAATGCGGCTGCCCGGTTCGATCTGGCGCTGCTCGGGGATGCCCGCGAGGCCTTTGATGCTCGTGCCGCGCAAGACGCGATGCAGGATCGTCTCGGCCTGATCATCCGCCTGATGGGCGACGGCCACAAATCCTGCATCATGCTTCTCCGCGGCGCGTCGGAGGAAGGCATAACGGGCCTTTCTCCCGACCTCTTCGATCGACTCGCCGGTTTCGCGCGCGAACGCCGGCACGTCGATCGCTTCCGTGCAGAACGGCAGCTTCAGGTTCTCGGCCTGCCTGCGCGTGAAATCGGCCATCGCGCCGGAGTTTCCGGGCGGCAGATGATGATCGAGATGGGCGACCATCAGCCGCCATCCGCATTTGCGCAGCGTGCTGACACGATGCAGACCGTGCAGCAGCGCCATGGAATCCGGCCCGCCGGAGACCGCGCAGACGACGGCCGCCTCACGCGGGATCCAGCGCCGCGCGGCATCATAAAGCCGTTTGTGAAACTGTCGCGTGTCCATGAGCGATGGGGCACCGTCTATCGTGTCCGTATTAGCGGGTCGCGCCGCGTATCGTGATGTCCACGCGGCGGTCCGTCGATTGCATCTCCTTGCGGCGAAGCTGACCGCAGGCCGCGTCGATGTCCAGCCCTCGGCTCTTTCGGATGTGGGCGTTGACACCGTGCTTGCGAAGGGCCTGCTGAAAAGCGAACGCCTCCTCGCTCGACGGCCGCAGATACGGCAGCGGCTCGACAGGATTGTATCGCAGTAGATTGACGTTGCAGCGCAGCTTTCGGGCGAACCGCGCCAGTTCGGCGGCGTGTTCGGGTTTGTCGTTCGTGCCGTGGAGCAGCGCATACTCCAGCGTGATCTCTCGCCCGGTCTGGTCGAAATAGTAGCGGCAGGCCTCGACGAGATCGGCAACGGCGATCTTCTCGGCCCAGGGGATGAGTTCGCGTCGCAATTCGTCGTTCGGCGCATGGAGCGATAGCGCCAGATTCAGTTGTAGCCCCTCGTCGGCGAGCTTGCGAATTTGCTTTGGCAGCCCGACCGTGCTGACGGTGATCTTGCGCGCGCCGATGTTCGGCCCCCAAGTAGCGTTGATCGTGTGGATCGCGCGGACCACGGCGTCGTAGTTCGCCAGCGGCTCACCAAGACCCATGAAGACGATGTTCGATAACCGGCCGCCTGATGCCACTGCTTCGGCACTGACGCGCAGGGCCTGTTCGACGATTTCGCCGGTCGTGAGATTTCGCTTCAACCCGTCCAGTCCGCTCGCGCAGAAGCGGCAGCCGACGGGGCAGCCGACTTGCGAGCTGACACAGGCAGTGATGTGCTGCTCGGCCGGGAGCATGACGCATTCGCTGGTTTCGCCATCGGGCCATCGCAGCAGCAGCTTGACCGTGCCATCTTCCGAGGCGGCGCGGCGGATGATTTCGGAGGTGTAAAGCGTGAATCGCTCGTCGAGCGCGGAGCGCAGTGCCTTGGACAGATTGGTCATCGCGTCGAACGATCCCGCGCCGCGCTCAAAAACCCATTGCATGATCTGCGATGCGCGATAAGCCGGCTCGCCCATCTCGGCCAGAGACGCGCAAAGTTCGTGCAGCGATCGCGAAAGCAGATGGTCGCGCGCTTGAGATGGCGAGTCGGAGTTCATGTTCGTCAGTCGCCGATGAGCGTGCCGACATTCTGGCCGAGAACGGCCCTGCGCATGTTGCCGGGCGTCATCAGGTTGAAGACCTTGATCGGCACGCCATGCCGCTGGCACATATCAACGGCCGAAACGTCCATGACCTGCAGGCGTTTGTCGATCACCTGATTATAGCTGAGCTTGGCGAGGAACTTGGCGCGCTTGTCCTTGACCGGATCGGCCGTGTAGACACCGTCGACTTTTGTCGCTTTGAAAAGGATGTCCGCGCCGATCTCAACGGACGCGAGCGCCGCGGCCGTGTCGGTCGTGACGAAGGGCCGTCCGGTTCCGGCGGCGAGAATCACGACGCGGCCTTTCTCAAGATGGCGGATGCAGCGCCGGCGGATGAAGTTCTCGCAGGCGCTGTGGATGGCGATGGACGACTGAACGCGCGTCGGCTGGCCGAGGTCTTCGAGCACGTCCTGGAGGGCGAGCGCGTTGATGACCGTCGCTAGCATGCCCATGTAGTGCGCCGTGGCCTCTTGAATGCGCGCCTGCGAAGCAAGCGTCGTTCCGCGGATGAAATTTCCGCCGCCGACGACGACGGCCACATCGACGTTCAACTGACGTACCGAAATGATCTCGGAGGCGATGCGGCGAACGGCGGCGCCGTCGATGCCGAGTTCGCCTTTTTGCCCCATGCCTTCGCCGGAGATTTTGAGCAGGACGCGCTGAAATCGCGGCGCAGGCGACTTCTTGTTTCTGGTATCGGTCGCCTTGGTTCGCTTGGCCATGATCGGAGTTGTAAGCGGACTTGCGCTCATGATGCAAATGCTCCCGTTCGGCGAGGGCGCGCGGTTATCGGCGCGGTCACGCGCCGCCGAGTGCGCGCATAAAAAAAGCCGCTTTCGCGGCTTTGGGTGAACGCGCTATGCGACGACGCCGACTTCGTATTTGAGATAGGACTTGATCTCAAAGCCGTTCTCTTTGGCGAATCCGCCGACCGTCTTTTTGTCGTCCATGACGAACGGCTGCTCCACTAGAACGCGCTCGGCAAACCACTTGTCCATCTTGCCGTCGACGATTTTGTTGAGAATCGGTTCGGGCTTGCCCTTGGCCTCGACGGCCGCGCGCTCTCGCGCCTCGGCGACGAGCTTCGAATCGACATCTTCGCGAACGCGGCCCAGCAGAACGGACGCCGATGCGATGTGCATACAGATGCCGCGTCCGGCGTCGCCGGGGCTTTTGTCGGCGGTGATGATCGTGCCGATGCGCCCGTTGTGATGCACGTAGCAGGCGCCGACGCCCTCCTGTCGGACAAGCCGCACGAGGTTGAGATTCTCCTTCATGCGGCCGAAGGCATCGACGAGAAACTCCTGAACGGTGCGACCGTTGTCCATCTTCGAGGCCTTGAACGGCTCGACATCGACGATGCCGGTCTTGGCGCAGTGTTCGGCGAGCTTGTCTGCAAGGGCTTTGAAGTCTGTGTTCGTCGCGACAAAGTCGGTCTCGCAGCGCAGCTCGCACATGGCGGCGCCCTCGGGACCGCCATAGACGCCGATGCGTCCGTTGGCGGTCTCGCGCTCGGCGCGCTCGGTCATTTTGTCGGCGAATCGCTTTCGAAGGATTTCGAGGGCCTTGGCTTCGTCGCCATCGGCCTCGACGAGAGCCTTCTTGCAATCCATCATCGCCAGATCAGTCTTCGCTCGCAGGGCGTGAACCTGCTTGGCGGAAATCTCTGCCATGGGGGTGACTTCTCCTTTGGTGTTCGTCTAGAAGACGGACCTCGCGCGGACCACGGGGCCGGCGCGCGGTCATTGTCCAGCGGCGCAATTCCATGCGCGCCGCGCTTGCATTCTGTTGGGTGGGCGACTCGGCCAATGCCATAGACGCCGAATTATGAAACGCCGTCCGGTACCTGCGGCGATGCGGCGTCGGCCGACTCGGAATCGGGAGCACCGATCGTCGCCTCCATATCCTTGTCCGGCATCGCATCGCCCATCTCTTCGACGGCCTGCGATGCAAGAGAGGACGTTGCCGCGCGCTTGGAGCGGCGGCCGTGTCCCGGACCGCCGGCCGACTGCTCGCCGGCCTTCTCGGCCATGGCCTGTCGTCCGCGCTTGCCTTCTTCGACGGCGTCGGCGAGCGAGGCGATGACCAGTTCGATGGCGCGCATGGCGTCGTCGTTTCCGGGAATGATGATATCGGCACCGTCGGGATCGCTGTCGGTATCGACGAGGCAGACGGTCGGAATGCGCAGCTTGCGCGCTTCCTTGATGGCGATGTGCTCTCGCTTGATATCGACGACGACGATCGCGCCGGGCAGGCGCGTCATCGTGCGGATGCCGTCGAGATTGCGGGCGATCTTCTCCCGCTCGCGCGAGGCGCGGGCCTTTTCTTTCTTGCTGAATTCCTCGATCTTTCCGGTATTGACGAGATCTTCGAGATGCTCGAGCCGGGAAAGCCGGGAACGAATGGTCTTGAAGTTGGTCAACGTGCCGCCCAGCCACCGCTCAGCCACGTAGGGCATTCCTACGCGACGTGCATGCTTTTCAACGCTGTCCTTGGCTTGACGCTTGGTGCCCACGACCAGGATCTCCTGGCCCTGTGCAACCACCGTCGCCAGGAACTTCTTCGCGCGAAGCAGGCCTTTCACGGTCTGGCGAATGTCAATGATGTGAATCGAATTCCGCTTGCCAAAGATGTAGGGACCCATCTTCGGGTTCCACCGACTCGCCCGGTGTCCGAAGTGAATGCCCGCATCGATCAGGTCGCGGACCAACGCCTGTGACAAATGTCACCTCCTCAAAAGTACGTAAACGTCCCACATGACAGAAAATGTGGCGAGAACTGACAGCCTAGGCGATCAGGGCTATTCAGTCAAGCCACACACTCTGATTCATGCCAAATCGAAAATCGGCAACGAGCCGCGCGGTTGGCCGGATTTCGTTCGGACGGCTATCTTGCCCCCTTGAGTGTGCTGATCGGCGCTTTTTAGGATAAACCATGTCGCATTCAAGCGGCCCGCCGCGTATTTTCGTCAGTGTCGCCGAACAGAGCGCCGATGAGCACGCCGCCTCGCTGCTTCGAGCTTTGCGGGAATTTCATCCGGAAGTGACATTTCATGGGCTGGCCGGCCCGGCGCTGCGCGCAGAAGGGGCCGAGTGTTTTTTCGACATGACGGCCAAGTCGGCGATGGCCCACGCCGCCTTCTATCGGATTCCTGAAGTGCTTGGGCTGCTGAAACGCCTGAAGAGGTTTATTCAAGAAGGCCGCTTTGATGCCGCACTGATGGTCGATTCGCCGGCGCTGAACCTCCCGATCGCGAAGATTTGTCGGCGATTTGGCGTGCCGGTGCTGTACTACATTGCCCCGCAGACATGGGCCTGGGGACCGCGAAAATGGCGAAACACACGCGTGAGACGCCGCGTGAACCGGCTCGCCTGTCTCTGGAAATTCGAGGAGCCTTACTTCCGAGCGGCCGGCATCGAGGCCGCTTATGTCGGCCATCCGACGTTTGATCGACTTGCCGCCGCGGAGATCAGCGACGAACGCATCGCAGAGCTTCGCGGTACGGCATCGACAGTGCTGACGCTGCTGCCCGGTTCGCGAAGACACGTCGTCGAAGAGGTGCTGCCGGGGCAGTTGGAGATTGTCTCGGCGCTGCGCGGGCGGTTTCCACGGATGGGGGTCGTCATCGTTGCGGCCAACGAAGATGCCCGCGGCATCATTCAACGGCATCTGTCGAGTCGGGCCTATCGAATCGATGCAACGGTCGTCAGCGGCGAGATCGATCGTGCGGCGGCCATCCGCGCGGCGGACTTGTGTCTCGCGGCATCGGGAACGGTGACGCTTGAAATCGCCTACTTCGGTACGCCGATGATCGTGATGTATCAGACGCCGAAATGGCGGTATTTGCTCGTTGGCCGCTGGCTGATTCATACGCCCCACCTATCGCTGCCGAACATCCTGGCCGGCCGCGAGATCGTGCCGGAGTTCATGCCGTACTACGATCGGACCGGCCCGATCGTGGCCCGTGCGCAGGAACTGCTGTCGAATGCGAATACGCTGGCGCGGGTTCGGAGTGATCTAACCGACATGATCCGCTCTGCGACAAAGCCAAACGCGGCGCGAAACGCGGCGCAGGAGATGGTGACGCTATTGCGGGAGCACGGGCAATCGGGGGGTGGATGATCGCACGACGGTTTCCGGGCAGCGCTTGGCGCGCGCTGGGAAGTCTGCCAAGATAGCCGGACTCAGGACGTTTCCTTGATTCGAGGAAATGGTCATTTGCTGACATCAGCGACGTTTTTTGGATCGGGGATGCGGAACACACCCACGAGGATGCTGTTGGCCAAGATCGGACTCGACGGGCATGACCGCGGCGTCAAGGTGCTCGCGCGTGGACTGCGCGACGCGGGCATGGAAGTCGTCTACACCGGCATGTGGCAAACGCCGGCCTCTGCCGCGAAAGCCGCGATCGAGGAAGACGTCGATATCCTCGGTGCGAGCTTCCACAGCGCCGCCCATCTCACGCTTGTTCCTGTATTGATGAACGAGTTGAAGAAGCTCGGCCGAACCGACATCCCCGTCGTCATCGGCGGCATCATTCCGCCCGACGACGTGCAGGCCATGCGCGACGCGGGCGTCGCCATCATCTTTGAGACCGAGGTATCGCTTCAGAAGATCGTCGCCGACGTGAAGGCTCTGGCCTCCCAAGTGCATGAGCGCCGGCGGGCGGCGGTCTCGAATGGAGCGCTGGACGGCTGGATCGCGGCCATGCAGAAAGGCGATCGTGTCGCCCTGGGCCGCGTGCTGACATGGGTGGAGGAAGGCGCGACGATGGATGATGTCGCGCGTCGCCTGCCGCCGGCAAAGTCGAAGACAGCGGTGGTCGGCTTCACCGGCTCGCCGGGCGTCGGTAAAAGCACGCTGATCGGCCGTCTGCTCAGGGAATTTCGTAATCGCGGAAAGACGGTTGCGGTGATCGCGGTCGATCCGGCCAGTC
>CAZRFP010000037.1:22122-29245 GCA_964599535.1 uncultured Planctomycetaceae bacterium
CTGCTGGGCGATCGCGCCCGCATGACGCTGATCGCCGGCGACGAGGGCGTGTTTCTTCGATCGGCGGCCAGCCGCGGTCAACTGGGTGGTCTTGCCCCGACGACCGGCGCGATGGTCGAGGTGATGAAGCGCGCGGGCATCGATCTGGTGATGATTGAAACCGTCGGCGCCGGACAGAACGATGTCACGGTGCGCGAATGGGCCAAGCCCGTCGTGCTGCTGCTCATGCCGGGCGCGGGCGACAGCCTTCAGATGGAAAAAGCGGGCATTACGGAAGTGGCGGACATTTTCGTCATCAACAAAGCTGATCTGGCCGGCGCCGACAAGCTGGCATCGGAGATCATCGAGACGATGGGGTCCGAGCGCCCGATCGTCCGCACGGTCGCCTCGCACGGAAAAGGTATCGAAGAACTTGCAGGCGTGATTCTGGAAGCAAACAACAAGTAAGTCGGCGCGTACCGCAATGCGCGAAGCTGAGGTCCAACAATGAAAAATGCAAAGACCGAACGCGCCGTGAACGGCTGACCGGCCGTGACTAGTTGGTCGGCGGTCGGCCGTGCGAAATGGCCATTTTTCATTTTGCATTCCTTCTGGTGTTTCGATCATGAAAATCCTATCTCTTATCAAGTACGTTCCCGAATCGACGGCGGCGATCAAGGTGAAGGCCGACGGCAGCGGCATTGAGCAGGCCGGCGTGAAGTTTGTCATGAACCCGTTCTGCGAGTTTGCCGTCGAAGCGGCGCTGCAATTCAAAGAAAAGAACGCCGCCGCTGCCGCGGAGATTACCGCTTTGACGCTGGGTCCCGCCGCCGCGGTGGACGTTGTGCGGACGGCGTTTGCGATGGGCGTCGATCACGGCGTGCATCTGTGCGATCCGCTGTTTGATGGGCTGGACGATCTCGGCGTGGCGCGCGTGATTGCGGCGGCCGTCAAGGATCGGAACTTCGATCTCATCTTCGCCGGAAAGCACGCGATCGACTACGACCGCGGGCAAGTGGGTCCGGCGCTGGCCGAGCTGCTGAATCTGCCGCATGTCGGCGCGGTGACGGCCATCGAATGGGGGTCCGATTTCAAATCGGCCACGGCGCGCCGCCGCATCGAAGGAGCGGAGGAAGTCGTCGAGATCAAGCTGCCTGCTCTGTTCACAATTGAGAAGGGCTACGTCGAACCGCGTTATCCGTCGCTGCCCGGCCTGATGAAGGCCAAGAAGCGCCCGGTTGATGTTTTGAATTCATCGGCCTTGGGGCTGTCGGCCGCCGATCTGGGCGGTGAGAACTGGTCCACGAAGATGGACGGCTTCGCCCCACCGCCGCCTCGTCCGCCGGGACGCATCATCGCCGGCGAACCGGAACAAGCGGCCGCGGATCTGATTCGCATTCTGCGAGAAGAAGAGAAGCTCATCTAACGCGTTTCCTCACTCTGGTGAGATGCAATCCGCTCCTGCCGTTTTGCACAGCGCGAACGATTCCTTCGCGCCTTTGCGCACAATGTGCGACATTGCGTCTTTGGCTTAGCCGTCGGGTCGGTCGCGTGGTATATTGGAGCGTATTGCGAGCGTGGGCGACTTTCAGGGCAACTCCACAAGTCGAGGCCGACCGTGCCGACGGATGACGAATTAATGCCGCGGATCCGACTTGGCGAGCGCGATGCGCTGGCCGAACTGACCGGCCGCTATTGGGATGCGATTCGGCGCTTTTGCGCGTCGTATCTCGAAGATGAAGCGCTTGCCGAAGATGTCGCGCAGGAGACATTCGCCCGGCTGGCCTCCGGCGGCGAGGAGCTGCCGACGGGTGCGGTCAAGCCGTGGCTGTACAAGGTAGCGCGCAATCGCTGCCTCGACGTGCTGCGTCGCCATCAGCGCAGTCCGACGCATCACCGACCCATCAAAACGAGCTTCGACGCGGCGCGCGATACGGCCGGTCCGCAGACGCGCGCCGTTCGCGAAGAGCGTGCGGAGCTGCTTCGCCGCATCATCGCCGACATGCCGGAAGAATATCGCAGCGTGCTCATGCTGAAGCACTTCGAAAGCCTCACGCGCGAAGAAATGGCCGAGGCGTTGGGCCTGACCGACGCGGCGGTGAAGGGCCGTCTGGTTCGGGCGTCGGAGTATCTTCGTCAGGAACTGGCGAAGCACACGCGGATGTAGAGCGGTTTCGGAATGATGGGCGGTTCTTTCACGCTATGCGTCGGACTGGCCCGCCGGCTCAACGGGCTTCGTCGATCATTCATCCATATGAAAGTCGCATTGAGGTAAACGACTCGCTTCAACGCTGATTCTCCCCTCGGGGCGCCGTTTGGCGTACGATAAAGACCATGCCCTGCGACATGCCGCACGAGCGCTTGTGGTCCTGGGTCCACGATGAGGACGACGATGCGGCCGCGCGCGCGGAGGTCGCGGCGCACGTCGAACAGTGTGCGGAGTGCCAGGCCCATGTCGCCGAGATGCGCGAGATACTCGGCGAGCTTGATCAGATCGGACTGGCCCCGCGCCGCGCCGAGCCGTCGCAGGCCGTCCCCGAAACGCTCGACGGCTATCGCATCCTTCGCCGCATTGGCCAGGGCGGCATGGGCGTTGTTTACGAAGCCGAGCAGCGGCAGCCGCTTCGCAAGGTCGCGCTGAAGCTGGTTCTCGGCGGCCGCCATGCCGACGACTTGCAGATTCGCATGTTCGAGCGCGAGGTGCAGGCGCTCGCGCGGCTGAATCATCCCGGCATCGCGGCCATCTACGAAGCCGGCCGCACCAGCGAGGGCCAGAGCTATTACGCAATGGAACTTGTCGAGGGCGTCGATCTAAACGCCTACGCGTGGACTGAAAAGGACTGGGTAAAGCAGCCCCGCGTTTCGCTGGAGGAACGCCTGCGGTTGTTCTGCGAGATCTGCGAGGCCATCGCCTACGCCCATCAGCGCGGCATCATTCATCGCGATCTAAAGCCGTCGAACATTCTGATCTCCGGCGGCGGCAACCCGAAGATTCTCGATTTCGGTCTGGCGCGCGCCGTCGAGCGCGACACCGGCGTGGCGACGCTGAACACGGCGTCCGGCCGGATGCTTGGAACGCTGCCGTACATGAGTCCCGAGCAGGCTCAGGGACAGGTCGAGACGGTCGACGTTCGAACGGACGTGTACGCGCTGGGCGTGATACTCTACGAGATGCTGACCGGCCGTCTGCCGTCCAACGTGATCGGCCTGCCGGTTTTGTCGGCGGTGCGCGTGATTTGCGAGGAAGTACCGCTCGCGGCGGATCGCGCGATGCCGGGCGTGCCGACGGATCTCTCGATCATCGCGTCGAAGGCGCTCGAAAAGGAGCCTGAGCGGCGCTACCAGAGCGTATCGGCGCTGTTGGACGATGTGCGCCGCTTTCGGCAGGGCTATCCGATCCTGGCGCGGCCGCCGAGCGCGGTCTATCAGTTTCGCAAGTTCGCAGCGCGCCATCGGCTGCCGCTGGGACTGGCGGCGGCGCTCGTGCTCTCAATGCTCGCGGCGGGTGCGTGGATGTGGCGGGAGGCGACGCGCGAGGCACAGCGCATCCGGCGGTTTAATCAGATTCTCGTGCGCATCTATGAATCGCCCGATCCGTGGAAGAAAGGCGATAAGGATGTGACGGTGCGCGAGACGATCGACGAAGCGGCGAAGCTGGTTGATCGCGAACTGGCGGACGAACCGATCGTCGCGGCGTCGGTGCGGCACACGCTGGGCAATCTGCATCGCAGCTTCTTCGAGTATGACAAGGCCGATCATCAGCTGCGCAAGGCGCTGGAGATTCGCCGCAAGCTGCTCGGCGACATCCACGCCGATACGACCGAGACGATGCGACATCTCGGTGAAAACAGCTTTCTTCGGGGCGACATCGACGAAGCCGAGAATCTGTTTCGCGCGGCGCTCTCGCACGAGCGCGCCCTGCACGGTCCGCCGCACGAGGGCATCGCCGTCAATCTGAACAATCTCGGTCTGGTGATGAAGACGCGCGGCCGGCTCGATGAAGCGAGAAACTTCTATCTTGACGCCATGTCAATGCGTAAGTCGCTGATGGACGATCTTCAAATGGGGACGGCGCCCACCGTCGGCGCGCTGGCCGAGTGCAAGGCGAATCTCGCCGAGACGCTGAATAATCTCGGCGCGCTGGCCCGCGCGGAGCGGCGGCTGGACCAGGCCAAGCATTACTATCTGGAGGCTATTCGTCTGCGTGTCGAGGCACTGGGCGAGGTGCATCCGGATGTGCAGAAGTCCACAAACAACTACGCAAAGCTGCTGTACGATCTGGGCGAGTACGAAGAGGCGGAGACGTATTTTCGCCGCGTGCTCGTGATTCTTCGACAGGGCCTGGGCGAAGAGCATCTCTACATCGCCCGCGCGATGCACAGCCTCGCGCTCACGCTGCACAGACTGAATCGGCTCGATGAAGCCGAGCGCGAATGTTCGGCGGCGCTGGCCATGCGGCGCGCGGCCGTGGAGCGCGGTGCGATGGCGGCCGACCATCCTGATCTGGCGGATTCGCTGGAGCTGATGGGTTTGCTTTGTCTGGAGCGCGGCGATGCACACGGCGCCGCCACGTTCTCCGATGAGGCGAGGGCGCTGCGAGAAAGCCGCTCTCGCAAAGGCGAGTAATCCAACGCCTAGCGCGGGATCGCGCCGAGGCGCTCGTAGAGCGATGCCTCAAGACGGCGCACGGCGAAGACGTACGTCACCACGCTGGCGGTGCAGATCAGTTGCAGCGCGATGGCAAAAACAGGCGAGAGGGCCGCGGCTTCGGCGATGCGCTGATGCATCTCAGGCGAGTTGGGCGCGATGCCCTGCTGAAGCGCGATGCTATGAGCCTGATAGCCTGACACGATCGCCAGCATGAAGATGAAGCCAAAGCTGACGGCAACGAGCAGCCCGGTCACGAGGCAGGCCTTCGCGGCGTGGACGGCTGACGCGGCTTCGGTGTTCTTCGCGCGATCTCCCTGTGCGGAAAAGACGGCGAGCCGGAGCATGGCGAACGCCGTCCAAGGCACATTGAGGAAAGGTATGAACGAGAGGATCAGCGCCAGCATCGGCTCAATCGTGTCGTAGTGGCCGTAGCGCCTCGCGTCCTTGTGGATGCGGAATATCCACATCAGTTGAAGCACAAGCACCACGGGCAGGCAGAGTATCGCCGAGCAATCGACAATCCCCACGAGCATGAACACGGGCAGCGACGACTGCCGAAGCGACTCCGCGTCCGCCATCGCGGGATTCAGCGTTTTCAGGATGATCTTGATCGTCACCCAGACCAGGACGGCCACCCACAAACCGAGCAGCCAAGTCGTATAAGCCGGATACTTCACGCGACTTACATTTCTGATTTCTTCGACAGGTGCGTAATCAACGCCGGCGGCGCGGTCGACGCTTGTCGCGGCGGACGTTGCCGGCGCGTCCGGCGTTGATGCCGGCTTTTCTCGCGCGAGAAATGTCGTATTGCAGATCGGGCAGGCCAGCTCCTTGTCCAGATCATCGCGCGCGGCCTGCAGTTCGTGGCCTTGCGGGCAGCGTATCAGCACGTGGTTCGGATCGATCATCGGCTTTCTCTAAGTCGCCGCCGGGGCATCACGGACGGAGCTTCATGACGAGGAGCATCGGCCAGGCAAGGTATTTCACGGCGCGCGGGCAGACGGCGGCCAGCGCCTCGTCGACGGCGTGTTCGCCGATGTGCTCAATGCGAAGCCCGGCGGCCACGCACGCATTGACATAGTCGCAGATCAGATGCGGCTCGCTGCGCGGGCGCACTTCCTGGCCGGTGGCCGGATCGTGAAATCGCGCCTGCGTTCCCTTGAGCATCAGCGCCGGGTGCATGGTCGATACGGTGATAAAGCCGTCCGGCCGACACACGCGCCCCATCTCGCGGAACAAGCGGACAAGATCGGCGACGTGATCGAGCACGAGGCAGCAGGTCACGCGATCAAATGCCGCGCCTTGAAAAGGCAAATCGCTGGAAATGTCATGCACGAGGAAGCGGACCGAATCGCACCCCGGCTTGGCCCGCGCCCGCTTTAACATACCGACCGAAAAGTCGAAGGCCGTGACGCGCGCGCCGCTGGTCGCGAGCTTGGCGCTCCATCTTCCCGTGCCGCAGCCCACATCGAGAACGTTCAGCCCGGTGCAGGATCCGATCAGATTCTCCATGATCGGCTCTTCGATGCGGACAAGCGGGTTGTCGTCCTGATCGTAGAAGTCGGCCCAGATGTCATAGCCTTCGCGCGTCGAGAGTACTTCGGGAGAGTGTGAAGAGGATGGCGCGACCTTGGACATGACGCGACAATTTAAACAAGGGCGCGGCCGAAAGCAAAGATCGGCGATCAGTCTCGCGTCTTCCGGCGCGTGCGCGTGCGTGCGGACGCGACGAGGCGTTGAATATCGCCCAACTGCTCAGGCGTCGGAGGTTCGGCCTCGAGGACCGCGGCGATCATCGCGGAGAGGTCGCCGTCGAATACGCGGCCCAGCATGTCGCGAAGCATCTTGCGATGGGTCACTTCCGGTCCGGTTCGTGCTCGAAACAGGAACGCCTTGCCAACCTGCCCCTTTTCACGGCTGACATGGCCCTTCGACTCCAGGCGCGATAGAAGTGTAACGACGGAACCATGCGCCATCGGTCGATGCCGCTTCATCATCTCGCGGATGCGGCGCGCTGTGACAGGCCCCTCCTTCCAGACGCACATGAGCACGTCTAACTCGGCGTTGGGGATTCCATCTGAATTTGAACCGGCAGCGGCCGGCTTGGAGTGCTTCCTGCCTTTGCCAAGCATAAGGTTGATCCTTTAGGCGCAAGAGCCGCTATGGCGGCGTATGTATGCGGCCCGCGCGCGAACATCCCGATCATAAGTGTTCGTGCGGAAAGCGATCAGAACGAGCGCAGTAGGATGCGTGTCGACGACGAAAAACACCTGCTGTTTGACGTTGGCGTGCATTGCGGCGGCCCGATGATTCCGCGATTAAGACTCTCAACAGCTCAAACGAAGGCCGCGGCCGGATTCGAACCGGCGAATAACGGATTTGCAATCCGTCCCCTTGGTCCACTTGGGTACGCGGCCGATAACGCCACGCCAGGGAAGGCGAGCGCTTCAATGTTTGTAACATCGCCCCCGCACCGCGTCAAGAAACGGCCGCT
>CAZRFP010000038.1:0-29017 GCA_964599535.1 uncultured Planctomycetaceae bacterium
TTGAGCGAGCGGCCGGTCAAAAAGTGAAACAGCTCGACGACTTCTTCGGTGATGTGCGGCCGACAGGTGAACAGGCCGATGTCGGTATAGAGTCGCGCCGTCTGGGCGTTGTAGTTTCCCGTTCCGACGTGGACATAGCTCCGCAGGCGATCGGCCTCCTGCCGAACAACGAGCGCCAGCTTCGTGTGCGTCTTCAAGCCGACGACGCCATAAACGACGTGAACACCGGCGCGCTCGAGTTGGTGCGCCCAGAAGATGTTGCGCTGCTCGTCGAAGCGCGCTTTCAATTCGACAAGGCAGACGACTTGCTTGCCCTCTTCGGCCGCGTGAATCAGGCTGTCCATCAGGCTGCGGCTGTCACCGATGCGGTAGAGCGTGATCTTGATGGCGTGGACGCGCGCATCTTCGGCGGCCGTGCGAATGAATCGCTCGACGCTGTCGATGAAGCTCTCGTAAGGATGGTGCACGAGCAGATCGCCGTTGCGGATCACGCTGAAGATATCAGCCTGATCGTCGGACAGGCGCGGCGGCAACGTCGGCGTCCATGCGGGATATTTACAGCCCGGCAGATCAAGTTCGTAGATCGGCGCGAGCGTGGTGTATTCGAGTCCGGCCGGCAGTTCGTAGACGTCCTGCTCGGTCAGTTCCAGCTCGCGCATGAGAAATTGCAGCGTCCACGGATCAGCGCTCGGGTCATGCCCGACGCGTACGATGCGTTCGAAGCGCCGATCGCGAAGTTCCTGTTCGACCAGTTCGAGCAGATCTTCCGCATCTTCCTCGTCGCGCTCGACGTCGGCGTTACGTGTCACGCGAAAGGGCGTCACGCTCAACACGTGCATGCCCGAAAACAGCGAGCCGAGGTTTTCCTTGATGATTTCCAGCAGGCTGACAAAACGGTGCCGACCCTTGTTTTCGTCAAGGTCGAGCCGAAGCCAGCTTGGAATCATGTTGGGCACTTTAACGCGGGCGAAGAGACGCTCTTCCTGCTTTGGATGGTAAAGCTTCACGCCCAGCGACAGCGAGAGATTTGACAGGAACGGGAATGGATGACCCGGATCGACCGCCATCGGCGTCAGAATGGGATAGACGTTGGAGCGGAAGTGCTCGCGTGCATAGTTGCGCTCGGCGTCTGAAAGTTCGGGCCACTTCAGCAGAAAAACGCCCTGCTGCGCCAGCGCCGGCTTGATGTCGTTCTGGATGCACTCGGCCGCCATGCCGAGCATGGGCAGCACGGCTTGGCGGATGGCCGCGAGCTGCTGCTGAGGCGTCAGCCCGTCAAACGACAGGGCGTTCACATTGGCGGAGACCTGCCGCTTCAGTCCGCCGACGCGCTTCATGAAGAATTCGTCGAGGTTGGACGTGAATATCTGCAGAAACTTGACGCGCTCCAGCAGCGGCACGTCTCGATCCATCGCCTGATGCAGCACGCGCAGATTGAACCTCAGCCAGCCCAACTCGCGATTCAGATACCGAGCCGGGCCTGTCTCATTGTCGACAGGTTCCTGCTCATAGGGCGTGGTAACCGCTTCCATTCCCGATAGCTCCCGGCCGGCATCCGTGATTCGCCACGGATTTTCCGGTCCATTGAGAACGCCGCTCTTGTGAAAGTGTATCCTATCATGCGTCAAAAGGCGTGTGTAGAAGACGTGAATTTCGCGGGGAATCGCTTGATGGCGCTCTAATTTGATTGACCCCGCCGCCGCGCCATTTGATAATGCGTCCGATGGGTTCGGCCAGTGCGCGAGTCTTGAAAGGAGCGCGTGATGGCGACGCCGGTGCTGATTGATACGGATATGGGGCTGGACGACGCCGTCGGTCTGTCGCTGGCGCTGGCATCGGACGCACTCGATGTGCGCGCCGTCGTCGCCGTCGCAGGTTGCGTGCCGCTCAATCAGGCCTTGTCGAATATTCTGCGGATGTTCGACGCGCTGCGTCCGCCGGTGCGTCCTGTTGTCGGGCTGGGGCTGGAGCAGCCGGGCGCGAGCCTCAGCGATCGCCGCGAGGTCTACGGCGAAGACGGGCTGGGCAACTGGAACGCGCCCACGCCGGCCGGCGCGCCGCCGGAGCCTTTCGAAGCGGTCTATGAACGCGCGCTCCGCGAGGCAAACGGCGCACTGCAGATTCTGGCGCTCGGCCCGCTGACAAACGTCGCGGCGATGCTGGAGGCTGCACCGGAGCTGATGAAGCGCGCCGCGCGCATCGTCGTTTGCGGCGGCGCGGTCTGGTGTCGCGGAAATGTCGGCGAACATGTCGAGTTCAACTTTCATCGCGATCCGGACGCGGCTGCGCGTGTGCTGACGTCCGGACTGCCGATCAGCGTCGTGCCGCTCGATGTGACCGGTCTCGTGTGCCTCGATCAGTCGCATGTCGCCCACATGGCCGCATCCGGTTATCGCACCGGCCAGGCGCCGGCCGCGCTGCTGGAGCACGCGCTGGAGTACGACGGCGAGCCGGCCTACGGCAAGACGTTTGTGCCGGCGGCGGTGGCGGTGGGCAGCGTCTTGTGGCCGTCGCTTTTCATGCGGACGCGGATGCAGTTGCAGATCGCGCTCAATGGTACGGAAGCGGGGCGAACAAAGCCCGCACTCGGCGGCGACAAATCTCGGATGATCGATTTGCTGACGGCGGTGAACGCGGTTGACTTTCTCGAAAACGCGCTAGAATCGCTCTGCCACGAGGCGTTCGTGGTGTGAGAAAGCGAGGCTGCGGCGGTGAAGCGCTGTCAAATCGACATCACCGGCATGAAGTGCGATCACTGCGTTCAGAGCATTTCCGCCGCGCTCATCCAGGCCGGCGCGACCGGCTGTCGCGTTGATTTGAGATCAAATAGCGCCGTGGTGGAGTTTCATGAAAGCGATACGTCGATGGCTCAACTGATGGATGCCGTTATTTCAGCGGGCTTCGGCGTCGGCGGCTTTCGCATCGCGAAAGCGAGCGCGTCAGCCGATGCCGCGTCGGAATCCGCGTCGCTTCAATCCGATCGCACCTCCGGGTAAGTTCCTTCCGTGTCCAAGCAGGCTCATCTGCGAATCATCGGCATGACTTGCGGCGCATGCGTCGGGCGCGTCGAGCGCGCTCTCGGAAGCGTGCCTGGCGCGCGCGAGCCGGTCGTGAATCTGCTGGCCGAGTCGGCCAGCGTGGCGATTGAGAGCGGCGCGATCGACCAGGCGTTGATCGAAGCCGTGCGCCGCGCCGGCTACGACGCGGAGATCGTCGCGGGCGGGCGTCAACTGCTTGATCGCATCGCCGGCGACGCCGACGCGCGCGAGACGATTCGCCGTCATCGCCAGGGCATGATCCAGGTCATTGGTCTGGCACTGCCTGTCATGGTGCTCGATCATGCCATGCATGTGCTCTGGGGGCACACCTTCGAGAAGCAGGCAACCGCGCGATACATGCAGATGATTCTGCTCGTGATGATGGCCGTCAGCCCCGGCGCTGCGCCGATTCTCGTCGGCGGTCTTCGCTCGGCGCTCAAGGGCGTCGGCAACATGGACCTGCTCATAACGCTCGGCGTGCTCGCGGCACTGATGAGCAGCCTCTGGGGCGTCTTCGTGGCACGTGACGCGTCGTTCATCCATCTCGATGCGGCCGGCATGATCCTTGCATTCGTCTGCATCGGGCGGTATCTCGAGGCTCGCGCCAAGGCCCGCGCCGCCTCGGCGATGTCGGCGCTGGCAAGGCACGCCCCGCGCGAAGCGCTCATGCGCCGCGACGGAGACATCGTTTCGACGCCCGTCGAGCGAATCGTCGTCGGCGATGAGATTGTCGTCCCGGCGCTCGAGCCTGCGCCGGTGGATGGCGAAATCATCGAAGGCGAAGCCGCCATCGACGAAAGTCTGATGACCGGAGAGCCGATGCCGATTCGACGACAGACGGGCGACACCGTGCTCGGCGGTTCCATCGTGGTCGAAGGCCGTATTGTGATTCGCGCGACGACGACCGGTGCACGATCGGCCCTGGGCCGAATCGTGGAACTCGTTCGCCGGTCGCAGGCCAGCCGCACCGAATCACAGCGCGTGGCCGATCGCGTTGCTGCGGTGTTTGTGCCGATCGTTCTTCTGGCGGCGCTGGGCGCATTTGCCGGATGGCTCCTGATCGGCGGCTCGGATCGCGCATCCGATGCAGCGCGGGCCGCGGCGGCGGTGCTCGTCGTGGCGTGTCCCTGTGCCTTGGGATTGGCCACGCCGACGGTCGTGACCGTCGCGACCGGGATGGCGGCGCTGCGGGGCATTCTCGTGCGCGATGCAGCCGCGCTTGAATCCGCGGGCCGGCTCGATGTGGTCATCTGGGACAAGACGGGCACGCTGACCATTGGTCGCCCCGTCGTCATCGGCATTCGGCCGCACGGCGATTGGAGTGAAGATCGACTGCTGGCGCTTGCGGCGGCGGCGGAGCGATACGCCTCTCATCCGCTGGCAAAGGCGATTGTCGCCGAAGCGCGGAAGCGCGGTCTGACGCTGACGGAGGTCGATTCGTTTCAAGTGGTGCCCGGCGAAGGCGTAACGGCGGAGATAAACGGTCGGCGGATTGCCGTAGGCAAGCGCGCGATCGCCGCTCGCGCCGGCGCAATTGAGAGCGATGTCGATTGCGCTTCAAGCTCGGCATTGTCGACGACGCCTGATATGGAGATGGCTGAGCAAGTCGGCTCAGCCGACGCCGGCGTCACAAGCGTCGGCGTCTGGATCGACAGCAGGCCGGCCGGCGCGTTTCTGCTGCGCGACAGGGTTCGCCCGTCGGCTCGCGAGGCGATCGAACGGCTGGCACGGCTGGGCGTGCGCAGCGAGATACTGACAGGCGACAGCCGCTTGGCGGCAAAGGCCATTGCACACGAGATCGGACTGAGCGGCAGCGCCGTGACATCCGATGTTTCTCCGGAACAAAAGGCGCGGCGAATTCGAGATGTTCGCGATGAACAGAATGGAGTGCGCGTGGCAATGGTCGGCGACGGCGTGAACGACGCCGCGGCGCTCGCGGCCGCCGACGTAGGCATCGCATTTGCCGCCGGAGCGCAGACCGCCTGTGACGCGGCCGACATTCAGCTCATCGGCTCGACACCCCTGCTCGTGGCCGATGCGATCGAGCTGGCCCGCGCGGCCGGCCGCATCATCCGGCAGAACCTCTTCTGGGCGTTCTTCTACAATGTTCTTATGATCCCGCTCGCGGCGGCGGGGCGGCTCTCGCCGATGTGGGCGGCGGCGGCGATGATGCTCAGTTCGCTGACCGTTGTGCTCAACGCGTTGCGCTTGCAGCGCGAGCGGGCCGCGACGCGGTAAGCGCCGACCGCCGAACGCGCGAAAAGCACTGTCCGCTAGACGTTGTATAAGGCAAGGGCGGCGCGAGGGCGCAGCCGGTTGATGGGCGGCGTATGCGTTTTTTTCTCGGTACCGAACATGTCGATCCGGCCATGCGCGGCGCGGTGCTGACCGTCGGCAATTTCGACGGCGTGCATCTTGGCCATCAGCGCATCCTCCGCACGGCGCGGGCGCTGGCTCATGTCTCCAGCGCTGCCGTCATGGCAATGACATTCGAGCCGCACCCGGTTGAATTGCTACGCCCCGAACATGCGCCGAAGCGGCTTACGCTCTGGGACGAGAAGGCAAAACAGCTCGCCGCGGCCGGAGCCGATGCCGTCGTACGCCTCGACACCGATTGGCCGCTGCTTTCGCTGTCGGCCGAAGATTTCGTGCGCGAGATTCTGGTTAAACGAATACACCCGTCATACATCGTCGAAGGCCCCGACTTCGGCTTCGGACGCGGTCGGCAGGGCGATGTGGAGACACTGCGGGCGCTTTCGCCCAAAGGCGGCTTTCAGGTTCATGTCGTCGAGCCGTTTCAGGTCCATTGCGAAGGCGACGCTGCGCCGATGGTCGTCTCCAGCACCGGCGTAAGGCGGCTCCTTGGAACCGGCGACGTCGCCCGCGCGGCGGCATGTCTCGGTAGGCCGTACACGCTCATTGGTGAAGTCATCCGCGGAGCAGGCGAGGGCAAGTCGCTCGGCTATCCGACGATCAATCTCGATGTCGGCGCACAGTTGATTCCCATGGACGGCGTGTACGCGGCGACGGCCGATGTCGAAGGCGCGCGGCGGCCGGCAGCGGTGAGCATCGGCCGTCGACCGACCCTCGGCGGCGCGTCGCACAGTGTCGAGGCGTTTCTGCTCGACAGCGAAGGCGACTATTATGGCGTCATCGTGCGGCTGGAACTGATCGCCCGGCTACGCGATCAGCGGAAGTTCGACGGCCGCGCGGCGTTGACAGAACAGATTCGGCAGGATGTCGAAGTCGTGCGTCGGATCGTGTCCGACGCTGGCCGAACATAGCCGCGACCGTAAGGAAGTGGTGGGCAACGCGGGAGTCAGATGAATGGATCGACCGGTCGAAATTGACCTGACGGCGGCCACGAAGCGTATCACGCAGGCTCGCCGTGTCATCGTCACGACGCACGCCCGCGCCGACGGCGATGCCATCGGCTCTGCACTGGCGGCAGGTTGCGTTCTGGCATCGCTCGAAAAAGAGGTAGCCGTCTATTTTCACGAGCCGATTCCACCGCGCTACGATTTTCTGCCCGACGCAGCATCGGCGCGCATCTGGCCGAAAGGAAACGACGCCGGCCGGCTTGTTGATGCCGCGCTCGCGGCAACCGATCTGATTCTCATTGTCGATACCTGCGCCGTCGCGCAGTTGGAAGGCGTTGCAGACGCCATCGCCCGCGCGTCATGCGCGAAGCTGGCGATCGATCATCATGTGACGCGCGATCCGATCGTTGACGAGATTCTGCTCGATACGTCGGCCGGCGCCTGCACGCAGATCGTCGCGAGGCTGTGCGATGCCGCAGGATGGCCCATCGATGCCGATACGGCGACACTGCTCTTCGCGGGATTGGCGACGGACACCGGCTGGTTTCGCCATTCCAACGCCGATGCGACAGTCTTCGCCTCCGCGGCCATGCTCATCGCCGCCGGCGCGCGACCGAACTTACTTTATGAACGGCTGTATCTGTCCGAGCCGGAGCCGCGCGTTCGGCTGATGGGCGCGGTGATATCGTCATTCGAATTGCTGGCCGGCGGACGGCTGGCGGTGATCCGCGTGACGCGCGAGATGCTGCGGCAGTGCGGCGCCAACGCAAACATGACCGAGGAGATCATCAACGAGACGCATCGCGCCGGTTCCGTCGTCGCCAGCGCTATGTTCATCGAGCCGGACGGCGACGGCGAACCGGTGCGCGTCAGTCTGCGCAGCAAGCGAGATGTCAATGTCGCGGCCGTGGCCGGAAAATTCGGCGGTGGCGGCCACGAACGCGCGGCTGGCGCAAAATTGACGAAGCCGTTTGACGAATCGGTGCGTCTGGTCGTGGACGAATTGCTGTGCAGCCTCGGTTGATTCGCGACGATTGCCGAACAGCAATGTCGTGCCGGCCTCTCGCCGGCGTGAGCAGTTAGTGAGAGCTTCCAGGAGACAAGGGCCGCATTCGTGGCACGAGCTTATCCATGACGCCGCAAGAAATGGAAACTCGAACGATCCTCTCCTTGCCGGCGCTTCCGGCCGGCGTGAGAGTGATGCTCACGGCGTTTCTCGCGATCGTCGGTACAGGCTATCTTGTCGCACTGGCCAACATCCACCACAGCCACGCCCTGGCCGACGGCCGACCGGGCCTTTCGCTCGACGACGTTCGCGCCGTCTATTCCGGACTCGATCTGTCGCGGCGCGTCAACGACGAGATTCCCTCGCGCATGCTCACCATGCTTCGCGGCACGATGCGGCAGTATGTCAGTGATGATGATGACTACACCGTCCTGGAGACCTGGCTGAAATCAGGCGGTGCAAAGGCCGATCTCGAAGCAGGCGAGGCCCGGCGCACGCCCGAGCGCGTACTCATTCGCCACTGCATGCGCTGCCACGCCCAAAGCGGCGGCGAGGAGATCGGCAAGCGCGCCCCCTTCGGACCGGACGATCTGACGGTCGACCACGAGATGATGGCCCCACTGCTGACGACGGTGACGACCGCATCCGTCGAACGACACCGCGCGCCGCCGCAGTACATCGTTCCGCGACTGGTGCTCGTCAGCCACATTCACATGCTTTCGATTCCGATGTTCACGCTTGTCGTCGGGCTGCTTTTTGCCGCGACGCGCATCCCGGCGCGATGGCGAACACTGTGGACGCCCTTGCCGATGATCGCCCTTGCGCTCGACTTCGCCGGATGGTGGCTCGCACGGTTGCACGATGGGTTCATCCTGCTCATCGTCGTCGGCGGGGGCGCGTTCGGCCTCGTCTTTGGGGCGCAGATCATCGCCATTGTTTTCGACCTCTGGCGGCCCGTTCGGCGTATAATGAAGCCGTGACGCAACTCGGCCGTCGGACAAGCCGCGGCCGTCGAAAAAGTAACGCCAAGGGCGACCAACGAAATGAACCCACAGATGATGAAAGAGCACGCCGGCCTGCTGGAGCGGCTACAGATGTTGCGGGCCAACATCGAGTCCGTCTTCATCGGAAAAACCGAGGCGATCACCGAGCTGTTGATCGGACTTTTCGCCCGCGGCCATGTGCTGATCGAAGACGTGCCCGGCGTCGGCAAGACCGTACTCGCCAAGGCCGTCGCTCGCAGCATCGACTGCACGTTTTCGCGCGTACAGATGACGCCCGATCTGCTTCCGTCCGACATTCTCGGCGTCAGCGTCTATAACGAGTCGACGGGATCGTTCGTCTTCAAGCACGGGCCGATCTTCGCCAATATCGTTCTGGCCGACGAAATTAACCGCACGACACCGCGCTCCCAGTCGGCCCTTCTCGAAGTCATGGACGAAGCCCAGGTCAGCGTTGAAGGCCGGGCAGTTCCGATCGAGCGGCCCTTCATGGTGATCGCCACGCAGAATCCGTTTGAATTCGAGGGCACCTACTTCCTGCCGGAGAATCAGCTCGATCGCTTCATCCTGCGCATACGCATCGGATATCCCTCACGCGAGGATGAACGGCAGATTCTCCGCGATCAACCTGATCGCACGGCGCTGGAGACGCTCGCGCCGGTGATGAAGGCCCGCGAGGTGTTGGCGCTGCAGGCGCTCGTCGACGGCATTCGCGTAGACGATGCATTGATGGACTACTTGCAGGATGTGGTCGAAGCCACGCGACGCCATGATGCCATCGAAGTCGGCGTCTCTCCGCGCGGCGCGCTGGCGCTGTTGCGGGCGGCGCGGGCGTCGGCGCTGCTGCACGGGCGCGACTACGCCGTGCCCGACGACTTCAAGCTGCTCGTGCGGCCGGTCTTCGCCCATCGCATCGTCAGTAAGTCGTACCTGCGCGAAGGCCACTCAGCCTCGGCCGATCAGATTTTGCTGGAGATTCTCGAAAGCGTCAGTGCCCCAAGCTGACGCACCGGTGCCCCCAACCATGAAGCGCCGATTTCGATTGTTTTCGTCGCGCCCGCGCATCATTGCGGTCGGCTTTCGCCCGACGATGGGCGGGCTGTGGTTCATTCTGGGGACCACGCTGATCGGACTGGCCGCGCTCGATGCCGACGTGAATCTGCTCGTCGCCATCTTCGGCTTTTGCGCCGGCGCGGTGCTGATCAACGCCTTCCATGGCTGGCGAACGCTGCCGCTGATTTCCATTCGACGCGTCGTACCCGATACCGCCGTCGCCGGGCAGCCGTTTGTGATTCGATACATCGTGACCAATCGTGGGCGCATCGGCGTCGCGCGAAACCTCCTGATCGAAGATGTGCTTCCCCGCCGTGGCGTGTCCATCCGGCCGGAAGTCTTCGTGCCCTCGATCGGACCGGGCGTAACGGCCACTGTGACGGCCATCGTCACGCCCGCCGCACGCGGCCGGCTGGTGCTGACAACGATGCGCGTATCCACGCGCTTTCCGTTTCATCTCTTTGTCAAGTCGATGCGTCATGAGTCGAGGCAGGAGGTCGTGATCTTTCCGCCGCTGGCGCGAATGACGAAGGATACGACCGTCGGCGCGCCCGCCGCCGAGACGTCCGGCGGCAGCATTGCACTCGGATGGCAGCGGGGTGATGAAGAATTCTACGGCGTCCGCGAGTTTCGCGAGGGCGACAATCCCCGGCGCATTCATTGGCGTCGCAGCGCTGGCCGCGGTCGATTGATGGTGCGCGAGATGGCCCGGCCGCGCAGCTTTCAGTTGTGGTGTGTGGTGAACACACGTATTCGCCCACACGACGCCGACCAGACGCGCCGACTCGATGCAGCCATCAGTGCCGCCGCCACCGTGATCTGCGATGCCCTCGAGCGCGGCGCACGCGTCGGCCTCATCTGCGGCGGAGAGCCGTTTGTCGTCCTGCCGCCGGGGTCCGGCCGCGCCTATCGACCGCGCATGCTGACCGAGTTGGCGATTCGATCGCTGAACACAAATTTTGAACTGGCCGGCCAGATATACAAGCAGCCGTGGCCGGCGCATTGGAACGCGCCGTGTCTGCTTTTCGGCGCGAATCAGGACGAAGACATGCGGGCAGCGACCCGCGCCATCAATCGCGCGCTCGGCCCAACGACGGTTTACGTGCCGGGAGCGCCGCTGTTCGATGCCAGCTTTGATTGGCCGGATCATCCCGCATTTACCGAGTTGATGGCGTCACGGGGTACATTGGCGCCCACTGAACGCCGGTCTCCGGGCGTTCAACGCACGACCATGGCGCAGGCGCTGCGGAGGATGCACGGATGAAGCACCTCGGCAAAATGCACCTCAGCCTGCTTTTCCTCGCGCTGATCAACATGGCGCCCGCGGTCGAAGTCGAGGAATCTTGGGGAATCTTCGCAATCGCCGTGGCCAGCGCGCTGGGCAGTTGCGTTTGGTTTCTTCGCGCCGGACCGAGAACGCCGCCGCGGTGGATGATCTACCTCGGCGTCGTCGGGGCGACGGCGTATCTGGTTTACGAAATGTTCTTTCCGCAGGAAGAGCAGACGGTCCACATCATCGACCTGTCGCACTTCATCATTCTGCTTTGCTGCTGCAAGTTTTTCGATTTTCAAACTCACCGCGACGCCGGACTCATCGCACTGATTTCGTTCCTGCTGATCGTCATCAGCGCCTTCGTCACGGCCAGCCCGCTGTTTGCGGCGGCGGTGTTCGTGGATATCACGTTCGGTTTGGCGTGGCTGCTGCACTTTCACGCAGAACGCGAGGCGGTCGCTGTCGAATTGCGCCAGAACGGCGGCGCGGCGATTCTGCGGGCCGCGCAGGCTCCGCGACTGGCGACGCCGGTTGAATGGTCCGGCGCGGGCATCAAGCGAACCGTGTTTGTCTGTTCGATCCTGCTGGCCGGATTCGCGTCGGTCGTTTTTATCTTCGCGCCCCGCGGCTGGCGGGGAGGATTATTCAGCCGCATGCAAGGGCTTGTGCCGGCGTCAGTCACAGGCTTCAGCGATGTCATCGAACTCACCGACGATCCCATCATCGCGGACGAAGCCACCATCATGCGCGTGCGCTTCAGCGTCGGCGGCAAGCTGATCACCGACGAGGCCTTCCAGCCGTATATGCGCGGATTGACGTTTGATCAGTATTTTCGCGGCCGCTGGCAGCACGCGCCGACGGCACATCCGCGCGTTCTGGCCGGCGCAACTGCTGAAACGCCGCTGCCGATCGTCGATCTGCGGCAGCAATTCGAACTGGAAAAACTGATTCGACAGGATGTCTGGCTCGAATCGATGAGCACCAGCGCGATCTTTTCCATGTATCCGCCGCTGCACATCGGTTCGTTGGACATCGGCCGCGTCTCCATTGATCGGCGCGATCTCGCCCTCGAGGCGGCAACGACATCACGGAAGTCGGTGCATTATACGGTATGGTCGGCGGCCGATTCGATCATGCCTTATATCAAGACATCGTCCTGGCGCGGCGGACCACGGAGCGAGAGTCGGTCGATTATCTCCGATCGCGTGCGCGAGCTTGCGGAGTCGCTCGTTCCCGCGGGTCGTCGCGCCTCCGATGCCGGCGCCCACGAAGCCATCGCACGCGCCATTCGTGAATATCTCGTCTCGGATCGGTTCGAATACACCCTCAATCGCGGCGGCGGACGGCGCGAGGCCGATCCGATCCTCAACTTTCTCTTTGAGTCTCGTCGCGGGCACTGCGAGTACTTCGCGTCGGCCATGACGCTGATGTGCCAGGCACTTGACATTCCTTCTCGGCTGGTCACCGGCTATCACGGCGGAGAGTTAAACCAGGTCGGCGGCTTTCATCAATTTCGAAAGCGCGACGCTCACGCCTGGGTCGAAGTGTGGCTCCCCGAAGTCGGATGGACGATCTTCGATCCGACACCGCCATCGGCCGTCGAAGGCCGTCGCAGCCGGCCGTCTCTCTGGGCCGACATGCTGCGCCTGGTGGACTATCTGCGTTTTTCGTGGTCGACCTCGGTTGTTTCCTTCGACGCACGAAATAAAGAGGAACTGGTGCGCGGACTGACGGCCTGGTTTTCGGCGATCGTGAGCGGCGAAGGAGACGATTCGAAGTCCATCGGCGGCGTGCTGGCCGAGCTGCTCTGGGGTCCGGAATTTTTCGTGCTTTGGCAGCGGCTACTCTATTGGCTGCTGATGGTGCTGTGTGTCGTGCTGGCGTTGCTCGCGCTTCGCGTCGCGTGGATTCTCTCGTTGATGCTGCGCGAGTACATGCCCGGTGGAAAGCGGCAGGGACGACCGATCGTGCGGCCGGCGGATGCACGCTTCTTTGATCGAATGGTGTTGTTGCTGGCTGACAAGGGCCACGTCAAACCGCTGCACGCGACGCCCCGTGAATTCGCCACGCGGCTGGCGCGGGCCAACGACGATCTTGTCGAGATGCCCGAGTTCATTGACTGGTTCTATGAGACGCAATATGGCCGCCGCGCGCTGGGCCGGCAACGCGCGGCGCGAGTCCGCAGGTTTCTTCGCAAATTGCGAGAAGACCCTTCTTTTGGCGCGGCATAACGCGGCAAACCGCGCTACAATGCGGCACATTCGTATAGCACATGAATCAAGACACAGCCGGCGCCCCGGCGGCGCGATGGTCAAACCATCCTCCATGGGTGCCGCGGAAACGACATCCAACATAAAGGAGAAGCGATGCACGCCCGTACCTGTCTCACGTTTTCGTTCGCTCTATCACTCGCGTTCCCTCTTTCAGCCTGCTCCAAGCCGCCTGAAAAGCAGAAAGCGGACAGGCCTGGCGGCGCGCCAGCGAGCGAAAGTGAACCGAAGAATGGCGCAACCGGCGGGACAGCCGCCCCGTCAACGCCGGAGGCATCAGATCTATTCGGCGCCGCCGTCATCAAGGGCCGCGTCAGCTACGAAGGCGATCGGCCCGCCGCCAGAGCGATCAGCATGGCCGGCGATCCCGTCTGCCACCGAGCCGGCGCAGGGGCACGCGATCAAAGTCGCGAAGTATCCGCCGATGGCGGCGTGCCGCATGTGTTCGTTTACATTAAGCAGGGCGTCAGCGGGCGCTACCCCGTGCCCACGGAGGCCGTCGTGCTCGACCAGGTCGGATGTGTTTATGTGCCGCATGTGCTGGGCATTCAGGTCGGCCAGACGCTGACGATCAAGAACAGCGATCCGACGGCGCACAACGTTCATGCCCGATCCACGCGCAACGCACCTTTCAACATCAGCCAGCCGCGCATCGGCATGACAACCGATCGAACCTTTACGCGAGAAGAGATCATGGTTCCCGTCAAGTGCGACGTGCATGGCTGGATGTCGTCGTTCGCCGGCGTGGTTTCGCATCCCTTTCACGCCGTGACGGATGCCGGCGGGAACTACGAAATCACGCGCCTGCCGCCCGGCGACTATGAGCTCGAAATCTGGCACGAGACATTCCAGCGCCAGCAGAAAAAGATCTCGCTGAAGGAAGGCGAAACGCTGACACTCGATTTCGTTTACGCGAAAAAGTAGTCGCACGGGCAAAGCAGCGACGCTTGGTAAGTCGAAGCGCGCGGGCGGTGTTTTTGTCGCGGCAGGCCAAATTCGCTCATCGCGGACGCATCATCCCGGCGCTGAGCTATGTACCGCTGTCTTCGCGGGGGGCGGGCGCAAAAAGAAAGCGTCGAGGCCCTCTGGGGGATCCCGACGCTTTCCGGAGGGGAAAGAAGCCTGCTTCCTAAGCTCCCTCGCTGTTCAAGTCTTCGACCGACAGCCCTCCAAAAAATAATGTCACCAAAAGACGCTATCGGCAGAGACCCGCGTCGTCCATTAAAAAACGACCGGGTTTTTTCCTAGCGGCCAGCCCGGGATCAACACTGGGCATAACCGCACGCGTGACACTTGGTGCATCCCTCTCCCATATCCAGATCGCCGCCGCATTCCGGGCATTTCAGCCGGTATGCCGCACGGGCGGCGAGCGTCGCAGGCGGCAATGCGAACCGGCTGGCATCCAGCGTCAGGTCCGTCGCCACATCATCCATCTCATCAACATCGTTCATTTCACAGGCATCGGCAAGCAAACGATCGGTCAGATTGAATTCGACATCCGAATCCGCACCCGGCACCTGTTCGTCATGACCGTTGCCGTTTCCATTTTTGGGCGAGGCGGGTGGTCGCTCAATGTCGGCCGGATCGATTTCGCCGAGCAGCAGAGCGCGCAGTCCGTGCCGCTCCTTGGCGCGGGTATATCGCTTGAGGGCCTGCGCCAGCCCGTCGCCGAGCGACATGATCTTGCCGTCGCGCGTGGGAATCTGCAGATGCGAGCCGATGCCCGACAACTGCTTGACCACATGAATCAGCTTTCCACCGGCGCGAAGCCAGAGGCTGATCATTCGGCAGATGGCTTCGAGATCGCTGTTGGCGATATCGCCGCCCTTGCCGAGCTGAGCGAAGACCTCCTGCTCGCGCTGCGTCCGGGGATCGACCGTGATCTGGATGTGCATGTTGCCGAAGGGCGTCTGCTGTCGGACGCGGATCCCGCTGGTGATCGGCGGCAGTTCCTTCGGCTCCATGATCGGCGTCGGCGTCTGCACTTTGGTGATGCGCTCGCCAAACAGGTTCGTTTCGGTCGTGATCCGCGGGCGTTCTTCTCGGGCATCCGGAATCGTCGGCGTCTTAACGTCGATCGTCGCGGCGGGCGTCGACTCGACTTGCACCGGGCGAGAGCAGCACTCCGGCGCGCTTTCGGGCGCGGCGGCGGACTTGTGCTTCTTGTCGGAATCAGCAAGGGCCATCGGCTGGCTCGATCGGCAGCCGTCGCGATAAACCGTCACGCCCTTGCATCGCAATTCGTAGGCGTCGCGGTAAATCTTTTCGACGTCGTCCGGATTCGCGTCATGCGCGAAGTTGATGGTCTTGCTGATCGACGAGTCGCAATGCCGCTGAAAAGCAGCCTGCATTCGGACGTGCCACTCAGGCTGGATGTCGTGAGCGCAAACGAACACGCGCTTCACGTCTTCCGGAATGCCGTCAATATGAGCGAGGGTGCCTTCCGTGGCGATCCGATCCATGATTCCCTCGCTGTAAAAGCCGCGCTCGCGCGCGACCCTTTCAAAAATGCGATTGATTTCGATCATCGGCGCTTTGCCTTCGTCCTGTCCTTTCAACACGTTGCGGAAAAAGGCGAGGCTGAACATCGGCTCGATGCCGCCGGAGCAATCGGCGATGATGCTGATCGTGCCGGTCGGGGCGACCGTGGTGCTGCAACTGTTTCGCATGGGGCGGTGGTACTTCGTGTCCCAATGGCTGTTGGCCCAGTTGGGGAAGTTGCCGCGCTCGATGGCGAGCTTCTCCGAATATTGGTGGCTTTCATCGTTGACGAACTTCATGAAACGCTCGCCCCACGCGACGCCCTCATCCGAGTTGTATGCGACGCCAAGCTTGTACAGCGCGTCGGAGAAGCCCATGATGCCCAGGCCGATCTTCCGGTTGGCCTTGCAGATGTCGTGAATCTGTTCGAGCGGATAATTGTTGGCATCGATGACGTTGTCGAGAAAGCGGATGCTCTCGTGAACCGTCTCGCGCAGGGCGTCCCAGTCCACTTCGGCCTCGGCTGTGCATTCATTCCGAACAAACAGGCCTAGATTGATGCTGCCGAGATTGCACGCCTCGTAGGGCAGGAGCGGCTGCTCGCCGCAGGGGTTTGTCGCCTCAATGCGGCCGACGTGCGGCGTGGGGTTGGCCTCATTAATGCGATCGATAAAGACGACGCCGGGCTCGCCGGTCTGCCATGCGTGCTTGACGATGATGTCCCAGATTTCCTGCCGCGTGTAGACGGGCGTCTTGCCGTCGTAGTCTTCCTTGCGGATGAGGTCCTTCACGCCATATTCGCTGATGACCACGTCGCGAGGCAGATAGAACACCTGCCCATTTCGCGGATTGCGCGTCTGGTGCGGTCCGTTCGGCTCGCGCAGGAACGACTCCATCCACTCATCGGTGATCTTGATGGAGATGTTGTAATTCGTGAACTGCGTGAGATCCTGTTTGGCATGGAGAAACTTGAGAATGTCAGGATGATGAATGTACATCATGCCCATGTTCGCGCCGCGGCGAAACGCGCCTTGCTGAATCGCGTTGGTCGCCTCGCTGAAGGCCCGCCAAAAACTGATCGGTCCGCTCGTCGTCCCACCGCTCGACCGGATGAAATCGCCCGTCGGCCGCAGGGCGTCAAATGCAAAGCCGGTGCCGCCGCCGGCCTTCTGAATCAGCGCCGTGTGCTTGATTGAGTCAAAAATGCCGTCAATCGAATCGGGCACGGGCAGTACGAAGCACGCGCTGAGCATCCCCATCGATCGACCGGCGTTCATCAACGTCGGGCTGTTCGGCATGAACTTTCGCGACATCATCAGTCGCTTGAACCGCATCTTCCACTCACTGCGGCAGGCCTGATTTCCGCCATACTTAAGCTCAACGTCGGCCATCGTTGAAGCAACGCGATCAAAGAGATCGTCGGGCGTCTCGACGCACTTCCCGGATTCGTCCTTTTCAAGATAACGGGCGCGCAGGACGCGCTGCGCGTTCTCGGTGAGTTGGGTCGAGTCGCCATTCGACGAGGTGGCGGCATCCGTGCCGCCTGCATTCGTTCGATCCGTCAGGAGAGTCACCATTCGCACACCACGTATTTCTTGCACAAGGCCGGCATCGAACATAGCCGTTCGCGCCGGCGGGGTTCAGAGAATGTCACTGCCGTCCCGCCGCTCGAATCGGGCGGCGATGGGCCACGGCCACGCAGTTTGCTTCTTTCCGAAAGTCCCGCAGTCGAGTCGACGCTGCCGCCACATGGGGTTGCCGGTCCTGCCGTTTTCAACCCCTTCCGAACTTCAAGACTCCGTCGGAAGTTGTTTCGGTTAATCGTCGACATGCCCTTGAGGGCAAGTAGCAGATTTACCCCAACATCTTGTGGATGTCAACGAAAACCTTACAAAATATAGTGTAACTCTTAACATATGATATATTTGGAGGTTACGAGCTTCTCACACGAAACGCAGGAATTTCCCAGTTGAGATTCGATAAGCTCACAAATGAGCGAGCGTTGCGGGATTTCACAGGCCTGTCGTCCGATAAACACGGTCTCGGGCGAAGGTTGCGCACCGCGAGCGTGATTGAGAATCTGATCCGAAACCCCGCGCACAGCGCGGCTGAAACAATGAGTATCCTTAGCTTCGCATGAACCACGACACGCATGATTGTCCGCTCTGCCGCGCGCACTGCGCATTCGTCGCGCGAGACAGCGACCGCGCCTACTTTCACTGCCAGCGCTGTGACATGATATCGGTGCCTAAGATATGGCACCTCTCGATCGCGGACGAGCGAGCACGATACGCGCATCATCACAACACGCTCGAATGTCCGTCCTACGTCGACATGCTCGAGCGCATCATTCGGCGGCTGCGCCGGCACGTCGCGCCGCCCGCGCGCGTGATTGACTTCGGCTGCGGCGAAAACCAGGTGCTCGTGACACTGCTAAACCGGGTGGGCTTTTGCGCCGAGGGCTGCGATCCACTCTATGGGTTTCACGCCGACCCCGGCACGAAGTATGACGCGATCATCTCCACTGAAGCATTTGAACACCTCGCCGCGCCGCGCGAGGAAATCGAACGACTCGCGTCCATGCTCGCGCCGCGCGGCTGGCTCATCGTCACCACGCTGTTTCACCCCGGCCGAGCCGCGTTTGTTAATTGGTGGTACGGACGCGATCCGACGCACGTTGCATTCTATTCGCACGCGACGATGCGCTGGATCGCAAGCGAACTCGGGCTGGAGATCGTTGAGATGGACGAGCGAAACTTCTTCGCGGCCCGGTTGCTGTAAGTGCCGCACGCGCGCCGCTTCGTCACTTCGCCGCGGCAATCCAGTCTTTCAGATGTCGGGCAAGCAAATCGGGCTTGCGCTCGGCAAGAATCCGAGTTGCAACGGCTTCCTTCACTTTCAGATTGGACATCGCCGTTTCGACGCGCTTCCAGAGCTGATCGCGCTTCTTGTCGGTCTCGGCGAGATAAAGTTCCGTCACCAGCTCCGACAGCTTCTCAAGCATGATGGCGTCGCGATGATCGTAATACCGATCGATAATCTTCCGCTGATGCGGCGTGAAGTCAGGCATGGATCAACTTACTCCCCTTCAATTTTCAACCGCGATTGGAGGTCGGTGGTCTGCGCCGAGGCTGTTGCTGAGGCGGCACGCCCTCCAGACGGGCGAAGATCATGCGGCCGGCCGATGTCTGCAGGACGCTCGTCACATCGACGTTAACGGTTTCGCCGATCCGTTCGCGGCCCGCTTCGACGACGATCATCGTGCCGTCGTCGAGATAACCGATGCCCTGGCCCGGCTCCTCTCCGGGCTTGATGATCTTCACGCTCATGCTCTCGCCGGGCAGGGCGATGGGCTTCATCGCGTTGGCCAGGTCATTGATGTTGATAATGTCGATATTCCGCAGCTTGCCGATCTTGTTCAGGTTGTAGTCGTTTGTCGCCACCCGGCCGCCGAGCTGTTGCGCAAGCGCCAGCAGCTTCAGATCGACGCTTTCGCCGGCTTCGGCCTTGGACAGCGTCGGCTCCATGATTTCAATATCGACATGCTCCTTGGTTTGCAGCTTGTTGAGCACATCCAGCCCGCGGCGGCCGCGCACGCGCTTGAGCTTGTCGTTCGAGTCAGCGACGGCCTGCAGTTCGTGCAGCACGAATCGCGGCACGACAAGCTTGGTGTCGATGACCCCGGTGTCGCAGATTTCGGCGATGCGGCCGTCGATGATGACCGACGTATCGAGAATGATGGGCCTTCCGCCCTTGACCTGTTTGGCAAACTCGACATAGGGAATGACGAATCGGATGTCGTCCTTTGTCTGAAGAACAAAGCTGACACAGTAATAGCAGATGATGATGCCAAGGAGAATCTTGGTAATGGCGACGGCCGGATGGTCCTTGTCGCCCGTCGGATGAAGATCCGGCGGCAGGAAAACATACAACAACGCGTCGAGTAAGACCGTCAGCCCGTACGAGATCAGCAGTCCGACGATCAGGCCGAAGAAGAGGCCCGACAGGGCCTGCAGGCTCTTTCTTGGGATGAGAATCTCAACCGCGATGACGCAGATCGCCAGAATCAGCGCGCCGATGATCAGCACCATGCGATAGTCGGGCAAGAGATTGCCCTTTTCGACATAGCTCATGCCGACGGCAAGCACGGCGATAACCAGAAACAGGCGAATGAAATGCTGCAACATGACAGGCGGCTCCTTTGTCGTATGAATGGGGATGATTCGAGCCAGGACCGAATCGAACCGCTCCCACTGAATGAAGTGCCGCGCCGGGTGGGAACGCGAAGGATTGAACCAGTATCGTCAGGAGGGGATGCATGAATGATCCAGACGGCCGATGATAAACGCCCTGTGGGAGACCGATTCGGTCTATACTTATAACCAGAGAGTATATCGGCGCATTGTGCCGCCGGCAGCGACGGAGAAAAAGTGACAACCATCCGCACCGATCAAATCGGCACAACACGCAGAGTGTGCCGCTCCGGAAAAGCGGCCCATCCGCGGGTCAATCGCGGCAGCGTCTCCGCCGGCCGGGCGATCGGGATCGTTTTTGTTCTGACTGTCCTGATGTCGCCGTCGGCGCTCGCCCAGTCGGCTTCGGGCGTCGAGCCGCCCGCCCTCCGCTTAAGGCAAAGTGTCGTGGAGCACCTTCGCGCCGGCAGGATCGAAGCCGCCCTGGAGGCGGCCCAGCGCGGCCTGACGGCTCATTCGAGCGACGAGGAAGTTCGGGCCGAGTTCATCTCCTTGCATGTCTCGCTGGCGCGGAAGCTGATTTCCGACGAGAATTACGACTTGGGCGAGCGCGCCTTGGAAGCAGCGCTGCGCGTCGATGAAAGCCATCCCGCGGCGCGCGGGCTTCTCAAGTCGATTCGGCAGGGGCGCGCCGAAGCACCCGCCCGCGTGGCGCGGGCGCGCGAATGGATCGAGCTGGAGTGGTTCGAGCCGGCGTTTGTGACGTATCGCCAGGCGACGGCGCTGCAGCCCGATCGGCGTCGGGAATGGCTGCCGGATTATCGCACAACGGCCATCGGCGCGGGGGACGACGATTATCTCACGAAGAACTTTCACGAGGCGTTCTATTACTACGACGCGGCGCTTCGTCTGGGCGACGAACTCTCGGTACCGCCGCCGGCGTCGCTTCTGGATCGCTGGCTTCAGTGCATGGCCCACGCCCTGTCGCGAGATGTCGACCGCGCCGCTTACCCGCCGGACTATTGGAAGCTGGCCTTGCGGCGCGCGGCCGTTGTTGGAGGAAATGACAAGGCGACGACATTCGTTCACATGCTGCGCGGTTTGGCATATGAAAATCTCGGCGACGAGCGCCTTGCGGCCGAGGCCTACGCCCGATTTTTGGGCGAGCGCTCGAATGTTGTTGATGCGCGCGAAGGGCGCGACCATGCCATACGCCGGCTGCGGCAGCGATATGACCCCTCGTTGTGCGGGCGACGGATCGGACCCTTCGCCGCCGGCTCAGCGGGCAAATGGCAGACTCTCGATGGCGAGCGCTTCGTCATTCGACATCGGAATGCCGATATTGCGGCACGCGTCGCGCGGGCCGCCGCGTTTCACTTCAGTCGAATCGCCGACGTGTTTTCGCTCGATGATGGTGAAGTGCCGTGGGCAAGCCCCTGCGTCATACACCTGCATCCGAACGCCGAGTCCTTTCGGAAATCCGCAGCTCAAGGCGAAGATGTGCGCGCCGTCAGCGTGATCCAGTCGCGCGGCCGCCGTCTCGAAGGGCACGAGATTCATGTGTTTCAGACCGATGCGATGCTGCTCTCGGCATCGCTCTCCCATGAAATCGCCCACCTGATGATCGCCGCCCTGGTCGAGTATCAGCCGATGCCCGGCGCGATCAGCGAAGGCCTCGCCTTGTCGATCGAACCGCAGTGTCGACGGCGGCAATTTGCCCGGCTGTTTGGAGAATTTCCCGCGCCGCGATCGATCGAGCGGTTGCTCGCCATTCCAAACATGCATCCTGCCGAATCGGCGTTTTACTCCGAATCGCTCCGTCTCGTTCAGGTCATGGGAGAGCGAATCGGCCCCGCCGGCATCCTGGCCTGCGTCGGCGACAAGCTGACACCGGCGGATGTGGCGGCACGTGGCGGCTTTCGATCGGTTGAGGAGCTTTCGCGCGTCTATCTCGATGTCCACCCGAGCGCTCGCCGCAGACGATAGGTTTGCAAGGGAATTGTGGTGTGCTCCGATCGGCAAACTCGCTTCGGTTGGGTCGGCATGTCTTGGATCGGCGGACTGGTAGTCCGGCGATGTCGCGGTTAAACTTCCGGCAGTTTGACCTCGTAGCGCGTGACAACGTTGAGGAGACGCAACCGATGTTTGGATTACTTCCGGGGCTGGGTGGGCTGGGTGGAATCGGCGGGCTGCTGCCGATCTATGCCATCCTGTTCTTTGTCAATCTGGTCATTCAGTTGTTCACCGGGAACCTGAACGACTTGTTCCTCCCGCCGGACACGTTGAACTGATCGCATTGCGGTCGTTCTCGGTCGCCGGTCGCCCATTTCTCGTCGGCTGCGCGTACGGGGGGGGCACCATTCACCAAGCTTATCGCGTAGACAAGCGATGGCTTTGCGCGCGTCGCGCTCCTGAAGTATGCGCGATCAGCCATGCGTGATGAATGGACGCCGGCTCGGCACGCCCTCATCCGATGATTGCCGACGGATTCGAGGCGGAGTCTCTACACTTCGCTTGAGATTAGAATCACATCCACCGCGTCGCCGGCGTCGACCGCAACAGCAGGCTCGCGGCGCACGATGAGCGCGTTGGCCAATGCTGCGCCAAAGGGGTCGCCCGATCCGCCCCAGCCGCAGGGTTCAACCACCATCCCCTGCTCTGCGTCATTCCAAACGCGCGCCGGCAGAAAGGCAGGCCTTCCGTCTCTGGAGGGCTTCACGGGCCGTGTCAGCATCGCGCGCCAAGTGTGCGGCGGTCGAACGGCATGTCCGGCCAGCCCGCGAACGGCCATACGCACAAAAAGCCATGAACAGACATAGGCACTGACCGGATTGCCGGGGAGTCCGAAGACATGCTGCCCTGCCGGTCCGCGTCCGTAAGCGACGGGCTTTCCCGGCCGCATGTTGACGCCGTGAAAACGCCACTCGACGCCCAGTCTTGCGAGCGCCTTCGGCACCAGATCGAGCGTGCCCATCGACATGCCGCCGACGGCGATCAAGACCGGCTGCGCCAGCGCTTCGCTCAGCTTTTGACGAAGTTCGTCGTCGTTGTCTCGTATGATTCCGACATGATGCGGCGTTGCGCCAAACTGTCGCATCAGCGCGGACAGCATCGATCCGTTGCTCTCGTGGATCAGCCCCGGACCGCGGGCCATGCCCGGCGGCACAAGCTCATCGCCGGTTGGTGCAATGGCGACGCGGATCGTCGGGAAGACGTTGACCGTGTCGTAGCCATTGGCCGCGAGCACGCCGATTTGCGGCGCCTCCAGCAGAACCGGCGGTGCGAGAATGAAATCGCCGCGGCGGGCATGCGTGCCGGCGCGCGTGATGTTCTGATAAGAGCGAGTCACCAAATGAAGGCGAACCGATGCGCCATCATTTGATAGCGACGTGTCTTCGATGCGGACGACGGCATCGGCGCCCTTGGGGACCGGCGCTCCCGTGTTGATGCGAACGGCCTCGCCGGACTGAACCGTTGAACCGAACTGACCGCCGGCCGGCGCGGAACCAATAATACGCAGCGTCGCATTGGGCGACGTGCAGTCTTCGGTGCGCACGGCAAATCCGTCCATCATGGCCTTGTCGAACGGCGGGTAGTCGTCGGTCGCCGTGACCGGCGCGGCGAGCGTGCGCCCGTAGGCTGCTTCAAGGCGCACGGTTTCGTGTGCCGACGGTTGAACCTCGCGGGCGATCGAGTCCCACGCCTCATCAAGGCTCAGAAGTGGACGCTGATGTGCGCCCCAAATTGGTGCATTGGGTTCGGACATGGCACGCTGAATCGTCGTGTGTGATGACCTTTTGACGCCTTAGAGTGTATCGTCGCCGAATGCACCTCGGACGAGAAACGGGTGTTTTGAATGCCCAAACGACTGGAAATAGCCGACTTGTTCGTGCGTATCTGGACAGGTATCCGGGGGTATGAAATGCCGCAAATTATTTATTTTCAATGCTTTAAGCGCATTTTGGCACGGAAGGGGGCTTGACAGGCACGATTGGAGGCGCATCATGCTGGCGCTTATTACGGCACAGCATTTCTTCCGATGAAGTACTGTGGCGTTCGCATATTGGCCCTTTACGCGGCGAACCGCGTTGAATGCCTCGATACATTCGTAACTGTTCGAGGCCGTCACATGGCAGATTTAAGCCATGTTAACAAATGGGGTAGCAGCAGTACGAACATTGAGGAGTGAGTGACTATGGATATCGTTTGCACCGTTTTGAATCCGCTGTTGGACCTGTCGCAGAATCTGATCAACGTCGTCTTCTACTTTTTCAGCTGGTTCGGATTCTCCGCGCCCGATGTCGCCTCTTTTGTAGGCGGTCTATTCGGCTGTGTTGCCTGACGCGGTGACGTTGCTTTTTCCGATCGATGTCGGCTTTGGCGCGTAAGCGCCTCAGTCCCGATACCTCGGTTCAACATTTTGAGGTTCGTGGGGCGCTGGAATGGCAGCGCCTTGCGGACCTTTTTTTATGTGTTCGATAGAGATACGCGATGCACGATATTGCAATTGACTGTTGCCGTCGTGCTACCGCGGCGTGCGTTTAGCGTATGATAGTGCGGTCTTGCCAGGTCTTTCACACATGTTTGAGCGAAACGTTCTCACTGCATTCTGGATCGCACTGTCGTTTTTCGCGACGGCCGGGCCGGCGTATGGTCAAATCCAGCCGCCAGCCCGTCAGCAAGCAGAACAGGATTGGCTGCGATTCGTTCCGGGAGACGCGCGATTCTACATCGAACTGCACGATCTCATTTCCCTTCGCCGCCAGTTTCAGCGCCTGGGAATCTGGGAAGTCGTTCGCGAGTTGGCCGGAGGCGAGCGCCCTGCCGATCCACGCCCTGCCGTTTCGCGTCCGGCGACACCGCTGCCCGGCCTCGATGCCGAACAGGCCATCAGTCTTCTCATCGGACGGCGCGCAGCGCTTTTTTCCGAATCGTCGTCGCAGTGGCAGAACGGCGTGCTGCTTGCGGAACTGGAGCGGGCGACGGATATACATCGATGGCGCATGCGCTGGGGCGCGCGCCGACTGGAAGATGTCGGAGCGGTTCAATGCTATCTGCTTGAAAGCGGTCTGCGCATGGCGGTGCTGGACCGAACCTTGGTGCTCGGACCGGCTCAGGATCCGACGAACCTCTGGGGCCGCACTGTCTCGCTGATGTCGGGCGGACCGGGTTCACATTTGCGCGGCCGATCGGAATTCGCCGCGCTGGCCGCGCGCATGGATACGCGTGTCGACGGGCTTGCGTACGTCGCGTGGAATCCGGGTGATCCCTTCGCCATCGCGGGGTGCGAACGGATGCTCGTCGGCTTTTCGATGAGTCAATCCGCGCTGAAATTCGAGGTTCACGGCCAGCGTCCCGGCACGGAGGGCACGCTTGCGCCCTGTGATCGCGATGTACTCAGCCGCTTGCCGCGCCAGACGATCGCCGCATGGTGCGGTAGTGTCTCCCCGGCGACAATAAAAGCCGAAGCTGAGGCATCATTCATCGGGCATGAAGGCTCGCCGTTCGCTTCGGCACTGAAGCTGCTCGACAGTCTGCAGGCCGGCGCAGGCCGATTCCTCGATCAGTTAGGCCCCGGTGTCGTGGTGTGCCTCATGCCTGACACGCCGAACTGGGCCTCGATCGATTTACAGATGCCCATGACGGCGCTGTTCGTCGAGTCCTCCGCGCTCGATGCCGTTCTTGATCGCACGGGAAGCATCATGGAGTTCGTCGCCACGGCCGCGCGATTGGCCGCAGCGACGCCCGATGCGCCGGCGCGGCCGATCTTGCGGTCATCGCGGCGCATCAGCGGAATTGAAGTGCATTCGGTTCCGCTCGGCGAATCGTTGGCGCGGCGGTTTGACTTGCCCTTCCTGAGCAAGATCGAGCCGAGCTGGGCAGCCGTTGAAGGACGGCTGGTCGTCGCTTCATTCCCGCCGCAGATGGAATCCATCCTGGCCGCGTTGAACAAAGAGCAGCCCGCGCTGAACGAAGAGTTCAACTTCGATGAGATGTTTGATTCCGCGGAAGGTCGTTTGCCGCCTGTGCAATGGGCGTTTCTTCGCGGCACGATGGTCTCGCAGATGCTTCGCAACTGGCTCGGCCACATCCGTCTGAACCATCCCGACGCCATGAATGACGACTGGTGGCAATCGTGGGCATTGGAGCGCGCGCGGCAGCGCACTCGACTCGGCGTGGCACTCCGTAACGCGCCGGCGCACGGCGGCGCCGAGGTCGTCGAGATCGACAGCGGGTCGCCGGCGGCCGATCTGCTGCAAGTCGGCGATGTCATCGTGGCCGTGGATGGGAAGCCGATGCCGCGTGCTAATCCGGCGACGGAGGCGGCGCGGCGCTACAACGATCGCGGCCGATCGTCGGTTTTTCGGCTGACGGTTCTGCGCGACCACCAGCGCGTCCATCTAAGCGTGCCGGTCGAGCCGTTGCCGGGATCAAACCTACAGCGGCTGGAGCCGATCCGCGCCCTGCGTCGATTGATCGTGCTGCTGCGCCGCGTCGAGCTTATTACGTACGTGCGCCGCGGCCTCAGCGCCGAGCGGCTGCATGTGAACATCGCGATCGAATGGAAGTGAGTCGGTGCTGCATCGCGGCCCGCGCTTTGTCTGCGTTGGATTGATCGGGCGAAGATGTCGGCGTACGATGTAGTGCATCTTTTGCGCGAGTGGCGGAACTGGCAGACGCGCAGGATTTAGGATCCTGTACCGCAAGGTGTGCGGGTTCGACTCCCGCCTCGCGCATGGCCGCACTATTGGGCGGCCGCTACAGCACGCTCAGGATGCGCTGCGCCTGCTCGGGCGGCAGACCGTGGCGCTCGGCTTCGCGCAAGTGCTCCCTCGCCGCCGGGATATCGCCCAGGTTTGCCAGCACCAGCGCCAGTCCGGCGTGAAGCCTCGCCAATTCATCCCTGGAGAACATCGTGGCGCGCCGCAGCGCGGCGGCGTACGCATCCCGCGCTTCTTCAAACCGCTGCGAAACCAGCAGCACCGCCCCAAGATTGCTGTAAGCAAAGGCAAATTCGGCATCGAGGCGAACGGCTTCTTGAAAATGCGCCGCGGCGTCGGACAGCAGGGCGTCGCGCTGTCGCGGCCGCTCCTGGGCCTGAACGGCCATTGCCTGGCCAAGCTGGCAGTGTGAATGGGCGCAGTTCGGATCGCGTGCGATGCTGGCGCGCCAGAGCGACTCCGAATCGCGCCAATCCGCCAGGTAGCCGCGCATCGCGTAGCCTTGCCAGACGACAACACCGGCCACGGCGAAGAGGATCAGCACCGCGGCGCGTCGCGGCTTTGCCCGTTGAATCCCCTGCGCGATGAGTGCCGCGAGCATGACATACAGCGGCATCGTCGCGAGGTAGCCGTAGCGGTCGGCGGCAATCTGCCGGGAGATTTGCACCAGACCGAGGCTGGGCGATAGGACGACGAGATACGCGATCCACGCCGCCGCGAGGCCCGGCGCGCGCCGCGCCGACGCCAGCGCGATGATCGTCGCTACAACGGCCGCCAGTGCCAAAAAGCCATACGGCGCGGCCGTCAGGCTTAAGTCCGGCGGGAGTTGATAATACGCGGCCAGATTCGTCGGCGCGATCGACTTCCACGCATAGAAGATCATGCCATAGGCTGACTGGGCCAACCGCTCCGACGCCGACCCATCGTTAAACGGCACGCGCGATTCGTTGTAGTCCTTGGCCGCAAGGGCGTGTATCGCAACAACGCATGCAACGACGAAGAACGGGAGCTTCTCGCCGATCGCGGTCATCCACCGCCGGGCATCAAAACCGCGCAGCACGTGAATGCGTCGAAGGGGATACACATCAACGATCAGCAACACGAGCGGCAGTGTCACGGCCGCCGCCTTGAACAGCACGGCCGCTATATAGCAAAGCAGAGTGAGTATGAGCGTCGCGACGCGGGCGCGCAGCGTCGCTTCGGTGCGATGGCCGACGACGTAGACCGTGACAGCCAACATGAAGAACAGTGCGGCCGGGAGATAGGGCTGGCAGGAGACCCATGCGACCGGCTCCACGCGCAGCGGGTGGATGGCGAAGAGCAGCGTAGCGAGTGCGGCGGCAAGCCATGTCGCATGTGTCACGCCGGTTTCGCTTGTCGGGCGGTGGTCGCCGAGCTTGCCGGAAGTTAATGCTGCGGCCTTCGGTTTGGACGGCATGGGGCGGCACGACTGCGCAGCGCGCAGCAGCACCAGGCTCATTAGAAAGAACACTGCGGCGTTGATGGCGTGAATCGCCACGCTGACGGCGTGATAAGCGCTCGGATCGAGACGATGCGCCTCGTACTGCGCACCGAGCAGCATCCACGCCAGCGGCTGCCACACGCCCAGATGATACGTCCGCCAGGCCCACGACATCTGCTCGGGCGCGAGGCCGCGAAACGAGGGATTGTCGACGATGTTGCGATCATCGTCCCAATTCAGGAACTCGCCTTCGATCGCCGGTCGGAAGGCAACGTAGGTGAGCAGTGCGACAGTGATCGTCGCGAGCGCGACGAATAATCGCGTTTTCTGTTGAATGCTCTTGGATGGATGCGACAAGGCGTGTCGCACGGTTCACCTTTACCAAACGTTGTTCAAGCGACGATCGCGGCGTCCTTATCGGACGCATCACGCGGTCCAAGTGCGCCTGCGTCGCATCCGTGCAACCCGGCCTCACAGACGGACCTGCGCGCCATTGTACGGCGGTGCCGAGCGTTTGATACAAGCAGCGAGGCCGCAACATCTTACATCGGCGCTCGCCGCGGAGCGATTCGCCTGGCACGGCGGCACAGTCCTTGCTCATCTTCCCAGTGTCCTCAGGAACACTGTAAGAAGCGCCGCAACAATCTGAACAATGCCGCCACGGGCGGTGTATCTCAAGGAGAGATTCGCATGGACGAGCAAGCCTTCCAGAAGAAGCTGGCCGAACTGACGAAGGAGATCGGAAACTTGCCCGAGGAAGATCGCGTCAAGCTGGAGGCGCTGGCCGAACAGACGAAAGAGCGCCATGCGAAGCTGCGCAAGACCGTGAACAGCCTGCAAGAGTCGCTCGACTATCTGCGGCTATCCATTAAGTATTTGCTGTTTGATCTTGAAGCCACGCGCCGCGAGAACGGCTATCTCCGAAAAATGCTGGAAGACCAGTCTGAGAACTGATCGCTGACGATTCGGCGCTTGAACGCCACCGCTACCTTGCTCCGCTCCCACACCCAGACTCTCGCAACAACCACTCCCAATCACTTCACAACGGGCCGTCCAGGATGGACGGCCCGTTGTGTTGCTGCGATATCTCGCATTTCGGATGGACTATGAGGTTGATTCGATTCGGGGTTCGCAGCGTGTGAATCAGGCCGATTCCTTGCGTCTGGCCTCGCGTTTGGGCGCGGCCGGCTTCTCGCCG
>CAZRFP010000039.1:0-28591 GCA_964599535.1 uncultured Planctomycetaceae bacterium
GACGCCGACGAATTCACCGCGCGTCTGCTTGTTGAATTCGGCGACCTCCGTCGGCCAGATGACCGAGGTAAACTCATCGAGCGGAGCCAGCACGCCGGAAACGAACTCGTCGACAATCACCTCCTCCGGCAGGCGAATCGAGTCTGCATTGGCTTCGAGAATGCCGTTGAAGACCCGGTTGAACGTGCGCAATGTGAAGCGGTCCGGATTGTCAATGTGCCTTTTGATTTGCCCCTGGAGCCGAGCCACGAACTGGCTGACGAGGTCCTTCTCGCCCAGCGTTGGAAAGGTCTCGGCGAGCGCATCGAACTCAGCAAGAATTCGCAGGTTTTCGATGCCGCTCCGGCAGAGCTTCTTGAAGTCGGCCTCTTCGACGTAGTCATCGCTGACTCGTGCGAGAATTTCCTTCAGGGCGTCAGGCGTAACGCCGTCGAGATCGTTGCGCCATGTTGAACGCTTCTTGTTGGCGTAGACAAACTCAAGGTGGGCGCGCTTGCTGCAGAAATCGAAGGCGCTCTTGTAGTCCTGATTATCAGGGAAGATGCGTTTGAGAACATCGTAAAGTGTCAATGCGTCGCGCCATTCACCGGCGGACTTGTGTGTCTCAATCTCTGCCAAGACATTTGTGACGATTTCACTCAGCCACGGTTCGGCGCGAAACTGTTCTTCATCCAGCGTATTCAGCATGGCGCTTTGTGCGTAGAAAAGCGCCTTGCTCCATTTATAACGCAGGTCTTCATCATCGTATGAATCGGTCGAACCGTCGACGTCAAGCGCGGCCGGATCGTCGTCCGATGCATCCGCCACATTTTCGTGAACAGCGTCGTCTGATTTCGCGGCACCAGTTTCCGCGGCTTCTTCCGGATCGACGGCGGGTTTGCCTTCACGCGCTTCCTTGGCGGCCTCGTTCGCCTTGCCGATATAGTAGAGGTACATGGCTTTGCGATAGTCGGAGCGTTGTTTCTCAAATTGCTCCAGTTCCTGCAGCCATCCGAGAGCGGATTGAATGCCCTGGTTTCCCGGCTCCGACCGCTCGATCTTTTCGATGGTTTTCACGCCCGAGCGAAAATCGCCGGCGAGAATCTGATCCGACCCCTTGATCCAAAGCTCCCGCGCCTCGGCAGTCGCCAGTCGCGGAACTTCCTCGGCTCGGACCTGGCCAAGCGCCGAGAAAAGGACCAGTGCGATCAGCAGCGAATACGATCCACGACGAAGGGTGACGGGCATCATGCGGCCTCCTGTATCCTTATAGAGATCGAGCGGATTGACGCGCCCTAACGTTTGGCGGGATGAAAGACTTCCGAGGCAGGGCATTGAAGAGACGCTCCCGACGGCGGCTAATCCGCGCCGCCCCCGCTTTTGTCTGCGCGACCGCGAGGACGCCATCCTGGCGCTGGCTCGTCGGGCATGAGCGATACTATATGCTCCCGCAACGCCGGGAGCGATCAAGGTCGCCACTTTGGGACTTCATGGGGCAACCACATACAGATTATATGATCCGAGACGTGTTTGGTTCAACATTCTCGGTCGCAGCGCGAAGTTTCGCACCCATTTGTCGCCCGCGATGCGTCATGCCGACGAGACGCTGCCCTGTTAGTTCATCGGATTGTAATTGTCCGGTACTTGACGATAGGCTCGACCGTTTAAAGCACCTGTTTCCGTGGTTATGGGCAGGTTGCGATGCCGCGGCGTGGATTGGCGATACCCGGAATCACGAGCTAGACCGGTCGGTCGAACGTGAGGGAGAATGTCGGACCGAACCACGCTCGTTCAGGTATTCGCACGTTCGCGACACGATCGCCGCCAGCGCGATGATGAAGAAAGCATCGACCGTCCAGCGAAGCCGCGACAAGGGGATGATCGCAACGGCAACGACGAATTGTACGGCCACCAGCCCGAGAAAGAGCCGCCAGGCCGCGCCGCGGAACTGAAGGTAGATCAGGGCAGGAACACCCAGCAACAGGACGTACGCCGGTGAAATCAAGGGGAGCTTTCGCGTGGAATCAGAAAGCAGGTACGCAACGTATGTCGCGACCATCGCGATGAGCACGGCGAACTCCACAAACTGAGACAATCCCCAAGCTGTACGCTGCCGTGTCTCGCGAGCATCGGGACGGTTTGCGCCATGTGGATCGGCTCTGCGACAGGCGATAAAGTGGCCGGCCCGAATCAACGCGAGCAGGGCGATCAATAAGGGTCCGAACGAAGCAATCGTCGGACTAAACCACACCTTTGCCTTGGCGGTGATGTTGCGCAAGGTCTGTCCGGGGTTTTCGCGGATGTAGCTCCACGCGTCGCGGTATAGCACGTCATCGGCTTCGGTTTCCGAAAGGCCGTGCTCTGTGCGAAGCCGGTCAAACCGGCCGTAATCCGCGTGGGACAGGCCGGGATTTTCAGAGTAATTCGGGTTGTGGCCGAGATAAAAGTTCTGCCCGCCGATCGTGGAAAGGGTGAATCGTCCAAGATGTTGCTGATTGCGCACTGCCCAGGGGGTTATCACCAGTATCGCGGGGAAAAGTACCGCCGTCAGAGCCATCGCCCGCGCCTTGGCGCCGAAGGTTCTCGCGAGTGTGTCGATCGCGAAGGGAAGCAGGAAGAGCACGGCGTTGGCGCGCGTCAGTGTCGCAAGACCCATGAGCGCTGAAACACCGACCAGTGCGAAACGTCGCTGGCGATCGTTGGTTGTCTCGCAAGCGCGCGATACGTAGAGCAGCACGGCCGACAGCACGATCGTGTTGAGCAGCGTTTCAGTCAGGAACAGCGTCTCAAGATAGAGAAAGGGCGCATAAAGTGCGGCGATGAGTCCTGCCGTGAGGCCCGCAAGCTTTCCGGCGACGCGCGCGGCGATCAGCGCGATGAAGAGCACGTTGCCCCATGCAAGAAAGGTCTGTATGAGGGCGACGGCGCTGTACCACGTCTCCAAAGGCTGCGTGCGATATAACAGCGCGAGGAACGCGGGATAAGTCGGCAGTCGCTTGGCTACGTCGCCCGAAGGCAGGACAAATTCTCCACGATCCACGATGGCGACGGCCAGGTCGATGTATTCCCGCTCATCGGGCGAGAGGTTCTGATAGAACTGCTGTGGTCCGCTGAGGGTTTCAGTCGCTGGACGCCCGGCTTCGGCCGCTTCGCGCTCGAGTTCCCGCGCGATGCGAGCGAAATCGGACGAGTTCGGCGCGAGAAAGCAGTAAGCTCCGTAACTCAACGCGGCGACCAGCGCTACGGGGATGAGCCATCGGACATCGTTCGCGGACCGCGACGAAGCGGGCATCAGGCAGACCGTCCGAATTGTTGCAGCCGCGTCGCGGCACAGGTCATGGTTTGGATCACTCCTTATTTTCCTTGATATCGGCGGACCTGGTCGCGGTTTGCTTCTTTACCTTGAGGCGCTTAACGAGCCACTTTGATAGGGTCTCCAGCGCCTGAGTATCGAATGTCTCTTCGATCGTTGCGTACTCGCTCGGCGCGCCAGTTACGGCCTTTTGAAAGAGGTGGTTCAGATGCCTCAGTCGCTTAATGGTCACATCCTCATTGCCTGCTTCGTTGAGCGCCTTCTCGATTTCCGGCAGATTGTCGTCCGGCAGGACCTGTGTATCCAGTGCGCCGTTCAACGCCAGTACCGGACAGCGGACACGTCGCAGCGACTCGCGCGGATCGTGTTTGATAAAATACGTCATCCAGGGTGAGTGCGACTTCATCGCGGCCTCCATCATCGCGCTCATCTGCGATTCTTCGGCCGGCGTGCCCGCTGCTTCGAGCTGGGCGCTTACCAACTCGCGCAATGCGGCCTTCATCTCTGCCTCGGTGGCATCCGCCTCGACGAGGTCGAAGTAACGCGCTTGCGCCTTTAACTGGCGGTCGACGTTGTCGCGAGACACGCCGGACGCGAGCATGATCTTTTCCAACTGTCCGGACAGCACGTTTCGCCCTGGCACAGACGAACCGGCCAGCAGGACAATGCATGCCACGTCATTGTCATCGGCCGCGATCATCGGGGCGATGATGCCGCCTTCGCTGTGGCCGATCAGCCCCAGCCGCTTCGGATCGATATCTTTGCGCGTGCGTAAGTAGCGTAGCGCGGCGCGCGTGTCTTCGGCCAAGTCGGCCGTCGTTGAGTTTTTCACCAGATCGATGTCGGCTTTCGAGTCTCCAATGCCGCGATCGTCGCAGCGCAAGACGGCGATTCCCTTGCGCGTGAGATGATCGGCGATGACGAGAAAAGGCTTGTGACCGAATAGGGTCTCGTCGCGATCCTGCAGACCGGAGCCGCTGATCAGCACAACGGCCGGATGCGGGCCTTTTCGCTTTGGCAGCGTGAGCGTGCCGCCGAGCGTTACGTTGTGCTTTTCATTCTTGAATGCGACGGATTCTTCTTTGTAAGGGAAGGGCGGCTTGGGTGTCTGCGGGCGGTGTGGGCCGACTTCGGATGATTCGGCTTCAGTGATTCGCTCAGCGCTGACGGGAAAGTCCTGTCCGACTTGTTTCATCGTTCCTTCGGCCTTTTTGCCGTCTTCGGAAACATTGAGATCGAACACGGCCGGCGAGGGGCCGGAAAGCGTGAAAGCGAGCTTCTTGTCGGAGCGTGTGATGTTCTCCAGCGCAATGCCCTTCGCGCCCTGCGCGGGAATGTCCAACGTAGCGCTGACTTCACTCGCGCTGTCTCGCGTAATACGCAGCACGAATTCGAGCTTCGTGCCCATGACGCTGATCACGCCTTTCCAGACTTCGACACCTGACTCCTCGGCCGGTTTTGGCGGGTCGGTCGCGGTTCGAAGTTGTCCCGCTGCCGGATCGATGAACGCGAATACGGCAACGAGTGAGATGACGAGTGCGGCAATGACGGGTCCGGTGCTTCTACGGGTTTGTTCCATGAGACCAAGCTCCATGCCTCTAATGTATTATGGCCGATCGGGTAGGCAAATTGCCGAACCGACTGCGCCGCGTCGGCGCCGTCGATTCGCCCTATTATTATCGAAATGAGTCCGGCGCGCGTTCTCGGTATGTGGCGGCCGCCGTTGTTTTCCTTTAGTGGATCGAGCATGGTGGTTGCCGAGCGGATCTCAATGTTCGGTTTCCGCTGAGTGAAAGGTGCGAAACAGGAGCTCATCGAGTGGCGTGGCGTAGGTGTCGCACGCAAGATTTGTGTCAATAACGGGTTATCGCCGTATGACTGCCTTGACAATGGCGCTTCGGTACCATAAAGTGCCCGATTCGACCACGGTCCGCAGGCTCGGGGTCTGTGCAAAATCCGAGTCCGCGCCCTTGATGGCGCCAAAGCCGATTCGAGAGGCACTCGAAGGCAATTCGTTCTTCAAGTCGTTCAGGAAGGTTTAGCCATGGTACCAGCCAGGAAAGCATCCAAGTCCGCCAAGCGCTCGCGCGCCTCGCATCACGCGCTGCGACCGCTGAATTTGTCGGCGTGTCCGCGCTGCGGAACGGCGAAGATGCCGCATCGCGCCTGCGCGAATTGCGGATATGTCAATGCGAAAGTTTCGCTGAAAGTGGAAACCGAAGAGAAATAAGGCATGCGAATCGCAGTTGATGCCATGGGAGGCGACCACGCGCCCGCCGAGATTGTTCCCGGCGCTTTGGACGGTCTGGCCTTCCTCGGTGAGAGCGATGAACTGCTGCTGTTCGGCCGCGAGGAGGCGATCACGCCTTTTCTGCCCGATGGGGCCGTTCCGCCGCGCGTGCGGATCATCCATGCGCCGGAAGTCATCGGTATGGATGAGTCGCCGGTCGAGGCGCTCAAGCTGAAGCGAAACTCATCGATGGCCCTGATGGCCAAGATGGCCGCCGACAAGCAGGTTGACGCCGTCATCAGCGCCGGCAACACGGGCGCGTTTGCGGCCGCCAGTCAGTTGAAGATGCGCACCATCGGCAACGTGCAGAGGCCGGGCATAGCGGTTGTCTTGCCGTCTTTCGCGGGTCCGCTGACGGTGTGCGACGTCGGTGCGAATGTGGCGCCAAAGCCGGCACATCTGCTTCAATACGCCCAGATGGCTTCGGCATATGCTGAGTGCGTTTTGAAGATCAAGAATCCGCGCGTCGGGTTGATTTCGATCGGCGGTGAAGACGTCAAGGGTAATCCCCTCGTGAAACGCACAAACGAACTGATGCGCCGCGACACGAGCATTCGCTTCATCGGCAATGTCGAAGGCCGCGAGGTCTTTTCCGGTGCGTGTGAAGTCGCCATCTGCGACGGCTTTGTGGGCAACGTCGTCCTCAAGCTGACCGAAGGACTGGCGACGGGCCTCTTGCGGATCATCTCGCGCGAGGTACATCAGATGAGCCCTGAGATGGCGCAGCGGCTCGAGCCGGTGTTTCAGGAAATATGGCGCAAGCATGACTATAGCGAATACGGCGGCGCCCCGCTGCTCGGCGTTGACGGCACGTGCATTATCTGTCACGGCAGCAGCGACCGGCGTGCGATCAAGAACGCCGTTCGCATCGCGGTCGAATTCATCAAAACAGAACTGAACAAGGTGATCGCTTCCCGCCTCACGGAGATTGAAGACGATGATTAAGCCGTTGGGCGTGCGTATCGCCGGCACCGGGCACGCGCTGCCGAAGCGCGTCGTGCCCAATGCCGAATTCGCCGCGCGGATGGAGACATCCGATGCGTGGATTCGCGAACGCACCGGCATTTGCGAGCGCCGCTTTGCCTCGCGGCAGGCCGGCGAAACAACCGCCAGCCTGGCCTGCGATGCGGCCCGTCGGGCGCTCGATGACGCGGGCATGAGCGCTGACGACATGGACATGATCATCGTCGCGACGATCACGCCCGAAGCGATCTTGCCATCGACGGCATGCTTTGTTCAGCAAACACTGTGCACCAAGCCGGTCGCGGCGTTTGATCTGGTCGCGGCGTGCAGCGGCTTCGTTTATTCGCTGCTCATGGGCGCGTTCATGCTGCAGAAAAGCCGCTTCAAGAATGTCCTCGTGATCGGCGCCGAAGTCATGTCCGGCATCACGGACATGGAAGACCGAGCGACGTGCATTCTTTTCGGCGACGGAGCCGGCGCGGCCGTGCTGACGGCGACGGACAGCGACGAAGGTCCGGCGATTCTGCATTACACGATGAACGCCGAGGGCAGCGGCGATTCGCTGCTGCACGTGCCCGCCGGCGGCTCGCGCGTCGGCACGTCGAATATGACGGTCAACGAAAAGCTCCACCTCATCAAGATGAACGGCCGCGAAGTGTACAAGCGCGCCGTCAAGCGAAATCACGATCTGGTAGACTGGACGCTGCAGGAATCCGGCGTGAAGGCCGAAGACATTGCGCTCGTCATTCCGCATCAGTCCAATCTTCGCATCATCGAGTCGGCGCGTGAGCGAATGGGCCTGCCGCCCGATCGCGTCTATAGCAACATCGACCGCATCGGAAACACGTCGAGCGCGTCGATTCCGATCTGCATCGACGAGTGCCGTCGATCCGGCCGCATCAAGAGCGGAGATCTGGTGTTGTTGATCGCCTTTGGCGCGGGCTTTACCTGGGCTTCGGCCCTGATTCGACTGTAATAAAGAGGCGGAGCATTGGGTAAGACAGCCATCGTATTTCCGGGTCAGGGCGCGCAAGTCGTCGGAATGGGCAAGGACATCGCCGAGATGTCCGATGCCGCACGCCGCGTCTTCACGCGCGCCGACGAGATTCTCGGCCGGAGGCTCAGCGAGATTTGCTTTGAAGGACCGGCCGACACGCTGAATGCCACCGACACGTCACAGCCTGCTATTTTCGTCACATCCGTCGCGGTCTGGGCCGCCATGCAGGAGCGTGGTCTGACGGACGATTTGAACCCAACCGCGATGGCCGGTCTGAGCCTCGGCGAATACACCGCGCTGCACATGGCCGGTTGGATCAGCTTTGAAGACGGCCTTCGATTGGTCGCCGAGCGTGGTCGCCTGATGCAGGCCGCCGCGGAATCCTCCAAAGGGGGGATGGTTTCCATCATGGGTGCCGATGAGGCGTCTGTTGAGCGAATCTGTCTGGAAGCGGCTGAAGGTGATATCCTGACCCCCGCGAATTATAATTGTCCGGGCCAGATCGTAATTTCTGGCGATGCAAAGGCTTGCGAGCGATCGGTCTCTGTTGCAGAAAAGCATGGCGCCCGGGCGATTCCCTTGGTTGTGGCCGGCGCCTTCCATTCCAGCCTGATGCAACCAGCTCTGGATGGGCTTCGAGAGGCCCTCGCCGGCGTATCTATCAATCGTGGTGGAATAGGTGTGGTGTCAAACGTGTCTGGTGACTATCATGCGGGTCCAGACGACGTCCGGTCGCTACTTTGCGAGCAGGTCGCGAAGCCGATCCGCTGGCAGGCGTCCATTGAGCGTTTGATCGCGGACGGTTATGACCGCTTCGTGGAGGTTGGTCCGGGACGTGTATTGACGGGCCTCCTGCGGAAGATCAGCCGGGCCGCAAAAGGCGTGAATTACTCGAGTGGGGCGTCGTTTGCCGCCCCTTCTTGATGAATCGGACAGCGACGCGTTCGCCGAATGCTCGTACAAAGTTTAGAAGTGTTACATCGAAATGCCGATTCGGCGTGCTTGAGATTGTGGGAAGCAAGGTCGCGTTGAAAAAACTCATGGGCGGGGCGCGGTGATGCGCCATTGCCGTACATGATAGAGAGTCGTAATGGCGGGACTTGTCGATCGAGTTGCGGTGGTGACGGGTGGATCGCGCGGGATAGGCCGGGCGATCTGCATGGCTCTGGCGCGCGAAGGCGCGACGGTGGTGGCCTGCGCCCGCGATGCCAGCCGTCTGTCGTCGTTACCGTCCATTGCCGCTGATCAGAAGCTGCCCGGTCGCATCGTGACGCGCACGCTGGACGTGACGAACTGTGACGACATCGAGAAATGGGTCGACCAGGTTGCGACCGATTTTGGCAGTATCGATGTGCTAGTGAACAACGCCGGCATCACCGATGACGGTCTCATCATGAATATGACGGTCGAGCAGTTCGACCGCGTGGTCAATACGAATCTGCGCGGCGTTTTCGTCATGACGCGGGAAGTGAGCAAGTTCATGGTTCGGGCGCGCTGGGGCCGCATTGTGAACATCACGAGCGTCTCGGGCATCATGGGCAACGCCGGCCAGTCCAATTACGCCAGCAGCAAAGCCGGCGTGATCGGCCTGACGAAGTCGGTGGCGAAAGAACTGGCCCGCCGGGGCGTTACGTGCAACGCCGTCGCGCCGGGCTTTATCAAGACCGACATGACCAACATTCTCTCGGAAAAAGTAAAGGAAGCGGTCAAGCCGCTGATTCCGCTGCAGCGTTTCGGCGAGCCGGAAGAGGTCGCGGCCGCGGTCGCGTTTCTGGCGTCGCCGTCCGCGAGTTACGTCAACGGCCAGGTGCTGGTTGTTGACGGCGGGCTGCACATGTAGTGTTCGTGCATGGCCCGTGGAGCGTTGGGTTCGCTCCGTTGGTCGCCATGCGGTATGTTCCGGCGCGTGTAATGCCGTGAGCATGACATGTTGCGGGAGAGATGCCGGAGTCGGCGTAAGTGCGCCGGGCCTCAGGCTCCCGCGAAAGTGAGACCTCAAGTGGAGAAACAGGTAGTGGCTGTGATGACGGAAGACGAAATCAGGGACAAGGTCGTCAAGATCGTGAGCGAGCAGATGGGCGTCGACCAGAAGGAAATCACGATGGAGACGTCATTCGTAAACGACTTGAACGCCGATTCGCTCGACACCGTGGAGCTGGTCATGGAGTTTGAAGACCAGTTCGAGTTGAGCATTCCGGACGAGGAGGCCGAAAAGATCCAAACGGTCGGCGCTGCCGTTCAGTTCATCCACAAGGCTCATCAGGAAAAGGGCAAGGGAGCGGAGTAAGGCTCGGCCTTTGCGGCCGATCCGAATCCGCGGCCGCTGCCGTTTGTTTAGAGGCTTTGTTGAATGTCTGATCGTCGACGCGTCGTTATCACCGGAATGGGTCTGGTCAGCCCCCTTGGCAACACGGTGGACGTGTTCTGGGAGCGGCTGTTGGCCGGCGAGAGCGGCATAGCGCCGATCGTCGGCTTCGACACCGCGCTGTACAGCACGCGTTTTGGCGGCGAAGCTCGCGAGTTCGATCCTGGGAAGTACTTCGACAAGCGCGTCGAAAAACGGCTGGACCGCTTTGCTCAGTTGGCCGTGGCCGCCGCGACGGATGCCTATGCCGCCGCCGGCCTGCGCGTCGGCGACGATCGAATTGATCCGGCGCGCGTCGGCGTCATCACAGGTTCGGGCATCGGCGGTCTGAAAGAGCTGGAAGAGCAGCACCTTCGGCTGATCGACAAAGGCCCGTCCAAGGTGTCGGCGTTCACCATTCCCAAGCTGATGGCCAATGCCGCCAGCGGAAACATCTCCATCATGTTCGGTGCTCGCGGTCCGAGCACGGCCGTCGCGACGGCCTGCGCCTCGGCGACGAACGCAATGGGCGACGCGATGTATGCGATCCGCCGCGGCGATGTCGACGTGATGATCACCGGCGGCGCGGAAGCGGCGGTGACGCCGCTGGGCATGTCTGCCTTTGGCTCGATGAAGGCGCTGTCGGAGCGAAATGACGAACCGGCCAGGGCGTCGCGTCCGTTCGATCGCGACCGCGACGGCTTCGTGATGGGCGAAGGCGCGGGCATGTTCATCTTCGAAGAGCTGGAGCACGCGAAGAAGCGCGGAGCGCCGATTCTCGCCGAAGTCATCGGCTTCGGTACCAGCGCAGATGCTTATCACATCACTCAGCCGGAAGAGCAGGGCCTCGGCGCGGCACAGTCGTTGCGTTCCGCCTTGAAGGATGCCGGCATCCGCCCCGATCAGGTCGACTACATCAACGCCCACGGCACGAGCACGCCGCTGGGCGACGTGGCGGAAACGCTCGCCATCAAGTCCGTCTTCGGCAGCCATGCCTACAAGCTGCGCATCAGCAGCACCAAGAGTGCGATCGGCCATCTGCTCGGCGCCAGCGGCGGCGTCGAACTTGTTGCGACGGTCTGTTCGCTGGCCAATGCCGTCGTGCATCCCACGCTCAATCTTGAAAATCCCGGCGAAGGCTGCGATCTGAACTACACGCCCCTCACCGCACAGGACGCCAAGATCGAAGTCGCCGTGAGCAATTCCTTCGGCTTCGGCGGCCATAATGCCTGCGTTGTCGTCAAGCGCTTCACGCTCTGACGATGTGCGATCGATCGGCCTTGCCCGGCATCCGCCCCGTTTCAAGTTTGCTTCCTATTCGACCGATATTCTGTGCAGGGTTGTTCCGCGCGCGATCGAACGATCGCGAATCGCCGTGGTTTTTCCGCGCGGCCGTGCCATGAGAGCCGCGACGCGGCGCTCCGCCGAGTCCGCAACGACGGCAAGACACGCCCATTTGAGCAACGCATGTTTTCTCAGAATGAAATCGACGCCGTGCTTCGCGACGCCCAGACGGCGGTCGATGATCTTTCCGAAGCCGTCGTCGGCGCGCCGGCCGTCGGCACCGCTCCTCGGGCGCGCGGTGAGTCGGCCGGTGTCGGTGGGGCAACCAGTGCTGAAGGGGCGGGGCGCTCCGCATCGATGACGGCGAACGGCGCATCCACCAGTGCGTCGCGACTTCGGCGCATTCTCCATTTACGCGTGCCCGTCCGCGTGCAACTGGCCCGTCGACTGCTGCCCGTTGCCGAACTGATGAAGATCGCGCCCGGCACGATTCTGGAGTTCGACCAGAACGTTGGCATCGAGCTGGCACTGCTCGTCAACAACCGGCGCATCGGTCAGGGCGTCGCGGTCAAGGTCAACGAGCGCTTCGGACTGCGCATCACATCCATCGGCGACATCCGCTCGCGCATCGAATCGCTGAGTCATTGACGATCAATGCCGAGGCACTGCTTCCAAGGAACGAAGTGCTTCAGGATTATTTCTTCTTGGACTTGTCGCTCATGACCGACCTGGCCTGAGCCGCGTAGACCGACTCCGGCGCGAGATTGCAGACGATCTGCCACGAGGCGTTGGCGCGGTCGAGGAGTCCCATGTTCTGCAGTGCCGGCGCGAGATTTGCCTGAAATTCCACATTGGCGGGATTGCCCTGAATGGCCGCTTCGTAGTGTTCGATGGCCATTTGAAACTGGTTGCGCTGGGCGAAGAGCAGGCCGAGTTGATAGTGCAGATCGACATAAGTCGGCTGCACGTCGACCGCGCCGCGAAACACGTCAATGGCCTCGTCGGTCCGTCCGAGGTCTTTCAGTGCCAGCCCCAATTTGACGAGTGCTTTGACATAGCAGGGGTTGATCTCGACGGCCTTGCGGAATGCCGCCACGGCTTCTTCGATTTGTCCTCGGTTCTTGAGCATGAGACCGAGTCGATAATGCAGATCGGCGTGAGCGGGGTTCTGCCGAATCGTCTCGCGCAGTCTTTCAATCTGCCTGGCAATGAGATCGAGCGCGGCGGGGTTTTTCGCGGCGGGCTCCTTCACATCGTCTGATCGGATCGTGAGATTGCGTTCGGCTTCGGCGGCGGCGTCCGCCTTGAGCTGCATCCGCGCGACTTCGCTGAAGAGTAGCGTGCTGTTCGGTTCGATATTGCGGGCCATGTCGAAAGATGATGTTGCATCCTCGACACTTCCGGCCGCGAGCCGCGCGACTCCGATTCCGACATAAGCAGCGAGAAGGCGATCGTTGATCTCCAAGGCGCGCGAGAAGCTCTTTGCGGCGTCGCCAAATCGGCCGCATCGCAGGTCCTGCGTGGCCATCTTCACGTGTGCTTCGAGAAAGTCGGGCGTCATCTCCAGGGCGCGGCGATACTGTGCCGACGCGGCGACATCATCGCCGGCGCGGGCGTAGAGATCGCCGAGGCGCAGGCGCGTTTCGGCTGAGTCGGCCTGATTGTCGATCAGTTTGTGCAGATGTTCGATGGCTTCGCGCAGCAGACCGGCTTCTTCATAGGCGCTGACGGTGTCGTTGTGCGCCGACCAGTTGTCGGGTTCGAGCGTGATGGCCTGCTGGTATTGCTCGATGGCCGCCTCATGATCGCCGGATCGCAATAGCAGATTCGCAAGCGTCAGCCGCAGATCGACCATGTGCGGGTCCAGTTCACAGAGCCGGACGTAGCAGTCGATCGCCAGGTCCAGTTCATCTCGTTTGAGGTGAATGGCCGCGAGCCGCTCATGGGCGTTTCGCAGCGTCGGGCAGATATGCAATGCATCGTTGTAGTAGTCGACGGCCTGATCGGTGTTGGCGAGTCGTTCGTGACAGTAGCCGAGGCAGAACAGCACGGCGGCGTTGGTCGGCTCGATCTTTTGGGCGATGCGCAGTTGCTCAAGCGCGATTTCGATCTGCCCCATCTCGTCAAACGCCGATGCCAGTCCGAGGCGTGCTCCGAAGTGATTGCGATCTTGGGCGAGCACCTTCAGAAAGACCTCGCGCGCTTCGATCGGTTCGTCGCCGCGCAGGAGAAGCCCGCCCAGCCGCACTTGCAGCGACGCATTGTCCGGATCATCCGCGATGGCTGAGCGAACGTCGTCGATATCGCCGGTCTCGCGCAGGCCGAGCACGTCTGCAAACGCGCCGGACATGTGCGAGATGAGACCCCTTCCCAGCATTTCGAGCAGATGCGACATCGACGTTCCCCCCCTTGTCAGGCGGCTCCGACCGTGGCGAGCGCCCGGCGTGCGGCCTGATAGTTGTCGTTCAGTTCCAGCGCGCGGTGATATTCGCGTCGCGCGCCGCCGATGTTGCCTTCTTTTCGAAGCAGCTCTCCGAGCAGATAGTGAACGTCGGGATAGTCGCCACCGGATGCCACGGCGCGCTTGAGGCGTTCGATCGCCTCGTCGGTTTTGTCGATTCGCGCATGAAGGCGAGCGAGGTGAATGAGCGCCTGCACATATCGCGGATTGATCTCGACGGCCTGATCTGCGCGCGTGACAGCGTCGTGCGTCCGGCCAAGCCGGGCATAGACGCGCGAGCAGTGGAAGTAGAGATCGGCGTAGTCGGGCTGCTTTTCGAGGGCGCGCTCCAGCACGGATGCCAGCATCGCGAAGACTTCGTGATCAACCTCGGATTCGGGCAGATTGAGAAAGCCCTCGACAAATTCCGGCTCGCTTGCGACAAGCTCTCCGAGCATCTCAAGCGAGCGATCATCGACCACGCCGAGCCGGCCGTGTGCGGGATCAATCGCGACCTTGATGCACGACGAGCGCGCCGCATCGCCGGCCATGGCCAGCATCAGGCCGATGTAAGCATCGGCCGGTCGTAGCTTCTGTGCGACGGCGATGTGTTCGACGGCCTCGGAATGATCGCCGGCGGCGGCGAGGGCGAGTCCCAGCCGCACGCGCGCTTCAGGATCAAACGGCGCCAGTTCGACGACTTCGGTGAAGACGCAGACGGCGTCCTCGAAGCATTCGGCCGCGCCGTAGAGCAGACCGAGATTGATGCGGACATCCACGCGATGCGGCTCTTCGTCGATGACGCGAACGAGCGTTTCAACAGCGCGCTCGAATTGTCCGTCGCGAGCGAAGGCGTGCGCGAGTCGAATGGGCCGTGCGGGATCGGGCTTGCCTGCCACAATGTCGCGTTCAATCTCGGCCGCGGCAAGGTCGAATCGTCGCTGTGAGGCATATGCGGCGGCGATGTAGCGCGATAGCGTGGAAGATTCGGGATTGAATTCGCGAGCGGCGTTGAAATGGCGAATGGCCTTCGCATGGCGGCCGGCGCGAAGTTCTTCGATCCCGACGTGCATGTGGGTCTGTCCGAGATAAAATCGCGCGAGCGTGGCACTGAGGTTTGCGGACGAGGCGATCTGGTCGAGCAACTGGAGGGCATCGCGATATTGACCGGCTTCGAAAGCGGCCAGTCCGCGTTGGTAGATGCGTGCATCTTCGCCGGGCGTGCTTTGCGATCGTGATTCGACTGGCATTCCGTGCTCCGTGCGTCCGAGAAACGTAGGGGCTGCTGCGTCGCCCGGTTGGAGTATCGACCGGGAGCCGTCGGTGATTTACGTCCCGCATGACGGCAAAATCCGCATGTGGCGGGATGAGTCAAGCGGCAGGGCTTGTCGCGCCGTTATCGGGAGATAGGATGTTCGTTCGGCGCGGATTGCGCACCGCAGGCCGTGCGCGAGCGTTGAAGCGCAGGGCAATCAGTCAAGGAGCCACGGATGGCAACGACCGCAACGAAACGGGGTCGCAAGCAGGGGGGCGATCTCGATCAAATGCAGCTTTCGTTTGACACGCCCGCCGCCGCGGCATCGCTGCACATACCACCGGAACCCGAAATGCCAAAACGGACCTCTGCCGCGCCGAGCGACTCGCCTCGGCCGAAAATCGAAAAACCCACGAAGCACAGGCGCGCGGATAAGCCGCGCAAGTTTGCGACGGCCGAGTCGATGTCCAAGTCGCAGCGTGAAATCTCCGTTTCGGAGTTCTTCGCGAAAAATCGTCACCTGCTCGGCTTCGACAACAAGCGCAAGGCGATGCTGACGACGGTGAAGGAAGCCGTCGACAACAGCCTCGATGCCTGCGAAGAGGCGGGCATATTGCCGGACATCGATGTTCGCCTGGAACAGACCGAGGGCGAGCGATTCCGCGTGACGGTGCGCGACAACGGTCCGGGTATCGTGAAAAATCAGATTCCCAACGTCTTCGGCAAGCTGCTGTACGGCTCGAAGTTTCATCGTCTCAAGATGAGCCGCGGACAGCAGGGTATCGGCATCTCGGCGGCCGGCATGTACGGCCTGCTAACAACCGGCAAGAGCGTGCAGATCACATCGCGCACGGGCGCGAAGCAGGACGCGCACTATTACGAACTGCAGATCGATACCAAGAAAAACGCGCCGAAGATCGTCGTCGATAAGACGGTGAAAGTCGAATGGGATCACGGCACCGAAGTGGCGATCGAACTCGTCGCCGAATATAAGAAGGGCCGCGGCTCGGTGGATGAATATCTCGAGTTGACGGCCATCGCCAATCCCCATGCGTCGTTTCGACTCGTCGATCCGGCCGGCGGCTCCACCGAATTCGCGCGCGGCACGCAGACGGCCCCCGCGCCGACGACCGAGATCAAGCCGCACCCCTACGGCATTGAACTCGGCGTGCTCATCAAGATGCTGCACGATACGAAGACCGGCTCGCTCGCGCAGTTTCTTCAACAGGAATTCAGCCGCGTCGGCTCAGGCGTGGCCAAGGCGATCTGCGAGAAAGCGAAGCTCGGCTCGCGTGCCAAGCCGGTGACCATCGGCACGCACGAGGCCGAGACGTTATTCAAGGCGATGCAGGATACACCGATTCGTCCGCCGCAGACCGATTGCCTGTCGCCGATCGGTCCCGAGCAAATCCTGGCCGGTCTGCTCAAAGGCGTGAAGGCGGAGTTCTTCACGGCCACGACGCGGTCGCCCGCGGTCTATCGCGGCAATCCGTTTCAAATCGAAGTCGGCCTCGCGTTCGGCGGCGAACTCGGCCCGGACGCGACCGAAGCGCCCGACGATCAGCCGCAAAACGAATCGAAAGTGCGCCGCGGCAAAGTCGTCGAGCAGGCGCGTACGCCGACGCAGTCCAAGCTGATGCGCTTCGCCAATCGTGTTCCGCTGCTCTATCAGGCATCGGGCTGTTGCATCACGAAAAGCGTGATCGAACTGGACTGGCGTCGATACGGCTTGTCGCAGTCGAGCGGTGCGCTGCCGCAGGGTCCGCTGGCGATTTTCATTCACATGGCCAGCGTTTGGGTTCCCTTTACGAGCGAAGGCAAGGAAGCCATCGCCGATTACGATGAAATCCGCAAAGAGATCAAGCTTGCCGTTCAGGAATGTGCCCGCCGGTTGCAGGTCTATCTGAATCGCCGTCAGAAGAAAAAGTACGAAAGCGGCCGCCGCAGTATTTTTGAAAGATACATCGGCGAAGTGGTGAGTGCGTGCGCGAGCATCGCACCGATCGATCGTGACAAGTTGGGCGAAGACCTCTTGGCGATCGCCCGTCGTGTGACGGCCCGCGCGGATGCGGAGTTCGCGCTGGACGGCTCGATGAAGAAGGCGGAAGAGAGCGGTGCGGTATACGGCGAACATACGATCGTGATCGACGCCGATAGCGCAGCGCCGGGACCGTTGTTTGACGGTATCCATCCCCCTTCATCGGAAACCGACTAACCGCATCACACCTCGCCTGCCCGTGCCATTTGCCACTCTTTGGGCTAGAATGCTGAACCGGCTTCGCGAACCGATGCGGCGCGACCGGGTCCATACTTCAAGCGAGAAGCCAGAGGCGTGATTTTCCTACCTATCAGAACTGATTCTCCCGTGCGCCGCGTGCCGTATGTGAACTTCGCGGTCATTGCGATGAACATTCTGATCTACGTCGTGACCGATGTGTTCGGCCGCGCGGCGCTGGGCGGATTCGGCGACGACTTGAAGCGCGAGTACATGCTCGATCCGTCGACGCTTACGCTTTCCCAGTTTTTCTCTTATCAGTTTCTGCATGGCGACTTGCTGCATCTTCTGGGAAACATGTGGTTTCTCTGGATCTTCGGAAACAGCGTCAATTCAAAGATGGGCAACACCGCGTATCTGCTGTTTTACCTGTCGGCCGGCGTCTTTGCCGGCGTGGGCTTCGCACTGACGTCGCAAAACCCGTGCATCGGCGCGAGCGGGGCGATCGCGGGTGTAACGACGGCGTTTCTCGTGCTCTTTCCCCATAGCCGCATCACGATGTTCTACTGGATGTGGTTCTACGTCGGCACGTGGCAGATCAAGGCGATGGTCATCATCGTGCTGAAGATCATCCTGTGGGACAACATCATCTCGCCCGGCCTCTCGGGCGGTGCGATTCATTCGGTGGCCTATGAAGCGCACATCGCCGGTTATCTCTTCGGCTTTGCCATCTGTTTCGCGCTGCTGCTGCTCCGCGCGCTGCCGCGCGATCAGTACGACATTCTCGCGCTGGCGAAGCGCTACTATCAGCGGCAGCAGCTTCGCGCCGTCATGGCCGATCCGCAGGCCCGCGCTCGCGCCGTTTATGGTCGCGTGGCGGTACCCGTTGACGAGACCGGCGTGCCGAAGTCGACCGAGCCTTCACCGCAGGAATTGGAACTGCTTTCGATGCGATCAATGGTGTCTGAGCTGATCGCCAAGAATGAATTCGAGGCGGCCGTCGACGCGTTTGAACGGCTTCTGTCGCGGGATACTTCGCAGGTGCTTCCGCGGTTGGCGCAGATTGCCATCGCGAACCAGCTCAAGACGATGGGGCGCTATCCGCAGGCCGCCGCCGCGTATGAGGCGTTCTTACGCGCGTATCCCCGTGACGCTGAGGCGCCTCGCGTCAAACTGATGCTCGGTATTATCTACGCCAAGTACCTCGATCAGAACGAGGCGGCCGAACCATTCTTACGCGAATCGGTGGCGGCCCTGACCGATCCGGACCAGCGCGATCAGGCCTCTCAATGGCTGGAGGTCGTGCTTTCAGCGCTGGGTCGCGGCGGAACATCACCCGCGTCTTGATTGCACAAATTGCGACGCGTTCTGTTGATAGCGCCGAACGGAGAGCGATTTGATGACTTATTCAATGTCGGGCAAATCGGCGTTCAGCGGTCTGTTCCTGCTCGGGATTGGCTACTTTTTTGCCATTTCGGCGGTCGTCGACTATGGGCCGTTCTACACGTTCCTCGTTCATCTCTTCAATTGGACGCTTCGAGCCGCGGGTGCACTGCTTCTTGCCGCGGCGGGGCTGGGCATGTTCAAGCCTCGCGCCGGCCTCACGATGGATGCCGTTGTGTCCGGTCTAGCCGGTGCGCTGCTCGTGGTGTGCGTCGTGGGTTGGACCGTGTTCGAAAAGAGCGCGGACTTGTACAACATTGTCATAGCGTTTGTGGCGCTCATGCTTTTGCGCGAGAGTTATTCCGGTATCATGCTGTTCAGAACCACGCCCGGCGAAGACCGCGTGCAGCGCAGACCACTACCGCCGCCGGAACCGGCGCGCGTGATCTCGTCGTCCGTGTTGCCAAAAGTCGATGAACCACCGCCAGAAGGGGGATACCTTGCGGCGTTGGCCAAAGAACAGGACGATCAGCCCGGCGGGCCGCCGCGTTAAGGCAGATTGATCGCTGCGGCAGTCAATTCGCTCGATCTGAGACTCGACGTCGCAACTTATGAGCAACATGTCCCGTTACTCCCGACAGATTATCTATGAGCACTTCGGCGAAGCCGCGCAGCAGCGCCTCGCCGCGTCGCGCGTCGCGCTTATCGGCTGCGGCGCGCTGGGAACGGTGCTGGCGAATACGCTTGTCAGGGCCGGCGTCGGTTTTATGCGCATCGTCGACCGCGATTTCGTTGAGTTGAACAACCTTCAGCGACAAGTGCTCTTCGATGAGGAAGACGCGATCGGCGGCATTCCGAAGGCCGTTGCCGCCGCAAACCGGCTTGCGAAGATCAACTCCGATGTGCGCGTGGAACCAGTCGTGGCTGATGCCCACGCCGGCAACATTGAAGAGCTTGCGGCCGGCGCGAACCTGATCCTCGATGGGACGGACAACTTCGAGACGCGCTATCTCATCAACGATGTCGCCGTGAAGCTCGGGTTGCCGTGGGTCTACGGCGCGTGCGTCAGTGCAGAGGGTATGGTCATGCCGATCATTCCCGGCGAAACGCCGTGCCTGCGCTGCGTTTTCGACGAGCCGCCGCCGCCAGGCACGAGCCAGACCTGCGACACCGCCGGCGTTCTATCGCCGATCGTGCAGATCGTCGCGAGCCTGCAAGCAATGGAAGCGATGAAAATCCTGATTGACCGCATCGATGCGCTCAATCACAAGCTCGTTCAGATCAACGTCTGGACCGGAGAGTGTGCAGCCTTCGACTTGCAGCAGGCGCTGGTCGACGGCGATTGTGCATGCTGCAAGCGCCGCGAGTTTGTCTATCTGAGCGGCGAGCAGTCCGGGCGCAGCGTGTCGTTGTGCGGGCGCGGCGCGGTTCAGGTGCGGCCGTCGTCCGATATTCACGTCGCACTGGAGGATGTCGCAAAGCGCGTCGCGGCGGCGGCGAAGTCTCCGCCACGACTGAACCGATATCTCTTACGATTCGAAGTGGATCGATATGAAATCACGCTGTTCCGCGACGGCCGCGCCATCATCAAAGGGGCCGAAGAGCCGGAAGAGGGGAAGACTGTTTATGCGAGGTACATTGGTGTTTGAAAATCACGCGTATCGCAGGCATGTTCGTGGGGTCGCGATGCTGATCGTCGCGCTGCTCATGCCAGGGCTCGCATGTGTTGAATACGCCCACTTTGGGCAGGTCAGCGATCGACAGGGCACATGGCCGGTCAACAACGTCAACATTTCGCAACAGCAGAACGACGGTTCGTGGAAGGAAATCGGCGTGACGGACGGTAAAGGCCGCTGGAATATTATGAAGGCGCGCATTTCCGGCGGTGGCCGCGTCAAGCTGCACAAGCCGGGCTATTACACTGTTCTTATGTCAGAAAGTGAATTTCTGCAGCAGAGCAACATCCTGATGCAATCGGACGATGAGTCGTCGTATCGCAGTGAAAACGAAACGGGTTGGGGCACGCGGCGCTAACTCTCGCAGCGCTTGCATCCGGCCGCCCACGACGCGAGTATGGCATACTCACTTGCCATCAACGCACAGGTGTATGTATGTGGATGCCTGAGAACATGACGACGCTCATCATCCTGACTTTCGTCGGATTCGTGAGCCTGCGCATGTTCGCGTTCGAGCGAAACGCCGTTCGTCTCGTGGCTGACCTCGCCGAGCGCCGCGCTATGCTGCGCAAGCCACGGGCATCGACGGGCGACGTGGATGTCGTTCATGTCGATGTTGATACCGAGGAAGTGTAGAATCCGAAGGCGCTTTGGGGTCGTTTCAACCCTCCTGCAACTCCTTTTCTTGCCGAATGTTAACCGGCGAATGATTGACACGCGCTGTATCCGCAGATACAGTGAATTAGGCAAGTCCGTGTACGGGCGCGGAAGCGGCCCGGTCGCGTTCCAGCGAGTCCAGCCATGTCTGAAATTCCGCAGCGCTTCGATCACGTTAGAAGAGCATTGAAACTGGCGCGTTTGCTTGTCTACGTCGGCGTCGGCCTATCGGTCATTCTTGTCGGCTTAATGTTCAGCGGCGAGGTCGGTCCGTGGCCGTGGCTGAGGAGCAATCTGGTGCCCGCGGGGATTTTGGCCGGTCTGTGCATCGTCGTAGCGCTATTCATCTTCCTTTGGAATGTTGTCAACCTGCTGCTCAAGCTCGAGGGCAATTCGTTCCGCAGCTATGGCGTGCTTCGCGATTTGCAGTCTGCCGCCGAGAAGGACGAGGGGCACCTCAAGATCATCGCCGAAAACGTGCAGGTCTCCGACGCCGTTCGGGCCATCATGCACCGCTCGCGCGAGCGCACGGCGCTTCGCATGGCCATCAACGAGGAGATCATCCGCGGCGACTGGGAAGCGGCCTACGCGCTGGTCGATCAGTTGCAGCAGCGCCATGGCTACTCCAACGAAGCCTCGCGCCTGCGGGCCGAGGTCGATCGCTCGCGACAGTTGGATACGGCCGAGCGCCTGCATGATACGATTGAGAAAGTAAAACGCTTCATGGAAAGCCAGGACTGGGATCGCGCCCGCCGCGGCATGGACCGGCTCATGGCCGAGTATCCGTCCAACGTCGAAGTGCAGGAACTGCCGAAGTTTTACGCTCGCGCGCGGAACGATCACAAGCGCCGCCTGCTGAAAGAGTGGGACCAGGCCGTTCAGCGAAACGAAGTCGACCGCGGCATCGCTCTGCTTCGCGAATTGGACCAATACCTGACGCCGAATGAAGCGGCTGCGCTGGAAGAGTCGGCGCGCGGCGTCTTCCGCGCGAAGCTGCACAATCTCGGCGTACAATTTTCCATCGCCGTCAGCAGCCAGGACTGGCAGGTTGCGATCAGGGCCGGCGAGGAGATTATGAGCGAATTTCCCAATTCGCGCATGGCGTCAGAGGTGCGCGATCGAATGCACCTCCTGATGAAGCGCGCCGAGCAGGGCGAACCGGCCGACGCGGTGCTCGAATCCGCCGCCGAATGAGCATGCCACGATCATGAGCATTCGGATGGCCTGCTCCACGGGGGCCGCCGATTTCGCTTGCTTCCCCGCTCGAAGGTTGGTTGAATGTCGGCGTAGATGAGTCCCCGTGTCCCGCCATGGCGCGTGACACGTCAGTACACAAGGAGGTTTCCGGCCATGCCGCATGGATGCGCATTTCGTCGTTTCTTTTTCCTCGGCACGCGTTTGAGTTTCTCCCGCGCTTTCGGTTTGACGGCGCTCGGCGTCGGATTGGCGGCGTCTGCTTCGGCATGCAGCACGAGTGACACGCGAACCGAGCAGGTGCAGGCCTCGAACGACACGATCTATCGTTATTCGGCCTATCGCTATCAATATCCGCCCGCGCCACCGGTGATCGACGCGCGCAGCCTGCGCGAGTTTGTCGGGCAGCATCGCGACAAAGTTGTCGTGCTCGCCTTCTGGGCATCCTGGTCGCCGACGAGCCGATCGGAGCTGGCGCCGTTGGCGATGTTTCAGGAAGACATGTACGCCGAGGGCGTGCGCGTGATCGCGTGTACGTTTGATCCGCCGAGCGAATGGGCCACGCGCGTCGTGCCGTTTCTTCAGAGCGCGCGGGCGAATTATCCCTGCTTTGTGATTCCGAACGAAGCGCGCGGCGAAGTGCGCGACTGGCTGGCGCGCGAGTGGAATTGCGATCTGCCGGCTCGATTCGTGCTCGATCGCGACGGTCGCGTCTCCTATCGCGCGCTGATCGGCTCGTCAATCGACTCGGTGATGGACGAAGCCCGCGCCATGCTCGTTCACGGCGGAATACAGCACACCTTCGTGCCGCATGGATCGGCGGATGAATTTGCGCCGCGTTCGACTGCAGCTCATCAAACGGCCGCGCCACACGTCGACGCATCACACTCAGCCGCGCCGGTGAAACTGGCAGGCGATTCGCCAAGTGCACGAATGATCGATGATCGCCGTGAGTCCGGGGCCGTCTCGCTCATGGCCCGGCTGGTGAATGTCGCCACGGGCGAGGCCGAGATTCTGCCCGTCGTCTTTTCCGCCGCAGGCAATGCGGACGTCATGTCGGCGGAACTTTCGGCGTATCTCGCCGATCGGTTGAGCCGGGCGGAAACGCAGCGCATCGCGATCCTCCCGTTCGCGCCCGTCGCCCAGCGCACGCGACCGACGAAGCTCGGGCGAGATCTCGCCGCCCGCGTCGAAGCCGGTCTTCGCCGACGGGGCTTTGCCGACTTGCTCGGCCCGTCAGTTGCGGAGTCGATACTTGCGGATGCGGGCGTTTCAGCCGTGGCGATCGACTATGACCCGACGCTGGCCTCGCGCCGCGTCGCGGCGGATTTTCTGGTGATCGGCTGGCTGAAGGGCGCCGCGCACGAATACCGCGAAACGCTGGCGATCGACGCTTCTGCGGACAATCCGGGGATGGATTGAGGCGAAGCATACGACGTTTTCGAAATTGATGCTTGGCCTATTGGGCGGATTTCTTCCCGCAGAGAGTATTTTCTGGCTTGAAAGTCAGATCGACGATTACCCCTCGTGCAACTACGTCGCGCAAGGGAACACTACCGAATGAATCTTCAAGTGTTACATGAACTGCCATATGCTCGGCACCACCACGCATGATCTGAACGTCGAATGAACTCTTCAATGGTATTTGTTCTTTACCCGGCGATGCTGATTAACCACAAGTGGGCCATTATCATCAGCTTCGACGGAAGTGCATTGAAGCGCCGAATTTGCGTAAAGACTGGTCGGGAACGAATTAAAATATGAAGGACTGGCCCCCAAGGATTCGAACCTTGACAAACAGATCCAGAGTCTGTCGTGCTACCGTTACACTAGGGGCCAAGCAGCTTTTGTAGAGTTTAGGCTGCGCGGAGTGCGTGTCAAGCGGTGAGGAGACGCCGAAACGTCAAACGTCTAGACGCCGAGACGATAAAACGCTACAGCGCTGGTACATCAGAAGCACACATCGTTTAGCCCAACCCCATTTGGGTTTTCGCGCGAGCGGCAACAAACCGCTTGGATACTGTTTGCCTGATTCCTTACCGGTTGTTTGCGCGCTGATGGACTGTTCGCGGCGTGCCTTTGCGAATGAGGCCTACGCACATCAGGGAGAGCAGGGCGGGCGCGAGGAGGCCGATGCCACAGACGGTCGGAGCGACGGTGGGGACGAGTCCAACGGCTGTGCTGTCGGCGAAGCCGCCGACGAGCGTCACGCGGCCGAGCTGTACCGAACCTGGGCAGTCGAAGGGCGGCTGGATGCGATAGGTGAATTCGGTGCTGCCGTTGAATCCGAACTGCGGCGTAAACACAAAATCGAGAGGCGTCGCGCCGGCCTGCTGCAGGACGCCGCCGAGCGGATACTGAAAAATCGTAATGCGACCGCTGCCGAGGTCCGTGACGTTCAGGCGAAACGTGGTGGGGTGACCTGCGGCGACGGTGACGATCTGATCGGCGCTTGTCGGGCAGTTTCGCGCTTGCGCCAGTCCGCGCCTCGGAATGTCTACGGTCAGCGCAACCGCGAAGAGTGCGGCGACGTAGAGTATGCAGATGCACCTGTTCATCATTCGCCCTCGGTGAATCGTGGTGCGGCGCCTGGCCGCTTCGATATTCGAGTATATGCCGACCTCTGATGGAAAGAGATTTTGTGATCGAGTCAGCCGGCGCAAATGGTTGATTATGGGAACCGACTGCGCCGCATTACCGGAATGATGGGAGTCATAGCATGAATTCAGAGGGCCTGTCTGCGGGTATTTTCCAGATAGTGCCAATCCGACGTCACACGGGGGCGAGCGAATCGTACTTCATCGCCCACGGGCCGAACAGCTTCATCTGAATCTGCACTTGGGCCGGGCCGGCGGGCTGGGCATGTTTGCGGACCATCCAGGTGCCTGCCCAGCGATCATGAAATGCCTGCCGCCGCGCATCGGATAATGTCAGCAGGTACGCAGCGGCCAACGCCATGCACCCCGGAACAGCGAAGAGAAATCGCCGTCCGGCCTTTCGCAAATCGGGCGGCGCTCCGAGATGCGTGACGAGGCGAATGCCGGCCAGCCGATAGCCGATGGTTCCATTGCGGCTCGTTCTCAGCATTACATGATAGGCCAACACCGGCACGGCAGCCGTGAGGAGCATCTGGGTTCGATAGGGTCGCACGGCTTCGCTGATGCGTCGCTGTTGTTCTTCGGAGCGCGGCATGGCGCGAACGTCGGCCGGCACGACGAGCATCTGGAACGCAACCAACAGCACGACGGTCAGTAAAATGACGACGATCAGGTCAACGAGAAATGCAAGGAGCCGTCGCGGAAGCCGTGCATAGTCTTCATCGGCAAAGTAGACGGCATGCGTCGAATCGGTCATGGGTGCTGAGTATATCCGGTTCGCGTCGAAGTCCAATGCAGGCGCATTGGCCGGGCGGTGGGGAGATGTTTGGAACGCCTTGCGTTGCGCGTATAGAATGTGAGTGTCGGCGCATGGACTGACCATGCGCCGGGCGAGCGATGGAGGTGGCGCGGTGACGTTGACAAGAGGCCGATCGGTCCTCTTCCTTGCGGGGATCACTGTTCTGATTTGTGCGTCCGAAGCGTTCGCTTGGGGGCCGGGCACCCATGTGAAACTGGCATCGGACATCCTGGGGAATCTCCAGTTTTTACCGGCTGCGGTGGCCGCGCTGATCGCCGCGCATCGACGCGATTTCATCTACGGCAACGTGGCGACGGATACGGTGCTTGCTAAGAAGATGAGCAAGGTGAAGCAGGTTTGCCACCGCTGGGCGACGGGCCTCAACCTGTTGCAGCGCGCGGAGAGCGATCAGGGCAAGGCCTTTGCCTACGGCTACCTGGCGCATCTGGCGGCGGACACCGTCGCGCACAACAAGTTCCTACCTCGGCAACTGGCGTTGGCCCGGTCGACGATCACCTTTGGACATTTCTACTGGGAAGTGCGGGCCGACGCTCGTATCGGGCGGTCGCACTGGGATGCCCTCACGCGGCTGCTGCGTGATTCATATCCGGATGCCGAGAGGCTGCTCGCATCGCAACTGACGGCCACGATGCTATCGTTTCGGACGAACCGCGTGATATTCAAACAGATGAACCTGCTGGCGGCGGAGCAGAGCTGGCGGCGTTCGGTCGATTTATGGGCGCGGTTGAGCCGGTATTCGCTTGATGATTCGGTGATACGAGCCTACCACGAGGAATCGCTGGAGCGCATCCTCGATGTTCTGGGTCGCGGCGCCGAATCGACGGTGTTGCACGACGATCCGAACGGCAACGCGGCGTTCTCGTTCGCGAAAGCGCAGCGGCGGCAACTCAAACAGCTTCGCCGGGCGAATCTGCCGGACGAACATGTTATTCAGGAAGCCGTCGCCGGTCATGCGCCGCGGCCAAGCCGGGCGATCAGCATCGAGATGGATTGACGCCAATCAACGGCTGTGCGCAATCAGCGTCGTACCGGGCGCGTTGTCAATCGACCTCTCCCATGTCGAGCCATTCAATTTCAGCGCTTTGCATGTTGTAGACGCCGCCGACGATTCGCAGCCGGCGCTCTTCCACCGCACGGCGGACCGTCTCGCTCTCCTTCAGCAGACCGACCATCGTATGCCGCACGTTCTCGCGCACTGCGAGCGCGATGCGCTCGTCGCCCTCGGCGTGGGGCCACATGGATTCGACGCGCGCGACGGCCGGCTTGATGTGAGACAGCAGCGCGGGGATGCTGCCGTGTTCCCGTTCGTGGTGACATGCGGCCGTCACCGCGCCGCAGCCGTCATGGCCGAGCACGACGATGAGCGGCGCTTGCAGGTGCGCGACGGCATATTCGATCGAACCGGTCTCGTCGGCGTCGCAAACGTTTCCGGCGACACGTACGACGAACAAATCGCCAATGCCCACATCGAAGAGAATCTCCACCGGCACACGGGAATCGGAGCATCCGACGATGATCGCATAGGGGTGTTGCCCGTGCGCCAGCGTCGAAAGCCGCCGGCCTCGATCGGCGTGTGGGTGATCAGACTCATTTCGCACGAAGCGAGCATTGCCGTTTTTCAAGCGCGTGAGGGGATCGGCCGACGGATCATCGTGAAAGCGCGGATCGTGCTGAGAGCAGCCGGTCGCGAGGACCATAATGAGCATTGCGACACGCTGGACGATGATTCGCTGCGTCGGAAACGTACGTGCATCAGGTCGATGGAGTCGGTACGTGGTCATAGTCGTTTTTTCATCTCCCGGCGGACGACCGGCTCGGCAAAGTCGGGCCGCGGGATTCGCGGCAGACCGAGGAGGTCGCGAGCGCGGTTCAATGCATCGTCGATGTTGCCGAACATGTTTTCCTCGCCGACGACGCGATCAAAGCCGGATCGGGCAAAGGCGATCAGCGGCTGGGCATGAACGCCTGAAAGCAGCAGCGCCGTGCCTTGTCGGTGACACTTCTGGTGAAACTCCTCCAGCGCGTGCAGCCCGCTCGCGTCGATCGCCGGCACGCGACGCATGCGCAGGACAAACACCTTCGGCGGCCGTTCCAGACCGGCCAGCGTGTCCTTCAGACGATCAGCCACGCCGAAAAAGAACGGGCCGTTAATCTCGTACACTTCGACGCCCGGCGGCACCTCGCGGCGGGCGATGGCGTTGGGATCGGGCATTGCCTCCAGTTCATCCGCGCCGTTTGTCAATTCGGAGGTGATGGCGCTTACATCCGCCACATCCGCCATGCGCTTCATAAACAACAGCGACGCCAGCACCAGACCGACACCCACGGCGATTGTCAGGTCGGTGAACACCGTCAGGCCGAACGTCGTGAGCAGTACGACGATGTCGCTGCGCGGCGCGCGGAGGATCGAGCGAAAGTGGTCGATCTCGCTCATGTTCCACGCCACGACCATCAGAATCGCCGCCAGCGTCGCCAGCGGAATCAGACTCGCCAGCGGCGCGAGCAGCAGCATGATCAGCAACAGCGTCATGGCGTGGACGATGCCCGAGAGCGGCGTTTTTGCACCGCTCTTGATGTTGGCCGTTGTGCGCGCGATCGCGCCCGTGGCGGGAATGCCGCCAAAGAGCACCGAGCCGACATTCGCAACGCCCTGCGCGACAAGCTCGCAGTCGGCCTTGTGTCGCCGGCCGGTCATGCCGTCGGCGACGACGGCCGACAGCAGCGATTCGATGGCCGCCAGCATGGCGATGGTCGTGGCCTCGGGAATCAGCTCACGCACCTTTGAGAAGTCGAGTGGCGGCAGCTTGGGCATTGGCAGCCCGCGCGGTATACCGCCGAACTTCGAGCCGATCGTCTCGACGGGTAGTTTCAAAACATATGCGACCGCCGACGCCGCGATGACGGCGACGATCGCGCCAGGTATGCGCGGCGCGAACCGGCGAATCAGCACGATCACCAGAAGAGAGCCGAGGCCGACCGCCGCCGTCGCGCCATTCCATGTTGCGGCGTGCTCGATGTAGTCATGCCACTTCTCGACGAACTCCGCCGGCACCTTGTCTATCGCCAGTCCGAAGAAGTCCTTGATCTGCGACGAGAAGATGATGACCGCGATGCCCGACGTGAAGCCGGTCGTCACCGGGTAGGGGATGAACTTGCTCATCCCGCCGACGAGGGCGAGGCCCAT
>CAZRFP010000040.1:0-1566 GCA_964599535.1 uncultured Planctomycetaceae bacterium
CGGCGAACTTTTCGCGCCGACCATGACAGGCAAATGGCGGACAGCTTTCGCAGAATCATCCTGACACCGTCCGGACTCTCCGAACAGGCGAAGGGTCAGCTTGCGCAGTCGCTCGATGACGCCATTGGTCTACAACGGACGCTGGCCGCCGATTCCCCACATATCCTTCGGCCCTTCGGAAGCATCCAGCGCGAAGGCGACTCGTTTTACTTTGAGCATGAACCCGCTGATCCCATTGATGTTTCGCAGCTATTCGATCCCGCCGCCCCGGGCCTTGCCGGGCCGGACTGGCTGGCGGCCGGTGTCGCACTGGCGGAAGCCATGCGCCATGCACATGAAGGCGCCGGCGCCATGGCTCACGGGGGCATCAGCCCTGGCGTGCTCCTGAAATCTCACGACGGCATCTGGAAAGTCACGGACTTTCGAATCGCCCCGGCGCTGTGCGACGTGCTCGGCGTCGAATCCTATCTCAACCTGGCGATCGGCCGGCGCGACTCCGGCCAGAAATCGATCAAGATCACCGGCGCATGGGAAGCTCTCACCGAATCGGAGTATGAGCGCGACGATCGCATCTGTGCTTTCATCGACCCCGAAAAGTACGCCAGCGTGATCGACCACGGCGAGCGGATGCTCGCCACGTTTGAACCCGGCTCTGACGTCGTCGCGGCCGGTATTCTGCTCGGACTGATGGCTCAGGGGATTCACCCCTTTCTCGGCGACTATCCCGAGGCACATCGTTTTGTCGAGATGTCGCGGATGATGGCATCCGCGCTGGCGGCCCCCATTCGGCGAAAGGACCTGGTCGAATCCAGCGAACCCGGCGTCAAGGAACTGTGCAAGCTTCTCGATCGGATGCTCCAGCGTCTTCCCAAGGATCGACCGCGTGCCGCCGAAATCGCCGACGAACTGAAAAACTACTACGTCGCGAAGATCGACTACGAAGCCATCAAGAAGCGACAGGACGAAGCCGAACTTGAAATCTGGCTCGAAAAGATTGACGCCCTGTATGCCGCCAAGGCCTGGTCCGAACTCGAAAAAGCGCTGGAAGAGCAGTCGCATCGCAAGGAACTGCCTCCCAAGATCGCCTCACGCGCTGATGAGATTCGAAAGAAGCTGAACGAGTTCAGCCAAGCCGAACGCCGACAGGCTCAGATGAAGGCCGACGACCGGACCGCGCGAGAGTGGTTCGGCGAGTTTTCCAAGGCGCATACGGCGAACGAACTCGAAAAGGCACGCGACATCGCACGTCGCAAGCCGGCGCTCGAGTTTTGGCCCGATGACATTTTGAAACAGCTAGAGCCTCTCGAAAAGGCCCTGGCGAAGGAACTCAAACGCCTCGATGACTTCGAAGCCTCGCGGAAGTGGCTTGCGGAAATCGTTCGATCCGTCGAAGCCGATGACTGGCTCGGCGCGGAAAAGACGCTCGCTAAGAAGCCGTCGCTCGAATTCTGGCCTGATGAAGTCATTGAACAGATCGACGCGCACGCGAAGAACATTCGCGAACAGATCAAGATCATCCAGGCCCAGCATCAAAAAGCGAAGCATTGGCTCGATGAAGCGCGGCAG
>CAZRFP010000040.1:1576-27847 GCA_964599535.1 uncultured Planctomycetaceae bacterium
CCTATGCCCGAGCGATTGAGATTCTCAATCACCGCCCTGACCTTCAGCATTGGCCGGTCGGACTCATCGAAGAATCCGACGCACTGAACACCGAATGCACGGAGCGCATCGGCGACGACGCATTTGCCGCGCTTCGACAGCATCTCGATGCGCTCGAACGTGCAGGCCGCACTTTTGTCAAGGCCGTCGTGGAGGCCGATTTCGCCAAGCTCATCAGCGCCGCCATCGTTCGGGCCTCGGTCGATGGCGATCAGGTGACATCCGAAGACACGATGGATCGTGGCAAGGCGCTGTTTGTCCTTGCATTGCCGGATCGAGGCGAGTTGAAGGACGTTGAACCGGCACAGGTGCCGTTCGAATACAATCTTGCCGAGAAAAAGACGCCCATTCTCGACCCGGAGAAGAAAACATCCGTCGCGGTTCGAGATGCGCTGCGCTCCCTGCTCGCGAAATATCAGTCAAATCCGCAACCGCCTCTCGTCGCGGCGCTCAAGCAGTCGCTCTATCCCGAGATCACTTGCAAGTGCGACGTGAAGGATGTGGCCTCCACTGTCACGGGGCACCTTCAACTTACGCGTGCGCCCGCCGACAAACTGGCGATCGAACTGACGTGGGACGCGCAGGGTCTGGTGTGGAGCATCGCAAACACGGCCGCACTGACGACCGAAGTGACGAATCGCGTCAAGGTCGCCGCGAGTGCCGCAGTGATCAGCAAGGCAGTGGAAGCCTCGCCGCTGATTCGTGAATATCAGAAAATCCTGCGGGCGGAGGTCCAGCCTTCGAATCCGCTTTCCGGCGCAACCGTTTCGTTCAACGGCACGCTGAGCCTGGTTCATCCCAGAGATCAACGGCCTATTGCGATTCAAACCGTTAAAGGGGAGATCAGCGCTATCGACCGGATCGAGGTATTCGGCGCATGGTCCGAAGCCGAAAACGCGCTGAGCGGGCTGCTCGTCGAAGAACAAAACAGCGCGCGCCAGGCCGCGGTCGACATGCTCACCGCGCAGGCGTCGTCAGGCGGCGCCAAGCCGAAGATCACGTCCGCGCCCAAACGCATCAAATCGCCTACGCCTGAGATTTCGATGGAAGTTCGCGTGAAGGGCGCTCCAACGCAAAACGTCGTCGGCAAATGGAACGCCTTGAAGTTCGGCTATGAACTGTCCGGCTTTAGCGCGGCTCAACTAACCCCCTCGGCCGCCGAACAACGCCCCGCCGCGCCCACCGCGAAACAGTCCGTAAAGTCCGGCGATCAATCGGCGGCCGACACCAGCGCTCCGATACAGGCCACAGCGACGTCGAAATTCTCGCGCAAAGCGCTCATCGGCGGCGGCGCGCTCGCTGGCGTGGCGATTGTCGCGGTGCTGATGATTATCAACTCAGGCAAAAAGCGTGATCAAACTCCACCCATTACAGACACTACGCCACCTGTCGTCGACAAAACACCGCCCAAGATCGATACGACTCCAACTGCCACGAACGATAACGCCGCGGATATTGTCGTCGATCGGCGGCCAGATCCGCCTGCTACTCTGGACGTCTCCGCGACGGACATTCTGGCTTCAGCCGACGCCGAGGTCGCTCGCGCATTCGTCGACGTGTTAACGCAAATCGACGGCGCTGCGCCTGCCGCTTTGCGCGTCACTTTTGGCGAATCCTGGCGAATCACCGACAATACTGCGAATAACAGTGCAACAATCGAACTTGGCGGCGGTCCGGCGGAAATCGGCTGCACACTACGCTATGACGAAGATTCCAAGTCGTGGGACGATCCCAAGTGGTCGCTGCGAGATGAAGCCCACCTCGGCGAAATCGCCGAATGGCTGTCGCGAAGAGCCGCGCGGCGCATTGCCACCTTCGCCGAGCAGAAGGAACTCGCTCAAGCCGACGGGCTGTACGAGAAGATAGCCCCGATGATCAACGCGCTCGCGGAGCGCGGGCGCGGAACGCCCTTTCCATCGCGGGATGACGTCGTAGCCGCAAGCATCCGCCGCGATGCACCGATTCCCGACGACGAATACAGTTGGTCAACCATCTTCGCGGATTCGCATCCGGCGCTCGCAGTTCTGATTCAAGCCGCCAGATCGAACAATGAATCGAACATCCCCCCCTCGGCGAAGCCAGCCTTCAAAACCGAAGGCTGGAATCTGTCGAACGCGGTTGCCTCGATTAACCAGACCTCCTTCACGATTCTCGATCAGACGATTAACGTCGAGTGCCAATATGCCTATTCCTCAAAGACCGACACTCATGCTGATTCGCCGACTTGGCATGTCCGCAATAATGCCGCGGAGCTAAAACGTTTGGGAGAGGCCTTGGTTCGTCGCGCGATGGAGAACATCAGCACCGCTTCGCAGCAAGGGCGCCTCGCCGCCGCGCATGCTGTACTTGGACACCTCGATACGGCCGCCGAACTCTTGCAGGCCGATGCAGTTCATTCATCCATCACGATTCCCAGCGTTGAACTGCCCCCTTCCTGGTCGGATGACCTGGTTCCGGGATATACCCCGACCGAAGAACGCGACGAGAACACGGGCTACGCGAAGCGCATTGTCAATGACCGCGACGGCCGAACCATGTTGCTCGTTACACTTCACGCGAACGATCCGACTTGGAATGCCGTTGGCGTTCCGCAGGCGGATCGAGCCTGGCGTATCTTCTATGTCGACGCACGTGAATGGAACGACGACCAGCCCGAATCCCTGAAAGGACGAGCATACGAGTTTGGGGACGCTCAGCTTCGCGCAGAGTTGGCCGACCTTCGTCTGCCGACGCTGCAGGAGTGGACGCTTGCCGCCCTGAAATTGCGATCCGACCCGTCCGGCCTGAATTTTCTCGACGGGTTGTACGAGTGGTGCGGCGATCCAGTGGGTGCCGAGAGCGCCGGCGATCGCCCGGCCCGCTGGGTGACGGGCGGATGCGACATCAATAAGTCCTTTAATCTTCCCAAGCGGCCGAAACTCAGCGATCCGGATGAGGCCTGGGTCGCGTGGCTGCGGCACGAACTCGTCACCCAGAAGCGCCAATATGCCGATGGATTGGTTGGAATGCGGGCGATCAAGCCGATCCATCCGCCGACGGAATAATCGACGTACAACGGGGCCGCCCTTCTGGAAGGAAAAGTAGGTGACAGAAGATACGAGGGTACCAACGGTTGTACTCGACCCACACATCGGTACGATATATTGTGAATAGTGTTGACATCCCAAGCCTGAGACGACCATAATTCGCCTCGGCGCGGTTGGAAACAACTGGGGGAACAGCACTTTCGTTGCCGATTCGCATCTGGCAACGGATCGGCGGTTGCCGTAAACTCAGGGTTTGGTTCCGGGCCATGTACGAGAATGACTACGTGAACTGGAGTGAATGAATGACACCCAAACGGTTGCGTCGCCTGCGGCGCTTCGGCAGTTTTCTGGCAATTGGCGCGTGCGCATTTCAGACTGGTCCTTGCGGGCTGACCGATCAGGCCATCGGCGGCCTATTGCAGACCGGCGCGTCGATTATCACTCGACAGATCGCCAACATCTTGACCGACACCGTCTTCTTCCTGCTCGACAACTTCCTCGTGCGCCTGACCGCCGCGTGATGAGTGAATGAAAACAGTCGAGCGGACCCGTCGGCCGTCCATACGTGCCGAATGTGGGACAACAACTAATGGAGGATGGACTCATGAAAACACCGAAACTTCTTCTCTCCGGCCTGTTTGCCGGATTGCTCATGATGCCTGTCACCGGCTGCGTCAGCCGCGTGCAGACCTTTGACTTCATTCGAACTGAATTTGCCAGAGTGACGGCCGACATGATAGGTCAGGTCTTCTTGATCCTCGTGCAGGCCATTAGCCCGTTTTCCGCGGCTTGAGGCATTTGTTCGACAGCGTCGTCCATGCGGGTTGGATGGATTCGATCCGACTATCGGCGCAAATGGCGGATAATGGGCTTAGCGTGGTCACTGGCTCGCGGCAAGATGTACGGATGGTGTGGAATGGACTCCAGCGAACGCTTCCGATTTCTTACTGAAACACTGAAGATCAAACTGATGTCACTACGTCTTCTTGGTCGAACCGCTTTCCACGCCTTGCTCGGTCTAGTACTCGTTTGCGCTGGGGTGTCCGTTTCCCAAGCGCAGGACGAACCCCCCGCCGCGGGCATGTCCGATTCCGCGAAAGTGCTTCAGCTCAACGCCGGCATCAGTGCTTTTCATCGGGGCAACCGATCCGAAGCGAGGGAAATCCTCACAAAGCTCGCAGAGTCCGATCCAGATAACATCGCCTGTCAATACTACATCGGCCTGATCTATCTCGAAGACGGTCTTGACGCCAGCCGCGAACAGCGCGAAGAGGCCGTCATGGACTTTGTCAAGGCGCAAGAGGCGTTTCGTCGAGTCGTTCAATCGGCCGATCCGGCGGCGGTGCCGATCGAAGCCTATCTCGACTTGGGCATCGCCCAACTCGGCGGCGAGAAATACGATCGCGAGCGTATGGAAATCTCCCGCCGCGCCGCCCAAACGCTCGAAGCATATATCAACACGGACATCGGCCGAACCGATCGATTCGGTCATTTTTTCCTCGGCGTTGCTTATTTTCGCTTAGCTTCTCAGGATGTTCGGCTGGCCGGCCAGCGAAAGACAGAAGACCGCATTCGCGCTCTCGCGGCCTTCGACCGCGCGATGGAATTTGCCCGTAAACCGGTCATCGGCGAGCGGATCGACCCGGAAGATTATGCCATCTTTGAGACCAAAGTGCTCTATTACAAAGCGTTGCTGGCCATCATCAGCCGCGATAATCGCGAGGCGTATGATCTCCTACAGGATGTCGTTAAGCGCAGCGAAGCCGGCGCCACGACCGAACTCGTGCAAAACGCCAACACGCTGATGTCCAAAATCGATGAGATCGAAAGCCAGGAACCTATGCCGATGACGCTCGAAACAGGGCTTGGCCCTGTTCGCGTCGAAGGCTATGCCTCGATGGGGCATTACTACGACACCAACGTGATTCTGCTCGGCGAAGATACCCAGCTTCCGCGTCGAATCCCTCACAAACAGGACTATCGCTTCGGTTTGCAGGCCGGCTTTGATGTCAGCCGCAACTTCACAGAGCGCGACGACATTATCGGCAAGAGTCTTTTCGTCGGCGCCGGCGGTTCCACGTCTCACTTCTGGCAGCCGCATATCAAGGAATTTGACATCAATATTTACGCGGCTCGAGCCTACATCAATTGGGAGCCGATTTCCGATTTCTTCATGGGCATCCAGTACGACTACTCGTACACCAAGCTGGGGCAGGACCCGTTTATCTCCAGCAACCGTGTCACGCCCGTCATCTCCAAGATCTGGCGGGAGGCGCCGGACTCGGCCCAGGACCTCGGACGCGAGCGCGCACGAACAGACATCTTCTACACCTATGACGATCGCGACTACTTTGATCGGATTTTCGATCCCCGGCTTGATCGCGATGGAAACTACCATTCCGTCGGCATTGCTCAGTCCTTCAATCTTGTGCAGGCCGGCGATCTTTGGCGCAACTACTATCGCTCGCGCGATGGTCAGGGACCGCGCGACGGACGCGACTTTGAACGCTGGCTCCGCCTGCGCCTCGGTTACACCTATCGTAACGAACGCACCCAGGGGAGCGAATTCGACCTCTCCGGCAACACGATATACGGCGGGTTCGACGTGCCCCTGCCCTATCGATTCGCGTTCGATTTCACCGCCGAGTATACGTGGGACGACTACAGCCAGCCCAGCTTGTTTGACTATCGCCGCTTTGAGCGGGACGATTTCATTCAGCGCTACATCTTCGGCCTGACATACACCATCATGGATCGCGGCGAATACCGCCCGATGCCGTCGCTGAGCATCAAGACCCGCGGCAGCATCGAGCTGATCTACCAGGATTCAAACGTTTGGGACCGCCTCAGCCAGGATATTTATCAGTTCAATCGCCAGATTTACGCGTTGGAACTGCTCATCAGCTTCTGAGGCTGATTGTCGCTTTGTGGCGTCGTCGCACCCTGTCTGCAGCCGCTGAACGCCGAAATTCGCCCTGCTTAAGCGGCGCGCGAGCTGAAACGGCGCTCGGAGCGTTGGCCTTCCGCTGTCGGCTCGGCGTTGTTCCCGTGACAAAGTGAAATTCAAATCCGCGATACACTGGCCAACATCCCTATGACCGGGGTAGAATGAACTGGCTTCTGGGCTTTCGCGCCCGAGGTGTTCAGGCTGGAAGGAGGCTTCAAATGGTGTCAACATCACATAAGGCTCTTCGTTATTCGGCTTTGCTGGTCGCGTTTGGGCTTCTGTCAGCCTGGTCAACTTCGCTTAGTGCGGAAGTTTTTTCGCCGACTGTCACCGGTGTTTCGAACGGCGCACCCGGTCTTTTCATCGTTGATAGCGAGGAAGAGATCATTCGCCTCGGAACCGCACTCGAAAGCGGCAGGCTCACCGTCGCCGCTGATCGCCAGATCATGATCTTCTGCGAAGCAACGAAAGACGACCGCGTAAGCGGTGGCGTAATGATCGTCCTCGGCCCGGCGGAATTGACGATCGACATGCAGGATGACTCTGTCACCTTCACGATGAAGTCGGGGCGACTGATTACCTCCTCCGATGTGCCGCAAGCCGATCAGTTGGTTCGCATTCGGGCCGGTTCTCCGGTTGTCGAGGCCCCGTTAGGAACAGGCGAGACAGGCCTGCGCGTGGAAGGCGATGCCATCGAATTGGGATTTCTCGACGGTTCCGCAAGTCTGGGATTGACGATTGACGGCGCGCGGCGTGATCTTCCTTCGGGACGCACGCTGCGCATCCGAGGCGCCGACATCGACGAGTCTGACGCAGACGAATGGCGAACGATCAACGGGTTTGATTTCAAGTCACTTGTGACCGAACTATCCGTTCGATCGGCGCGCGAAGCGCGGCTGGCCGTCCAGGATCGCCTCCTCGATAACGTGATCGCCTGGGACAAGTACGCGCAGGCTGAGAACATCACGCCCGAGTCTGAGGCAAACAAGCCCCAGCCTGAGATTCGCCAACTCGCGGCCTCCGTGCAGGCCAACGTGCAGAGAAACACGAATCGCGGCACATCGCCGCAGACGCTCAGCGTTCAGGGGGCGAATGAGGTACCGTCGCTGTCTCCGGCGGCCATCAGCGTCGGCGGCATTACGGCTGTTGAGATCAATAACACCAGCGCGGCCAATCTGCTGACGCTCACTCAGAGCCGCGGTCTGGGCTTTAACGGCCCGGCTCAGCTTGCGACGCCGGGCGTCCTGTTCGGCACGTTCCGATTCATCGGACCTTCGGGTCTCGGCGCCAGGTAACGCCGGCCGATCGAACGTCCACCACGATCGCTTGGTCGCGTCGTCGAATTCAACACGTCGATACAAACGGCCAAGGCACTGTATTTGGCGTGACCGGTTATCTTGAACTGCCCATTGCATTCCTTGGAATGGCGTGCGCGAATTTATTGGGACGTTCCCCATCTTTTCTGTTGATTTCGCCACGCGCACGCACCTTGTAAACAGTCGCGCGGGGGTATAATCGAACGCGGGCGTATAGTCTTACTTCTTGATCGAAGCGCGGAATCGTTCGTTCGCTTCGGTTGACATATTGTGTCGACAACGGATGCGGTGCCATCCCGTTGCGCTCCCGATGCCGTGGAAGAGGATTTCAACCATGTTGATGATGAATCGTTCAGCTCAAAATCGTAAATCAAGTTTTACCAGCCCTATTGCGCGATGCGCGCGCCAGTTTCTGTCTCGCGCGGCAGTCGCACTTGTCATCGCGATGGGTGCGCTACCGTCAAGCAGCGTCTGGGCGGACTCGGTGAATAACCCCGCCATCGCCCTGAATGTCGACACCAATCGCGACACGTCGACCGGTGCAGGGTCGGGCAACGTCGCCGTCGCCGTCGGAACGATCACGCTTACGGATGCCGGCGCGGAATACGGCGCTGGTGCGGGCATGAACATCACGCTTCAGGTTCGTCCGGGCTACATGTTCCACACCGGCTCCCCGGTGTCGGCCACCGGCGCTGCCTTCGGAATTAATGGCGGCGCGGTTGGCGCCGCGGCTGTTCTAAACCCGACGGGCGCTGCGAATGAAACCCTCACGTGGACGCTGACAAGCGGCGGTACTGCCGGCAACGACACGATCGACATCACCGGTGTCGCGATCAAAATCCTGACACCCGCGGGCGCGGCCGGTCCGACGCAGGATACCCTTCTCGTCACGACGACGGCGGCAGGCGGCTTGTTGACGGATGAAGCGATCGGCACGGCCACGATCACGACCGGAGATATCTATCAACCTGTCTTTCAGACTCAACCCGTGAATACGCCCGCGGGGGCCGCCCTGCTACCCGTGGTTCGCGTCGTCGACTTCGGCGGCAACACCGTTACAAGCTACGATCGTTCCATCAACATGTTTATTCAGAACAACCCGTCCGGCGGGACACTGAGCGGCACAACCAGTGTTTCATGCGAGATGGGCGTGGCGACTTGGACAGTTGCCGAAAACATGAGAATTAACGCTGGTGGCGTCGGCTATACTCTGCGCGCCCAACGGGCCAACGGACCTCAGTTCCTTCTGACCAATCAGGTGATCAGCGCTCCGTTCGACGTTCAAGCCGCTGTCGCAACAAGCCTCGAGTTCTCTGTGCAACCGGTGAACACCGCGGCAGGCGCGGACATTCTCGCTTCGGTCACGGTCCGAGATCAATTCAACAACACAGTCGCGGGCGTGCCTGTCACGCTCAGCCTTGGCAGCAATCCGACCGGAGCGACGCTCCTTGTCGGCAGCAACCTCACCAAGAACAGCAATGTATCGGGCGTTGCTTCATGGCTTGCCGCGGATGATCTCCGCATCAACATTGCCGGCAACGGCTATCGTCTGGAGGCTTCATCCGGCGTACTGACTCCCGCCCTCAGCAGCGCTTTCAACATCACACCAGGCGCCAATGCGGCGCTTCAGTTCGTCCAACAGCCTACGAATTCCGATACCGGTTCGACCATCCTGCCTCCGGTCACGGTGGAAATTGTCGATTCGTTTGGTAATCGAACGACCTCGAACGCGGCGGTGACACTCGCACTCATGCCCAATCCGTGCGCTGGAAATCTCTCCGGCGGCGGCGCGACGAATGCCGTCAATGGTCTGGCATCGTTCAATATGCTCTCCGTCGACACCGTCTGCACCGGCTACGGCCTGCGTGCGACGTCCGGCGGCCTGACCTTGGCGGATTCCGCGCTGTTCAATGTCTCGCAGGGCACGAATCTCACGCCCGGCATCGTCAGCGTCAACGTGGCCGGCGCGGCAACCAACGTACAATCCAGCTACTCCGTACAGGGTGCTGTTACGGTGCCGGCATTCGACGTGCAAATCTGGCTGGACCGCCAAAACAACGGCACGCTCGACAATCTGCTGCACTCGTTCAACGTGGGCAACCCGGCCGATCGCACGCCGGGCAACCATCCGATCGGGCCGATCAACGTTCGCGCGGCCCTGAACGGGCTTGTCGGCAACGGCGACGTCATCGTTATTCGTTTGGATCCGACGAACGCAGTGACTGAAACCAATGAACTCGATAACGATTCCGAGAGCCTTCCGATCGAAGTCGACCTGATTCCCGTTGATCTCTTCTACACGGCCGGCACGACCTCGGCGTCCTTGACGTACATTGTCAACGCACCGGCCAATGTTCCCGCCTACGTGATTCGCTTCTACCTCGATACGGCCGCGCCGCTCGGCACGTGGACGCTTGCAGATACGCAGGTGGCACAGGTCGCCGGCAACGTCGCCCCCGGCGTTCCGCACATTGCAATCGGTGATTTCTCTGGCAATCCGCCGGCAGCAGGCCAAGCGATCTTCGCCATACTCGACGCCGCCACGCCGGGTCAGGTCAACGAATCCGACGAAAACAACATCATCTCCGCGATCAATGGCACGATCACAGATCTGGTCGCCGTCTCCATGACGTACGATTCAAACACGCAGAACGCCGAATTGACGTACCTCGTCAATTCGCCCGTGCCGGTGAATGCGTACAACATCGAATTCTTCATTGACACGAACCTGAACGAAGTACTCGATGCCGGCGACATGTCCATCGCCGTTGTCCCCGGCAGCACAAGTGTCGGTCCTCACACCCTGTTCCAGGACTACTCAGGCAATCCGCCGGCGACGAATCAGTTCATCTTCGCGCAGATCGACATTGCGAACGCTGTCGCCGAAGACAACGAGGCGAACAACGAAGCCGGCGTGAAAAACACGGCCATCACCAATCTCATCGCCAACGGCATTTCATACAATGCGACACCCGGCGCACAGCGTGCCACGCTCAGTTACACCGTGGTCAGCCCGGTGAACGTTGTACCCTACAACATCGAATTCTTCCTAGATCGAAACGGAGATCAGATATTTAACTTCGCCGACGACCAGCCGGCCGTCGACGTTGTCGCCGGAAACACGGCGCCGGGCGGCCCCTTCTTCATCGACGGGGTTTTCATCGGCGAACCAGCCGCCAGCGATCAGTTCGTCTTCGCGGTCATGGATAGGCTGAATACCGTGTCCGAATCGGTTGAGTTCAGCGATCCGAATACGGACAACGTGCGCGGCATTGCCAACACCGTCATCACCGATGTCGCCATCAACTCTGTTGCAGTGCAGGTCATCGGCGACGTGACGAACGCCGTCGTCGCCTACGCGATTAACGGTCCCGTGGCCGTGCCGGCCTTCGGCATCCGACTCGGCCTCGATCGCGACAATGATGGAAACGCCGACGCCGTGGTTGCAGATATTCCAGGCGCTATGCTGGACTTCAACCCCGGTTCGCGGTTTGTCGTTTTCAACATACGTCCGGCGCTGGATGTGCTGACCGTTCAGGACGGCGACCGCATCGTCGCGGAATTGCTGAATCCGCCGCCGGCCGATGCGAACCCGCTGAATGACAAGCAGTCGTCACCGCCGCTTCAGGTCGATCTGGAAGTGACCGGATTGTCCGTGGTTGGTACGAACGGCTTCCGGGCGAGAGTCACATATCGCGTCGTTGCACCGGCGCGCGTGCCTGACTACGTGATTCGCCTCGGACTTGACACGCTCAATGCCGGCAATGCCGGCGCCGACGGCATCATCAGCCATTACCTGATGAGCGGCGCGAACTTCATCCAGTTCGCCGGCTCGCCGGTACCGGGCGTTCACACGACAAGTCAATCGATAGACCTCGCCGCCGCGATCCTGTCGAGCGGCAAACCGGTCATTCCCGGGGAATTGCTCGAAATCCTGGCGGAGATCGACGCGGAAAACAACGTGCAGGAATCGAGCGAAGACACCGACGGCATCTACGAAGATTTTGAAAGACTCGCGAATACTCGTGGAGAAGCCGACAAGTATGTCGTCAATCTCGCCGTGTCAGCCCTCGATCCAAACAGCCTGTTCAAAGGATTTTCGCTGGATAAGCCCTTCTCGCTGGAATACACCTACCGCATCGACAGCAATCCGGTACCGCCGGGCACGAATTTCACGATTGCCGTGTGGGCATCCTCCGCGGCGGGCGGCATTGATCCAAATCGCGCGCCGAGGCCAGATATCAAGATTGCCGAAGTGCTGATCACCGCGAATGCTCCCGCGCCTGATAAGCAGGTTGGCGAGCGTACGCTCAGTTTCGCCAATCTCATCGTTCCTTCCGCTTCGTTCGACAATGGCGACGTATTCCTCAAAGTGCGCGTTGACGACGGCGATACGGTGTTTGAAGGTAGTGAAGCGCAGGACAATAGCGTTGACAACACGCTCGCCATACGCAACGGCGGACCAGATTCAGACGTGGATAATGACGGTCTCACGGCCTCCGAGGAAGCGGCCGGCGCCGAGATTCCCGCCGGAACTGTTTTCAATGCAAATTCGACTCCCGCCGGCGCCGGAGCGCCGGTGCCGGCTTCGTCTACGCTTGACACCGATCCGGACTCCGACGGCGATGGCCTCTCCGACAAGCTCGAACGAGATACCGGAACCGATCCGCGTAACGCCGATACCGACGGCGACGGTCTGACCGATGGCGAAGAAGACTGCAACCTCAACGGCATCTTCGAGCCAAATAACTGCGATTGCGTCGCGCCGGACGGCACCAAGTATTGCGAGACCGATCCGCGCAACTGGGATACCGACGGCGACGGCTTGAGCGACTTTGAGGAGGTCCGTGGCCGCTGGACCATCATGCGCTATCCCAACGATCCCGCCGCATACTCTCAGGGCGCCTTCAGCGGACGATTCGATCGCAATTTCGTCGTCGAAGTGAAGACCGACCCGAACAACTGGGACACCGACGGCGACGGAATATCCGACTGGGACGAACTGAACACTTGGGCCCGCGAAGCCTTCCGGCCGGTGGATCCGAATAATCCGACGCCGGCCGAATTGAACCTCCTCGGTTCAGTCGAGGCCATCGGCCTCGTTCGGCTGCCGGCACGGCTCGGCAAGGCGTTCAGCGCCGCCGGCCAGACGCGTAACAGCGCCTTTGTGCCGCAATTCCCCGGCCAGCGCACCAAGGCCGTCTGGGGGATTCGAACCGATCCCACCCGACAGGACACCGACGGTGACGGTCTTATGGACTGGGAAGACCCCGCGCCACAGATCAATCCGCTGCACTTCGGGTTCGACCAGAACGGCGACGGTGTATTTGATGCAACTGACATCGAAGAAATCCGACTCGTACTGGTCGGCACCGGTCAGCTCGCATCGAACGCGCCGTTTGACAACTTCATCTTTCAGGCCCGCCTGCTGAACTTCGATCAAGACGGCGACGGATTCCTTGAGGCTCCCGATGCCAATGGTGACGGCTTCCCCGACTTCACCCGATTCAATGAGGCGACGATCGAGTTGGCCTACTCCGTTGACTTCAGCAACGACGGTGATTTGCGTGACGGCTTCGATGTCGGCGGCCTGGGTCGCGGCGATGTTGACCAGAGCGGTCGAAATCGCTTTGGCACATGGCGCGTCGGCGACGGCGCGGGCACGCCCGGCGGCGATGGCGTCCTGGATATTTCCGACTCCGACGGCAGTCTGATGCCCAGCGATAATTGTCCGCGGCAGTTCAATCCGGATCAGGCCGATTTCGACGGCGACGGCCTCGGCGACGTTTGCGACGCCGACCTGGACAACGACGGCATTCCGAATTGGCTCGATCCGATTGCTCAGTTGCCCATCACAGCGACAGGCTTCCCGGCCATCTGCGGCTTTGGCGCCTTCCAGAGCGCTCTTGCCACGCTGCTGGGTCTGCTGGGCATGTCGTGGGTTGTGCGGCGGCGGCGCGGGCGTCATCGCTGATTTTCGACGCACCGTTGAATGAAGCGCTATAATGACTACGAAGCCGGCAGGGGAAGCCTTGTCGGCTTCGTAGTTTGTGTACCAGCCTGAAATGGCGCAGAATATCGTCGTCGTGGCGCGGTGGTGTTGAAATACGGGAGACTTTGAACGATGCGTCAGTACTATCGTCTGTTTCAGATTGCAGCCGTGGCGATCATTGTTGCCTCGCTGTCGCTCGCCGTCGGCGCCTGCACGTCAACCGAACGCAGCGAATCAACTACCACCACGCGTAATGGCGATGCTGGTTCTGGATCGGGGCGCGACCGCCAGAGCGATGTGCTTGCCGGCGACGACACGGACCGGGCCGCCGCGGAACTGGACGCCCAGAAGCGCGAGCGCGAAGCCGGCGGTCAGCGGCCGGCCGCAACGGACACACGTGGCGGCACACGCGCCGTTGATCAGCCGCGCGTCGGCGGACGACCCTGAGCAAACTTCAGATGCGCCTACCCATTTCGATCAAATCTCTTTGCGCTGCTGCCACGTTCGCGTTGTTGGCTTCGCACGCATCTAATGCGCAGGAGCCGTCCTTCAATAATCCGTCAGCCGCGGACAAGCTCTCCGATTTCGTTCGCGACAAGTCGATCGCGGCGGCGGACTTGGAGCAATTGAGCCGCCTGCTGACGGATCCGCATGATCAGATCAACTGGCTCGTCCAGACCGGGGAGTCGCTGCAGGCCCGGGGTGACGACGACATCGCTCGCGATGCCGCCGAGCGCGCCGACGCCAGAATGACCATTTGGGTCACTCAAGGCGTGCCGTTTCCGGCGGATGATCCGGTAGCCCGGCGGCTGGCGCAACTCATCGCGGCCATTAAGCCGATCTTCGAGATCATCGATCCCGCAAAGCTACTCGATCGCCTCCGCAAGACGCCGGCAACGGAGTTGGAAGCCCTGTCTGACGAGGCCAAGTTCCTGCTGTTCTCGCGAGGAATTGCCGACCCTTATCTACCCGATTCAAGACAGACACTATATGGAGCTGCTCTCCTCGTCGGCGACACCATCGCTTCCGGGCGCAACCTTCCGACCGTTACGCGACTGCTGGATGCCGCCAACAGCCTGGCGACGATGCCATCGCTGCCGCCGGGCGCGCTCGAAGACGCCGTGGCGGCAAAGGTCTGCGTCAGCGCCTTACTGGATCGCTCGCTGGGTGTTGATGCGTTTGATCGCGGCAATTCCGACTGGGGCAGTGCGGAGTTTTGGGCGCAAAAGGCGGAAACCTTCAAGCAGAAGAACCTCTGGAGATGGGAAGCGCTGGCGCGCATTCTGGAGGCGGCCACCGCAAGCGATACAGATGCACGCCGCCGTGCCGCGATCACCGGCAAGGAGGCCTGGGCCAAGATGCACCAGGTGACTTCCTCGTTGTCGAATGTCGGCTCAGCGTGGTCAGGCGTCGATACCTGGCTTGAGCGACTCGATCGAGACCCGATCGATCAGCTCGAACTGGCCGCCGGACTGCCGCTAAGCCCGGATTTCCGCATGCGCGGCCGCATGGCGCGCCGTGACTACGAAAGCCAGTTTCTCTCCGCTCGACGCGAGGGCCGCGACGAAGACGCGTTCAGATTCATGCAACTGGCCAAGGCGAGCGACATCACGCTGGTGGGCGCCATCGCGCCGAGCGCGTTGCCGACGATCGAGTTCCTGACGGCGCTGTTCGGCGAAGATCGCGGCGGCCGGATCTCGCCGCGCGATGTCCATGTCTTTCTGGAAATCATTGAAATCGCCCACGACGGCGGCCAGCCCGCATATCACGCGATGGCGCTTCGGGTCGTCACAGGCGGAATGGACATCACGGACGACTATCGCGTCGAGTGGTATATGGATCTCACCTCGCCGACGCAGGCCGTGGAACGCGCGCTGGCCTGGATGCCGCAGGGGTTTGCCGGAGCGCGGTTCATCGTCGCGCCGGACGGAGAGTGGCGCGGCCGCAACTGGCTCGATGCGGAATCGCTGCTTTGCAGCCGAATCAATGTGAATGACTCGCGAAGCTGGCTCTATTATCTGCCAAGCGCCGCCGCATTGAAAAAGGGCGGACCTTGGCAGCTTCAGCCGACGATACGCACATGGTATGCGTCGCTCGTACGGTCAGGCTCTTTTGCGCTGATGAGCGCCGTGGCCGAACGTGGCGACGTGCCGCTCCAGAAGGAGACATCGCCGGTATCTGCGTCGGAGACTTTCCTGACGGCCGTTCATCTCGACAAAGACTACGGCCGGGCGATCCGCAGCGGTCCGCGCGGCGGCTGGGCGAGGTTCAGCCAGCATATTGTTTCGCTCAAGAGCGGGGAAGCGAGAAATACCATCCCCATCATCGTGTCGCGCCCGTGACAGGCATCGTAATCGACTCTTCATCGCACCAGCGCGCATGAAAAGTCCCGACGATCGCTCGCCGGGGCTTCTCTTGATTTGCATAATGGCTGTACGGGCCTCAATTCGGGACCGTATCGACGCCGCCATTTACGAACGCTCAGGTCACGGATTTGTAATCAATCCGCCGAAGTCTAGCCCGCCCTTCGCGCCGACACCCATCAGATTCATCGGCGACTGCTGAATGGCCGACGGCGAAGTCCACGTGCAGAACTCCGGAATCGCCATCCAGCACAGGGCTTTCGGAGCGCTGCCGAAGTGCAGAAGCTGCTGCTCAAAAGGAACCGGCGTCGCCGGCGTCTGGGCCATCTGTCCGACTTCGAGCAGCGCCGCGATGCCAAAGAAGCTCTCCGCCAGTTCGCCGAACGAACTCGGCCGCGGATAGTGAACCAGCTTGATCTCGGAGCTGCCAGGAATGTCGGCCATTTCTCGAACGGCCGCGATCGCATCCTTCAAACCGCCGAGGCGATCGACCAGACCAATCTCCAACGCGCGGCGACCGGTGTAGATGCGACCTCCCGCCAGCTTGCGCAGTTCTTTCTTGGGCATCTTTCGGCCTTCGGCGACGCGGTCAAGAAACTGCTCATAGGTGTTGAGGATGTAATCCTTGAGAAGCTGCTTGTCTTCGGGCGTCATTTCGCGATGACCCGAACCGAGCAGCGCCCGCTCGCCGCGCCGCATTTCGTAGGTATTGACATCCATGCGGTTGATCATCGACTGCTGATTCGCCAGCATGGCGATGACGCCGATCGAGCCGGTGATCGTCGTCGGCTCGGCGAAAATCAGCCGGCCGGGGCAGGCAATGTAATAGCCGCCGGAGCCGGCAACCGTACCCATGCTGACGACAACGGGCTTCTCGGCGTTGAGTTCAACGAGCTTCTTCCAGATGACGTCCGATGCATACGCCGATCCGCCGGGGCTGTCGATCCGCAGAACGACGCCGCGAATCGTCTTGTTCCTGCGAATTTCCTCGATCGTCTTGACGAAGTCGTCGCGCATGATCATCGACGACGCGAAGCCGGCGCCGAGGCTCATATCCACGATCGGTCCGCGCGCGTGCAATACGGCGATCTTCGGGCCGACGGCCTTGTAGCTCTCCTGGGCCTTGGTCATTTCCTTCGTAATCTGCGTCAGCAGGTCCTGCAGCGACGTGATGTTGGACATGTCCGAGCCGCCGAAGGTGCCCTTCTTGAATTTCTCGCGCCTCAGGATGCGCTCGCGATATTCTTCGTAGTAGGCGATTTCATCGACGAGGCCCAGGTTCTTGGCGTCTTCCGGCTCGAAGATGCACGTGTCAATGATCTTGCGGACCTTGTCCTCGCTTAGTTTGCGGCCCTCGGCGATCATCCGCACGTAGTCGCCATACTGATCGTCCATGATCTGGTTCATCTGTTCGAGAAAGTGCTTGTTCGGCTCGCGGCTGTTGTTGAAGCCGGGGTACTTAAAGTCGCCGGCCGTGATGACTTCATACTCAATGCCCTGCAACTGGAGCATGCCCTTGACGAAGGCAAACACGCGGCCGAGGCCCGGCAGAAACAACGAACCGCTCGGCGCGATCGCCACTTCGTCCGCCGCGCAGGCCAGCAGATACCCGTTCGGATCGCCCGAGTTCAGATAGGCCTTCACCTTCTTGCCACCCGCGCGAAACTCCATCAGGCTGCGGCGCAGCTCCTCGATATCGGGAATCGCCAGCGCCAGACCATCGAGATTCAAGAGCACCGCGCCGACGCTGTCGTCTTTGCCCAACGCCTCCAGATTCTCGACAAGCTCGCGCGCGGTTCGCACGCGGCCCGGCAGCGGTACATTAATCGCACGCGCCGGCACCAGAAACGGATCAATGCGAATCTCGATCAAGCGCTTGACCGGATCAGCCTTCGCCGCTTCTTGTACGACTTTTTCAACTACGGCCTTCGCGCTCGATTTTTCATCGGCCTTCGGCTCGTCCGCCCTCGCCGGCGCCGCCGTCAGCGTCGTCAGGATCATCAGGCACATCGTGGGGTACAACTTTCGCATGGTCTTGCTCCTCATCTCCGCGTTAAACAACGCGCGTTGACTCATTTCGACTCGATCGCGGCCATCAAATGCCGCGCTTCAGATGACTCGTTTTTTCGGTTTCGGCTTTTCCTCGCCGTCGCGCGATTCTTTCGCTTTGTCGGCACCTTGGTTCTTATCGCTCTCCGTCGTATTCTCGTTTTCGTGACGGGCGCCTTCTTTGTCGCTCTCTTGGGTCTTCGATTCCTCAACTTCAGATTGAGTGCTCTCGTCGCCTGAAGGCGCTGCATCACCGCCCCCCGCTGTCTTCACCGACATGGCATTCGACTTTGTTGCTTCCGCGACCGGCGGCTGCACGACTTCCTTCGCGACGCGATGAATCTCGCCGCGGCCGTCGATGTAGATCGTCTTGTATGAGTTAAACTCGTTTTCCCGAAACGCCAGCCGCCAATCGTCGTCAGATTCCGACCACTCGATCACATACAGCGAGTCGTCGATATCACGCTCCTCGACAGCGACCGCGCCCGGCGTAGCGCCACGCTGACGGTCGGCGAACAACGCGCTCGTGAGACCTTCCATGAACGAGCGATCACGGCTTCGCAGATATAGCAACTGCGGATGGGAGGCAAAGTCCACGTACCCATCGAGTTCCGCCACCGTAGCGGGCCAGCGGCCGTAATCGTGCTTGAACAACAGCGCGTGATGATAGAGCACGCGAAGATTTCGGCACGCCACCTTCTCACGAGCCGACTCTGAAGAAGGATCTGCCGTCGCACCCAGGGCCGTCGCCGCGACCACCGGCACATAGGCGGCGCCGAACGGCAGAGGGCCGGTGTGCTTCACGCGCAATCCGCCAAGCGTGATGCGCACTTCGATATCCGAATCTGACAGAGAAGTCGCCAACTCGCCGGGATCGGTGGGGACAGACGCCCCCTCCAGGAATCCGGCCAACATGCCAAGGTACGGATGGGCCAGTTCGTACATGCGCAACCAGCTTAGCCGGGCCTGCCAGTGAATCTTTTCAGAAGTCGGCAACTTGAAGGTGTCTTTCGAAACGACGCCCCATCGCTTGACGGCGTCGTCGGCCCACGTCGATGTAGTCGCAATGATAAGGCGCGTTTCCCTCTTGCCGCTGCCTTCGTCATCAACCGAATCATCGCCGTCGAAGAAAATCACCGTTCGAAACGTCATCGGCGTCAGACCATAAACACCGTCGGCGGCAGGATCGCGCCAGAAGACGGGTTTGCCTGAGATGGTCTCTTCTCTCCAGCGAGGCGGCAAATCGTCGTCGGCCCGGCGCTGGGATTCTTCAGCAATGGCTTTTCGAATCGACTCGATGATCTCGTCGCGGCCTTTTGCGCGGAGCACGTAAAACATGTCGGGGACGGGCAGAAATCCCGAACCCGGAACAGCGGCGAACATCATCTCGCCATCGGCGCGGCCGCCGATCGTGCCGAGTGGCAGGCCTGCCAGGCTGTCCGCCATGCCCTCGCCAAGGCCCAAGTTCAGTACGGCTGCCGCGTAGGAATCGCGAGGACAATCAAATGGCTTCTTGGCTTTCTGCAGCGCAACCTTGAGCGCCGCTCCTACGAGCGGATTCCAAGTGACGCCGAATTGCTCGGTCCACTCATTCTTGCGATTCAGCGACGCAACGTATCGCACCGCCGAAACCCCGGCGACGCTCGTAAAGAGCGACGAACCTTTTTGATCTTTGTCTCCCGCGTCGAGATTCAGACTGCAATAAATCAGGAACGGCTTTTTGCTCGGCGTGCGCTTGCTTTCTTCCACGGCATCCTGGCCGTACAGGCTCTCCGGCATCACGACTGCGCTCGTCGCCGCGATCATCGAGCCGCCATCGCAGGCCTTTAAGACCGCCAACTCCATTTCCGGGATTTCGAGCGTGAACGCGCCGGTCGCACTTTCCTTCAACTCGATGTTCTTAAAAATCTCTCGTCCGGCTTCATCGTTCAGCAGGCTGCGAACCCGATCAACGAGCGTCTCAAGCGGCCAGTCGACGCGCAACAGCCAGCGTGGTCGACCGTCTCGATCCTGCGTATAGATCGCGATTGCGATGGACGTGTCGCCCCAGGAAGTGATTTTTGAGAGCACACTTAACAGCGAGTCAAAATCGAGTCCGTCGCCCGTCTCGTTTTTGGGAACCGGGATCAGTGTTGAAACAGCTTCGTAAAGTGCGGCCGTCTTCGACCGTTGGGCGGCATTCGCGAGCGTCGTGACGGAAGGAATCAGAATTTCGACTTGCGGTTTGCCGGTAGCGCCATCCGCTTGACCGCTGCCGGTTGTCTCCGCAGACGCCTTCGCTGTTGTCGAATTCGGCTCGACAATGAACGCCCCGTGGGCCGGTGCGGCAATGAATACGCAACTAAGCCCCAGATACGAAACAACCTGCTTGAAAGACATGCGCGCGAACCTCCGCGATGTTGCAATCGGCATGACCAACGGAGAGCCACAGCCGGTAACGTCGGCAGCTCTCAAGAATCCGCAGTTTATGGTCCGAGTTGAAACAGTCGGATTATAACCGATCCTAGGCAGCCACCCCATCAAACCCGAAAAAATCGCCCTATTTTCGGAGCGGCGGCGACACCCGCGGCCCCACTCCTATTTCGCCCATGTTCGGCCGGGGCTGTAGCTTAGAGCTCGCCCCTTGCGATGTCCGAGGCGGACGTTCGGATGCGACCTTGACGACGCAGGCCAGAAGGCGCTTGGCGTCGAACCGAGCGGCCGCGCTTGAAATGGCGCAAACCCTGTGCAGTGAACCAGTCACGAATGTGCAAACGGACGCAATCGGCCGGTCTCACGGACTGGGCGGCCTGCCATATTGGAGTGGTGCCACGGGCAATACGCACGTTCTACGGTCGGTGCAATACAATGCTGACCCGCGATTTGCGTTTCAAACCGCCGCGCAGACCTTCTTCGCGGCATCGGTCAGATCGTTTGCGGGCACAAGCTGCGGAATCGCCGCCTCTTTCAGCATCACGCGCGCCTTATCGACGTTCGTGCCCTCCAGCCGCACAACGACCGGTACTTTAAAGCCAAGCTCCTTGGCCGCGTGAATCAGCGCGTCGGCGATTACATCGCACTTGGCAATGCCGCCGAAGATATTCACCAGGACACCCTTCACTTTTTCATCCGACAGAATGATGCGGAACGCTTCCACCGCGCCGTCCTTCGTGACACTTCCGCCGACATCGAGGAAATTCGCCGGCGAGCCGCCATGCAGCTTGATGATGTCCATCGTCGCCATCGCAAGACCCGCGCCGTTGACGAGACAACCGATATTGCCGTCCAGGGCGATGTAAGACAGATTCGCGCTCTTGGCACGTATTTCGTTTGGATTTTCCTCGGTCGGATCGAACATCGCTTCCAGGTCAGGGTGGCGATACAGCGCGTTGTCATCAAAGCTGAACTTCGCGTCGATCGCCATGATGCGCCCCGGCTCGCCGCCCGCACCCTTCGTCAGCACAAGCGGATTAATCTCGGCAAGGCTGCAGTCCTTTGAAACAAAGATGCCGGCCAGCGCCTGCATCACTTGTGTCGCCTGTTTGGCATGTTCGCCAGTCAGGCCCAGCGCCGCAGTCAGTCGCCGAAGCTGGTACGGCTGAAGGCCGAGGTGCGGATGAATCCACTCTTTTATGATGGCGGCCGGATTCTTCGCGGCGACCTCTTCAATCTCCACGCCGCCTTCCTTCGACACCATCATCACCGGGCAGTTCTGTGCCCGGTCGATGACCATGCCGACGTAGTACTCTTTGTCGATGTCCACGGCGGGCGCAATCAATATCTTCTGCACCTTGACGCCCTGCGGACCCGTCTGTTTCGAGACCATCGGCTCCGCCAACATGCGGCGGACGTTCTTCTCGATTTCCGCCGCGTTGTCGGAAAGGATGACATACCCCGCCTTTCCGCGGCCCCCTGCATGCACCTGCGCCTTGACGACCATCTGGCCGGAGCCGAGATTTTTCAGCGCGCCCCGCACTTGCTCGGCGTTGTCGATCACTTCAAACCGGGGGACCGGCGCGCCAGCTGCAACAAGGAGTTGGCGGGCCTGGTATTCATGGATCTTCACTCGAAATTCTCCTGCTGATGTAAGTCGCGTTCCGCGGCGGCACGAGCGCGCAAGAAGCATTCGCAGCCCGCCACCCTCACGGAAATCCAAAGCTTCATGCTAACGGCAGAATCGAGTCCAGCCAAGTCGCACCGTGGCGGATCCAAGGCACCCTTCATAAGGAATCGCCGGGCTTGATGTTTCCCTTGGCGACATTTCTCACTATACTCCCGAATCAGTAGCGGCTAATCACAACATGTTTCACAACGGGGTGCATACCCATGCCAAAGTTTCTCGGAAAAATTGAGTTTCCCGTCACCATCGAACTCGGAAAAGGCCTCGAAGGCGCCATCACCAACATCACCAAGATCGGCTATGTCGACGGCGATGCCGGCAAGCTCGTCTATCGCGGCTTTCCCATCGAAGAACTGTGCGAGCACAGCAACTACGCTGAGGTCGCATTTCTACTCATTTACGGCCATCTTCCAACACAATCCGAAATCGAGGGCTTTCGCGAGAAGCTGCAGGCTGGTGCGACGCTTCCACCTGCCGTCGCCAAGGTGATCGACGCACTTCCGCGCGATGCCTCACCCATGAACATCCTGCAGGCCGCCGTCGCGGCCGCCGGTTGCGTCGATCGCGAAGGTCCGATCGTCACGACGCACGCGTCGGACCCTGCCAATGCCGTTGAGGTTGAGACGAATGTCGGCATTCGCGTGCTGTCAATGACGCGGTCCGCCGCGGCGTATATCGCCCGCGCCCGACAGGGTGGCGGCGTCGTGTCTCCCGATCCCGCCCTGCCGTTCGCATCGAACTATTACTACATGATGACCGGTCAGAAGCCCGATCCCATCACCGCCAAGGTGATGGACGTGTTGCTGATATTGCAGGCCGATCACGGCATGAATGCATCCACGTTCACCGGCATGGTCGTGCATAGTTCCATGTCGGATATGTACTCAACCGTCGCGGCGGCCATCGGCTCGCTGCGTGGTCCGCTTCATGGCGCGGCCAATCAGGCTGCCCTCGATGATCTGCTCACCGTTGGCTCGCCGGAGAATGCCAAGGCCTGGGTCGATGAGCGGATGGCCAAAGGTCAGAAGGTGATGGGCTTCGGGCATCGCGTCTATAAGGCCTACGATCCACGCGCGACGGTGCTTAAGCGCTATGCCGAAATGCTCTGCAAGCAGCACGGCAAAGAGAAGCTCTTCGCCACTGCCGCAGCCGTCGAAGAGCATGTCCTTGCCGCCATGAAGGCGGCGGGCAAGCCGATCTTTCCGAATGTCGATTACTACTCCGGCGTCGTGTACCACGTCCTCGGATTCGCAGCGCCGTTTTTCCCGGTGATCTTCGCGGTCGGGCGCACGGCCGGCTGGGTGTCGCGCGTACTGGAATACATGCCGGAGAATCGCATCTTCCGGCCCCGGGCGGTGTACACGGGAGAAGTCGATCAGAAGTATGTGCCGATGAGCGATCGAAAGTGACTTTTCGCTGAAATGTCGATCGTAGCGGCCGACGCCCCTGCTGGCCGATTGGCGGAGCAGCTGTCGAATCCCACGAATCGCACGAACCAAGATTCGATGCTGATCTGATCTTGAGCGCGCACCGGCCGCTATGCGACCATGGCCGTATCACGCACGCCGTCGGATGCCGGGCGGTTCGCGATCAGGTTCTCGTAAACCTGCCGATGATTGTCCGCGAAATCCCGCAGACCAAACACCTTGAACGCCTGCCCGCGTGCCGTCTCCGCCACTTGCCGCGCCTGAGCCGTGTCTTCAAGCGCTGTCAGCAATCGCGACGCGACCAGACGAGGCGCGTCATTCTTGACCAATAGGCCGTTATGCCGATCCGCGATCATCTCGGCGATAGAACGAATCGCCGTTGCCACGATTGGCAGCCCACCGGCCATCGCATATGCCAGCGGCTCGATACAAACCTCGATCTGCGCCGGCTGCAGGAAAACATCCGCACATGTCACGAGTTGTGCCCATGAGAACCGTGCGTCCGGTTTGACGACCATTTTTGGCGCAGGCAACGTGCATGCCCAACGCAGCATGCGGAGTGATTCGCGGGAGTCGTACGGCAACAACACCGTCAAATCGCGATGCAGATGCTGAATGATCGCGGATGCCCAGATCCCCACCTCCTGCCCCGCGCCGCGCGACGGCGGACCGGCGAGCAGAATGACGGGCTTTCGATGTCCGACCACGCTCGATCTGATGTTCTCGCGCCGCGCGGTGTTAATGGCCGCGAAATCGACCGCGCCGCGCACCACAACAATCTGCTCCGGCGGAACGCCCGAAGCGAGCAATTGCGATTGAATGAGCTGGCTTCCGGCGATGATCGTTGCGCCAATCGCAAAGGAACGCATCCACCGCGCGACCTCCGTCGTTCGAGCCGGGTCGAACACGCTCAACACGAGCGGAGCATTGGGCATCGTGGCCCGCGCCATCACCGCCGCTTCGATTCCCCATGCATGGATGATCGATGCGGTCTCAGCCCCGCTCCTCAACGCGGAAGAGTAGTTCAGAAATTGCGTCGGAAGCAGTCGCGGCGCAAGCGCGATCGGCGCGTGAATCCAGTTTGCGGCGCGTGAACGTGGTTCGGTTGCGATGCTGAAAAACGTATGGCGAATATCGTCGCCTGTCAGTCGCGCCCGCAGCGTTTCCAGCGACTGAAGCGCCGTTTCATCGCTGACGCCGTCGATCACATGGAGGATGGAGATCAATCGGCGAATTCCTTGTGTTCGTAGAACAGGCCGGCCACGCGCTGGCCGAGCTTCACGCCGAGTTCCGTCGCCACGTCGGCCGCGGATTTGTCGCCGTCCGTGGGCGTGGCCCGCGTCTCAACGGACATCAGCCGGCCGGATTCTTCGCGCGGCCAGAGCCGCACATCGGCCTTCGGCTCAGTCGTCAGCACTTTGATGCGCACGGCGAAGACGCCCTTGAACAGCGGTGCACCCGGTTCCGAATACAGGCTGAAGTTGTCGACTCTCAGATACAACACCTGGTCGGCTCCGAGTTTCTCGCCGATCTCGCGGGCGGAGTATTTGTCGTATTTCGAATCCTCGCGCTGCAGCCGTTGCAATTCACGAAACGGTATCACGCGATTGTTCACCTTGTTGCGCAGGAAGTTGTCGGCGATCGTTTCGTGAAGTTCACGAATCGCCTTGGTCTCGTTCACCAAGCCCCGCGGGTCGTCCGTCAGAATCAGCAACGGACCCTTGGCGAGCTTGTACTCGGGCTTGATCACGTCGCCACCCTGCATGTTCGCAAGCAGAACGGCCATGTCATGACAGCCCACACACGGCAGGAACAACATCAGCGACGCGATAATGTATGTCAGCCGGTCAATCACTCGGCCTCTCCTTCAGCTTTACCTTGTGCTCGTGGAATTTGCGAGACACCGATTCGGCGAAATACTCCACCGCCGCGTGCAGCAAATCAGCCTCGCTTTCATCCTGCGTGCCGTGAACCGAGCCGGGCGGATAGGTGATCTTCACATCCGAGTCATAGACTGCATCGATGTTTTCAATCGGTCGCGCTTCATACATTCGGATATTGCCGGCAATGCGCGCCTTCCGAAGTTGCGGCGTGTCCGACGCGCGCGTCGTAAAGTCAAGCAGATCGATCCGCAGGATCATGTCGCAGCCCAGCTCACGCGCCATCTCGCCGTTTGTCATGGCCTCCCAGTCCGCGCCGGAGTGCTCCTGCATCTCATGGATGCGGCGCTCGGGGACCATGTCGGCCTTCGGCAGGTTCTTCTTCAAATGATGTATGACCGCTCGCGCCACCTGGCGCCGGGCGTTGGGATATTCATCCAGCGTCGAGCGATCCGACCAAACGACGACGCCGACGCGCCGGCCCTCGATCTTTGAATACTCGGCCGGAACCTTCTTTGTGGCATCGGGGTCGGTCAGAAAGTAACCTGCCTGGCAGCCGACCTGGAACAGTAATCCGATCGCCGTGCAAATCAGCGGCAGGCGCCTGCCGCGCGCGGCGGTTCGAAGACATGCCGACTCCGCTTGCTTGTGAAAGGAGGTTGTATCTCTCATGCGTTTCAATTCTCCGCGCAATCAGTCGTCAGGCATTCGGCAACGTGCCCATCAACAGACCGTGCGCCATTTTGAACCCCCAACCCAGCAAGACCACCAAGCCTAGGCTCAGCATCAGCCTCACAGCCAGTCGATCCCAATCCACATAAATCGTCCATCCTGTTATGGCGACCGCCGCACCGGCGAACATCACCGGCACCGTGAGCAGCGCAAAGATCATACCCGCAGGCTGCACGACAAACGCCGTGATCCATTGTCCGCGCACCATGTGTGCATACGATGTCGTCATTCCGCAGGTTGGGCACGGCAAGCCGGACCTGACATAAAACCCGCATGCCGGCATACCCAGCGCTTCATGCGTGCCGTGACCAGCCGGGCTGGGCTGCAAATAGGCAGCCGTAGCCAGCACTGCGCAACAGATCAGGCTCGTCAAGCCCCAAGTCAATCGGAGCGACAGCCCC
>CAZRFP010000041.1:0-27389 GCA_964599535.1 uncultured Planctomycetaceae bacterium
ATTCGATGTTGTAGCCGATGTTCGTGGCGTCGATGCACGGACGACCGATGCGCAGCCGGTCGTTGATCTGCACGGTCTTGAGTTCGAGAATGCGCGAGCCGGCCAGCCAACTCAGCACGAGGTTCTGCGCCATCTGTGTGTGCGGACCGGCGGCCGGTCCGACGGGCGTGCCGGCCGTCAGGCCATGAAAGCGAACGGACAGGTCGGGTCCGTCGATAGGGGGCGTCCACCATTTGCGTCGCGGCAGATGAAAGACGGCGTCTTCGTGCGCAAGCTCCCGGCAGATGCGATGAACGAGGTCTGGAAACGGTGCTGGTACGAGTTCGGCCATGATGTAACGGAGCCATGACACAAGCGCGCCAGTGTTCCAATGGCGAATACAAGCACGTCATCTCGCCGCCATCTGCGCGACGGCGATGCGATATGAACGCACGACGTTACCGTGAACTCGCGAATATCACGACGCAACGCAGCCGAAAATCGCGTCAAACGGTGCGGATACGTCGGGAATCGTCGCTCCGAAGAAGCCGTAGATGTTGTTGGCGAGAAACTGCGGCAGTAGGAAGAACAGATCAATCAGAAAGCAGAGGATACTCATCGAAATCTCCCAAGTAAGTACGCGCGGCGCTTCGCCGCAGTGATTTCAGCGATCCATAGCGTAGGCAATTCCAGCCGCAAAGTACAGCGCCCGCGCACTGCCGTGGGCACGCTCGTCAACGCATGCAGTGAACCGCATTGCCTTGCGCCGGTCGGCCGGCCTACAGGTTGCAGCCGAAGATGGAACCGATGCCAAACGTCAAATCCGGCGGCTCGGCGCCGACCAAGCCGAATACCAAATTGATGATGGTCTGTGGAAAATCGAAGAAAAACTGCACGAATGCGCAGAGTATTGACATTCATCACCTCCGTGTGAAACCCGTGCTCCACTCAAGCCCGCGGCGACTTCGCAAGGCAGCCGTCGAGTTACCGTATCGTTCAAACGTCTCATCGATGCATGGCAGTCGGCCCGCCAAACGACTCGCGTTGATATGTGCGGTATGTACGATACCCTACCCACGTCGAACGCAATGCCGGTGCCGACGATTTGCGACGGCTCAAAACCCGCAGTTGAAAATGTCGCCGACGGCGCGGAAGAAATTCGGCGCGGGCTGGCCGAACAGATTGAAAATCCACCCCGCGAAGAACTCAAACACGCGCTGGGGGGTGGATAGAAACAGGTTGAGCACGAAACAGATGCCGCCTTCCGCGTTAAACATGATCACCTCCATCCGATTGTCGGTTGACTGTGCTTCGCGCCGGACGTTCGTCCTTTAAGCGCACGCCGATTATACGCCGCATGCTCCCCGCGTGAATAGTCCGCCCAGGTGCCCGCGAAGAATGCCGCGAGCCTGCCGACAAGATCATCTCAAAGCGCCGGCGGCCGATTCGACCGAATGGAGCACCTCTTGATTTCGCATCAGGCGAAGCGATTCGGCAATATGTTGGCCGAATTCGCGGTCTTCCTCGGCGTGGTCGATGGTCCGGCGAATCGTCTCCAGCGCTGTTCGCGGTCCAATGCCCGGCATGGTCGGCAAGCGATAGTCGAGCGCCTGCGCGGCACAGAGCATCTCGATCGCGAGGATGGTCTCGGCATTTTCGAGCACCTGCCAGCACTTCACGGCACTCGTCGCACCCATGCTGACATGATCTTCCTGTCCGAGGCTGCTTGGGATTGAATCGACGCTTGATGGGGTCGAAAGCACCTTGCACTCATTTAAGAGCGCGGCTGCCGTGTATTGGAGGATCATAAAGCCGCTGTTGATGCCGGTGTCCTTCATCAGCAGCCGCGGCAATCCGTCCGGACCGTGCAGCAGCATGTCCACGCGCCGTTCCGAAATGTTGCCCCACTCCGTCAGGGCCATTGCCAGATGATCCAGCGCAAAGGCCAGCGGCTCGCCATGAAACAGCCCGCCGCTCTGAACGCTCTCACCGGCCAGCACAGGGTTGTCCGTCACGCTGTTCAACTCGATCTCAATGGTCGCTGATGCGTTTCGAAGCACGTCCCGACATGCGCCGTGTACGGCCGGAATGCAGCGCAGACTGTACGGGTCCTGCACCTTTCCACAGTTTGCATGAGAGATGAGAATCTCGCTGTCGGCCATCAGTCGCCGCACGTTGGCCGAGACGTCGCGAATGCCGGGGTGCGGCCGAAGTTCGGCCAGCGCCTCGCTGAAAGGTGCGAGGCTGCCGCGCGCGGCTTCGAGAGTCATCGTGGCGATGATCTCGGCATGTTTCGCCAGCCGGGCGGCGCGCACGGCGATTGCCGCGGCGTATGCCAACATGAACTGCGTGCCATTGATAAGTGCAAGCCCGTCCTTTGCACCCAGCGCGACCGTCGTGATGCCGTATTCCGCAAGAACATCGGATGCCGGTCGGCGACGGCCGTCAACGCCAAACTCGCCGCGCCCGATGAGTGGCAGCACCAGGTGAGCCAGCGGCGCCAGATCGCCGCTCGCTCCGAGCGATCCGCGCGTCGGCACGGATGGCAACAAATCGTGATTCAGCAGATTGGCCAGGCATCGTATTACTTCGGACTGAACACCGCTGACGCCGCTCAGCAGGGCGTTGATCTTAAACAGCAGCATCCACCGTACGACGGGTGGTGGCGAGTCCGGCCCGACGCCGACGGCATGGGAGACGATCAGATTCTGCTGGAGCCGGGCCAGTTGATCGTTCGAAATGCGTTGATCGCAGAGCTTCCCGAAGCCGGTGTTGACGCCGTAAATTGTCTGTCCGGATGCGATAAGGGCTTCGATCTGTTCACGACCCCGATGGACACGATCCCACGCGGCATTCGGAATCTCGACCTGCACCGGGTGATCGTATATGGCGTCAAGGTCGGCCAGCGTCAGCGGTCGGTCGAGAATGAGTCGCGATGGGGATAAGTCGGAAATATCATTCCGGTTGGGCATAATCACTCAGTATAAGAACCCGCGCGTAGCGCTGCCACAGCCGCTTTTGGGTGTAGTTTGAGCGCCATCTTGACACCTGCTTGGGCGGCGAGTATCCCTAATAGGCGTGAGATGGGTTCCTGTGGAGTTTCGCGCCGTTGTCGGCAAAGCCGAAACCGGCGCGCCAAATGCAGGCCTGTCTGGGTAAAACTGGTTTGAGGAGTCCAACCATGTCTGCGCTTGCTTCGATGTTGGCCCAGGACAGCATATTCGTCATGGAGTGGTACAGTTGGGTCGGCCTGGCGGCGATCCCCATTTTGCTGATCGGCTACAAGATCTACAAAGACAAGACGATGTCCTGAGCCGCGTCGGCTGATCCATCCGACGGTTTTTCGTCTGCTTCGTGGCCTTGGCCGCCGCGAGGGCATTGTGCCTTTCTGCAAGCTTCCGGACCAGCCGCCGAGTAAACGGTTAGCGTTCTGCGTCATGTGCGAATCGTGACAGCGGGCAGCCGTCGCACTTCGCGGTGGGTCCGCAGTGCCGTTTGCCTACTTCGACCAGCAGGGCGTGGTATTCATTAAAAAGCGAAACGCTTCGAGGTAAGCGCGACTCGTACACCGCCTTCAAAGATGCGTAAGTGTGTTTGTTGTCGATCAGACCATGTCGCCGAGTGATGCGTCCGGTGTAGGCATCGACGACAAACGTGGGCTTTTCAAGCGCGTACAGCAGGATGGAGTCTGCGGTTTCCGGGCCGATGCCGTTAACGCTTAATAGCGCCTCCCGTAATTCATCCAGCGGATACCGGCTCATGCGATCGAGCCGGCCTTCGAAACGCTCCCTTAACCACCGGGCAAAGTTCTTCAAGCGCTTCGCCTTGAGATTGTGATAGCCTGCTGAGCGAATCATCTCGGCCAGTCGTATTGCATCTACCTCATCCAGCGCTTTCCAGTCAATCATGTTCGCGGCCTTCAGCCGCGCGATGGCTTTTTCGACGTTTTTCCAACTCGTATTTTGTGTGAGGATCGCGCCGATGACAATCTCGGCCGGGCCATCGCCAGGCCACCAATGCCGAGGACCATAGGCGCGCAGCATGGCGTCAAACATGCGCTCCAGCTTTCGCCGAGAAGCGCTCGCGCGATATACGGGAGGTTCGGATTTTTTTTTCCGGTTGATCGGTAGCAACCCAGGGTCCACAATCCACCCGTCCGGTCAGCAACGACGAGCATGCGTTGATCGACTTCGCAGTCGCTTGCGCACGCAGGCGGGCATCATACTCCCGGTAAGCGCAAGTTGAACTCAGAGCATCACGACGATCCGTAATGGCCAAGCGCCCCAACAAAAGACAAGCCCCGAAGACGCAGACCCGGCGCCCGCGCCGCGCCAAGGCGCAACTGTCCAACGCCTATGTCGACGTCACGCATCGACCCCTCCAGTGCCTTGTGTTCCTGCTGCCGATGGTCGTGGCGTATGAAGTCGGAATGGCGTTTTTCTATAGCGGAAAGCCGATCGAGATGCGCCCCTCGCTGGCGGCCGAGGAACTGATCCACTGGTTTTTCAGCCTTTTCGGAGGCACGGGGGCCTATCTGCCCGGCGCTGTCCTGCTGGCTGTTCTGATGGGTTGGCACATTGCTTCGCGCAATCCGTGGAAGATCGAGTGGCAGCCGTTGGCCGGCATGGCAGGGGAAAGCGTGTTACTCGCCGTGCCGCTGTTTCTGCTGCACGACCAGCTCGCGAGCCTTCAGAGCCTCGCGGAGTTGGTTCAACCGATCACGGCCGGCTCGCCGCCACCGGCTGCCGTCAACGATCTGCTTTTGAGCGTCGGCGCCGGTATTTATGAAGAGCTCGTCTTTCGCCTGATCTTCATCGGGTTGCTCAATCTGCTCTTGATCGACATCTGCGGCATGAAGCAGGTCGCGGGCGTTGCAGCCACAGTGATTCTCTCATCGCTCCTGTTCGCGCTCCACCACTATCCGCCGATCGGTTCGGATGTCTGGTCGAGCGCGCAGTTTGCCTTTCGTGCCGCGGCCGGCGCGTATCTTGCGGCCGTATTCGTTCTCAGAGGTTTTGGACTCGCAGTGGGGTGCCACACGATGTATGACGTGTTCGCGTTTCTGGCGAGTTGATGGATCATCCCGTGGATCGACATTGCGCAGCGATCGGCTGTCGCATCAACCCCCGGCGGGTCGCGTGGTGGCTTTCTGGGCGGCTTCGAGTTTGGCCTTCGCGATCTCCAACGCCGGCGTGACAAGATCGGGAATCGCCTTTTCGTACAGCCGGATTGCCTCGGCCACGCGCCCATTTTCCATTTCACGATCAGCGTTCACGACAAGCTGGGCGGCGTCGAAGGCCTTGGCCAATGCGTTCAGCTTGGCGCGGGCACGCTTGTTGGGATATTTCCAGAGCGAGTTTTCAAGCTTCTTTTTGGCTTCGACCAGATCACCGGACTGAATCAGCGCGTTTGCTTCCTGATAGAGCCGCATCGACGAGGCGATCCGCAAGCGCTGCTCGATGTCGTCCGACGGATCAATCGCGTTGGCCGATTGATAGGCGGATTCCGCGGCGGAGTAGTCTCGCTCCTGCATGGCCTTGTCGCCACGAACCATCCATTCATGTCGTGCCTTGGCGTCGGCGATGTCTTGTCGAAGCTGCCGAGTCGCCGCCGTGACGCGGATCGTCTGCGCGTCTCGACACGCCAGCGTAGCGGCGTCAAAGTCGTTGTCGGCCAGCGCTTCGCGCCCCCGCTTCAAGGCCGCGTCATATTCGCGATCGTCCTTTTCGCGCTGTAGCTTCTCCTTGAGCTTCTCCGGATCGAGGCCGGCTGCGCGAGCACTGGCTTCGTAGTCCGGCAGGCGGGCTTCGGCATCGATGAACCGGCCGGCGTCGACTTCTCGTCCGCCCTCAGCCGCAATCTGAACGGCTTTCTTTCGGGCGTCATACCTGGTTCGCAAGGACGATAGTGCCGCGATGTCCGCACCGCGAATACTCGCCTCATTGATCAGCGCCTCAACGCGTTCGAGCCGACCGCGAGCCAGTTCGAGTTGGCCATCGGCAACGAGGCTCATCGTTTCGGCTTGTGTTCGCTCTGAAGTGAGATTCTGATCCGCCACCGTCGCCGCGATGACCTCCAGGAAGAGCGCTCTGGCTTTTTCGTAGTCACCAGCCGTGTAGTGCGACATGCCTTCGTCGATCATCGCACGGGCGCTCTGCTGAGCGGGGCGACCGCTATGCTGCTCCCACCAGAAATTGGCGCCGATGTAAATCGACGCGGCCAAGATCAGCGCTGCGGCCAACGGGATGAGAATGGGCCGCCGCTTCTTTGGCGGGTCCGCCATCGGCGCGGGTACCGGCACCGGCTTTGATGTGACGGGCGAACGTTCGACGCGCGGCGCGACGCGACGCGCGCGAGTGGGTGACGATGGCCGCGCCGGACCAGCCGAAGCCGGCAGTGTCGCCGGGCGGGGGGCCGTCGCGGGCGTCTCGATTGCCCCCTTTAGCGGCACGGGCGGAACCGCACGTGATGGCGTTGTGGCGGGCGTGGTTTTTTCGTCCGGCTCGACGCGATGGGTCAGTGTCAGTTGATTCGGCTTCGCCAGATGCAGCAGCGAGGGAATGGGGCGAGCAGCCTGCGAGGCGGATGCGGCTTCCGTCGTCAGCGCGGCGTTCGGCCGCGCATCGACAAGGCGCGCGCTCGCGACGCCGGGTATGGACTGCGCGACATTGGCCCGCTGCGCCCCGAATCTTCGGATGATCTCCTGCAGCACCTCCTCAGACGAAGCGAAGCGCTCGTCGATGTCTTTGATCGTCATTTGATGCAGGATCGCCGCCAGCGCCGGGGGAACCGCCGGATTCAACGCGTTCGCGTAGGGTAGCGGCAGGCTCGGATCGATATGCCACTGTTTCCAGCGCTCCGCCGCCGCGGCAGCATCGCGCGTAATCGCGGCGAAGTGCGCATGCAGGTTTCGACGGCCGACACAGATTTCGTAGATCGTCATACCGAGCGCGTAGATATCGACGCGATCGTCGTGCGGTTTGCCGGCCTGCAACTCGGGCGCGGCGTATTTCGATGCGATGACCGGCGGCGGGGTGTGGTCCCCCTCATGCACCGCGCAGGCGAAATTGGCGATGCGAATCTGCCCGTTGGGAGAAAGAAGCAGATTGGCCGGCTGAATGTCGCGGTGAACGATCTTTCGTGAATGCAGCGAACGCAGACCCAGACAGCCGTATTTCAGCAGGCGCAGCGCGTCGGCCAATCCGACTTTGCGCTTGGAGATGAGCGACTCCAGCCATTCGCCGCTGACGTACTCCTCGACGATGAACAGGCCCTGGTTGTCGCCGATCAGTTCGTGGATGCCGATGACGTTGCGAGCGTCCTTGGGAACGCGCGCCAGCAATTGGGCCTCGTGTTTAAAGTCGCCACAGGCAAGGGGATCGTCGAGAAGACCGGGATTAAGCTGTTTGATAATGACAACGCGATCGAGCATCGCGTCGCGCGCGTTGTAGACGATGGCGTGATGCGTTGTGCGGACGCGATCGAGAATGCGATATTTGCCCAGACCGCTTCCGATGGGCATGCCGCGCCCATTCAATGCGCGCGTGGGAGACGCATTTGACAGCGGGCTGGGCTGCTTCGGCGTATCGGAAGCGTCGGACTGTTGTTCGTCCCAGATGTCGGCCATGTCGTCTATCGTGGAGCGCGTGGCCGCTCCTGACCCCCTTACGTGAAATTCTTACTGAGCGCCCCCTGTCGCGAATTCGCGCTTCGTTGCTCCGAACCGAAACGACCGGCCTGCCAAAAAGGTGCCGGCCCGGAGACGGTTTTCGCATCGCGAAGACGGGAAACTACAGCGCACCCCATCCACCCATCAGTTTATCTTACGCATGTCTGAGAACGTAAGTCCAGTCGGGAGTGAACCCTGAATTCGCATGCGTGACATGATTTTGCCATCGCGTTGAGGAGTTTGCCCGGCGCTCCTATTATACCCGGCTATGAGCGACGATCCGCCATCCGTTTTCGGACTTTCCATGAGACATTCCCGCCAATTCCGATTCTCAGCTGTGCCAGTGTGCATGGTGCTTTTGACGGCGCTGCCGGCTTATGCACAGTGGGGGCCGACGCGCGTGGAAGTCGCGACCGTCGTCGAAAAGAAGTTGTCGCCGACGATCCGCCTCGTTGGAAGCGTGATGCCTCAGCGGCGTACGATCGTCGCCGCGGAAGTGTTGGGATTCGTCGTCGATCTGCCTGTCGAACATGGCGATCACGTCGCCAAGGGCGATATTCTCTGCCGGTTGCGCGACACCCAGCATCGGTTTTCTCGCGATGAGGCGGCCGCGCGACTCGTTGAGGCCGAGGCGGCGCTCGAAGTCGCGCGCGCGGAACTGACCAAGGCCGCCTTCGAAGACGAACGCATGCAGCGGCTATCAACCGCCGACCGCTCAACTGAGAAGGAACGTGTCGATGCCGCGGCCAATCTGGTCGGCGCGAAGGCCCGCGTCGCGCAGATGCAGGCATCGATCGCCTCGTTTCAGGCGTCGCTTGATCGCCTCGAAGATGCGCTGGAACGTACGGTTGTGCGCGCGCCGTTTGACGGCGTTGTTGTCTCGAAACTGACCGAAGTCGGCTCGTGGTTGTCGCAGGGCGGCGGCGTTGTGGAGATGATCGATCTGAGCGTCGTGCGCGTGCGCCTGAACGTGCCGGAGTCGTGTATCGCGTTCAACGAAGTCGGCGCGGAAGTGCTCGTTTCGATCGAAGCCCTCGGCAGAGACTTCAGCGGGCGCATCGCCCGCGTCATACCCGACGCCGATCCGCAGGCACGCACATTTCCCGTCGATGTAGACATTGCAAATGACGGCGGGCTGATTCGTTCAGGCATGTTCGCCCGCGGCAGCGTTCCTTCGGGACCGGCCGGCGATCGACTCGTTGTGCCGAAGGATGCCGTCGTAACGCGCGGACCGTCGGTCTATCTCTTCGTCGTCCACGTCTCTCCTGACGGCGCTTTTTCGGATATGCGATCGGTGCGCGTGTTGTCGGAGGTGCTCGATCATGTCGCCGTTGACGTTGAGGCCCTCAAGGCCGGCGACAGGGTCGTTGTACGCGGAAACGAAGGCATGCGCGGCGGCGGACCGGTCATCGTTACGTCGACGGTGCAGAACGCCGAGGAATCCGCTCCGGCCGGAAAGGCCGATGCAGCAACCCAACCCGCCGGCGGCGCAAGCGCCGAATCCGGAAGCGCGAAGCCCGGTGATCGAAAGACGTCGGCAGACGATACGATAGAAAAGGAGAAAACGCCCTCAACGGCAAGGTCGGGGTAGCCGGCGTTGTTTCGCTCGTTGCGTTGCCCGTCCCCGTAGATGACCGCTGAAACAAGATCAAAGCCATGAGCTGCCAGCCGGCTGGTACTGTATCGTTGCCGGTTCCGCCGAATCTGGTAAGTTTGCATTCATCCCGCCAACCGTCGGAGACTTGAAACGATACGGTTAAGAGCATACCTCTGTGCGATTTGTCGATCATTTCATTCAGAACCCCGTCAAAGTCTGGGTCGGTGTCATACTTCTTGTGATGTTTGGCACGTTGGCGATTGTGCCGCCGTCGATCATCCCGTCGCCGTTGCGCGCGCCGGTGCAACTCACGCCAACGATCGACGAACCGATCGTCACGGTTTCGACCTATTGGGAAGGCGCCAGCCCGGAGGAAGTCGAACGCGAAATCCTCGACAAGCAGGAAGACGCGCTCAAGAGCATCTCCAATTTGAAGAAGATGACCGGCACGGCCACGCAAGGCTCGGCGTCGATTGAGCTGGAGTTCGAGGTTGGCACGAACCAGGATGTCGCCAAGCAGGACGTCTCGGACGCGCTGCGGCAGGTCAAGTACCAGATTCCGCAGAACGAATTCGACAATCCCACGGTCAAGAGCGGCCGCGAATTTGGTGAAGAGGCCATCGCCTGGATGATCCTCTCCAGCGATCGCGATGACATCTACGTGCCCAATTTGTACACCTTTGTTTACGAAGATGTGAAGCCCTTTCTTGAGCGCGTCGACGGCATCTCTTCCGTCTCCGTCTTCGGCGGCAAGGAGCGCGAAATCCAGGTCGAAGTCGACGCCCACAGCCTTGCACAGGCCGGCGTGACCTTTCGTGAACTGGAACAGGCGCTGGTCTTGCAAAACGCCAACGTCGCCGCCGGCAACAGCCCGCAAGGCAAGCGCGACATCGTTCTTCGAACGATGGGCCGCTTCGAATCGCTCGACGATATTCGCAAGACCGTCATCAAGATCGGCCCCGGCGGACCGATTCGCGTCGAGCATGTCGCCGAAGTCGTGGACTCGTTCAAAAAGGAGTACAGCTTTGTCCGCAGCAAAGGGCAGTACGTCATCGCGATACCCGCCTTTCGCAAGACCGGCTCAAATGTCATCGAGGCGATGGAAGGTTTGAAGTCGGCCATCACCGACGTCAACGCGACGATCCTCGGCCCGCGCGGCCTGAAGCTCGAACTCACGCAGGTCTACGACGAGACGGAATATATCCACTCATCGATCGATCTTGTGCGCAGCAACATCTTCTTCGGCGGTTTGCTCGCGATCATCGTTCTGCTCGTGTTTCTTCGCAGCATCAGCGCGACATTCATCGTCGCACTCGCCATCCCGATTTGCGTCATCGGCACCATGCTCATCGTGCCCATGACCCAGCGCACAATCAATGTCGTCATGCTGGCCGGTCTTGCGTTCGCCGTCGGCATGGTGGTCGACAACGCGATCGTCGTATTGGAAAACATCTATCGCCATCGCGAGATGGGCAAGTCGGCCGCTCGCGCTGCCTCAGATGGCGCAACCGAAGTCTGGGGCGCGGTCCTCGCAAATTCGCTCACGACGGTCATCGTGTTCCTGCCCATCATCTTCGTGAAAGAGGAAGCCGGGCAGTTGTTTCAGGATATCGCCATCGCGATCAGCGGCGCGGTCGGACTGTCGCTTGTGGTTTCCGTGACGCTCATTCCAGTGCTTTGCTCGCGATTGCTCGCCCGCGTGAAAATGGCCAGCGAGATGGACCGCAGTCCGCTCGGCGATCGTCTTGGTCGTTTGGTCGGTCGAATGAATCGTAGCTGGACGGCTCGCGTGAGCGTCGTCGCCGGCATGACGTTTCTCTCATTGTTTATTAGCTGGCTCATTGCCCCGCAGCCGACGTATCTTCCCGCAGGCAACCGTAATCTGATCTTCGGTTTCCTGATTACGCCGCCGGGCTACAACACCGTCGAGTTCGAGCGGATGGCCCACCAGCTCGAAGACGGGGACCCATCGAAGGGCCTCATCGGCATTCGGCCGTTCTGGAGTGTCGAGGAAGGCACGGCCGAGCATGCCAAATTGCTGGACGACTGGTCGACCATCGTCGAACAGCACGGCGTCGGTCCGAAGCAGGCTCAGATCGCACAGTTCGAGGCGACGCTTTCTGATCCGAAGTCAAGCCGCGAAGTTCGGAAGAAGACTCGGCAGCGCATCCGAGAGTTGGAGCGCGAGATCGCCGAATGGCGCCTCACGCCGCCGCTGATCGACAATTTCTTCTATGTCGCGATGAACGGCAATTGCTTCATGGGCTGCTCCAGCCGCGACGATGAAAACGTCAAGCCCCTGAAGAACGTGCTGACGTCGAGCGGCTTCGGGCTTGTCGATGTCATCCCGATCTTCTTCCAGTTCTCCGTCTTTCGCGGTGAATCAGGAAATACGATCGACATCGAAGTCCGCGGCGACAATCTTGAGCGCGTGATCGACGCAGCGTCTTCGGTGCAGTTGGCCGCTTCGATGCGTTTCGGCGGCTTTGTCGAGGGAAACCCGCGAAACTTCGCCACCCAGCGGCGCGAGGACCAGTTCGTGCCCGATCGCGTCAAAGTCGGCGATGTCGGCATGACCACCGCCGATGTCGGCGCCATCATCCGCGCCTGCGGTGATGGCCGCGTGATCGGCCAGTATCGCGAGGGCGGGCGCAGCATCGACTTGACCGTGAAAGTGCGCGGCACGCAGGATCCGAAGTCCGCGCGCAGTACATCCGAGGCCGTCGCCGCCGTGCCCATTCACACGCCGATCGGACGTGTCGTGCCGCTCGCATCGCTCTGCGAATTGCGCCGAACGACCGCGCCCGAGGAAATCCGCCACATCGAGACGCAGCAAGCCGTCAAGCTGACCGTCCATCCGCCGGAAGGCATGGCACTGCCCGATGCAATGGACACGATCGAAAACGAAATCATCGCGGCCATGCGCGGCGACGGCTATGGCGACATGAAGCTGCGCATCGATCCGTCGATCACGGTCAAGCTGGCCGGCAACGCCAGCAAGCTGATGACCGCGTGGGACTCTCTCAAGTGGTTGCTGCTGCTCTCGCTCATTATCTCATTTTTGCTCATGGCCGGTCTGTTCGAGTCGTTCGCGTATCCGTTCGTCATCATCCTGACGGTTCCGCTGGCGGTGGTCGGCGGGTTCGTGGGTCTGGCGGTGGTGCATTCGTGGACATGGCATAGCGCCGCGATGGCCGTGCAGCAGTTGGATATTTTGACGATTCTCGGCTTTGTCATTCTGCTGGGCATCGTCGTGAACAACGGCATTCTGATCGTTCACCAGTCGCTGAACTTCATCCGCGACGGCATGGCGGCCAACGACGCCATTTCGGCTTCCGTCTCCAGTCGACTGCGACCGATTTCGATGACGGTGCTCACGACGCTGGCGGGGCAGTTGATGCTCGTTGTGCGGCCCGGCTCCGGCGCGGAGATGTATCGCGGCATCGGCGCGGTCGTGCTGGGCGGGCTGTCGTTTTCGACGTTGTTTACGTTGCTCGTCGTGCCGGCCATGTTGTCACTGTTCATCAGCACGCGGGCGGTCCTCGGACGGATCATCTTTCGCGGCAAGGAAGTGGCCGTGACGCATCGTCCGCCGCGCGAGGAGCCGGCACTAGAAACGGTCAGCGCGAGAGAATAAACGCACCGCGTATCGAAAAATGAGTTTTTCCAAACGTAGTGGGTCGTTGATTCAGAAAGCGGGGCGCGCGTGAAGATCATTCGATTTCTGGACGGCTCGGGCGGTGCGTATTACGGGCAGTGGGTCGATGATGCCCATGCCCTCGTTCTGCGCGGCGAACTTTTCGGCGAGCACGCTTTCGACGAACGCCAGACGCCCGTCGCCCGACGCCTCGCACCTGTCGTGCCGCCAAATATCATTGCGATCGGTCGAAACTACGCGGAGCACGCGCGAGAGATGAAGGCCGACGCACCACCGGAAGAGCCGCTGATCTTTCTCAAGGCGACCACCTCCGTCATCGGACCTGAAGATCCGATCGTGCTTCCGCACTCCGCGCCCGATGAAGTCGACTATGAAGCCGAACTTGCGGTCATCATCGGCCGCACGGCGCGCGACTTGAGCGAGGCGGACGCGCTCGATCATGTGTTTGGTTACACCTGTGCCAACGACGTATCCGCGCGCGACTGCCAGAAGCGCCGAGATAAGCAGTGGGCGCGCGGCAAGAGCTTCGACACGTTTTGCCCGCTTGGTCCGCATATCGTCACCACCGACGAACTGTCGACAGGGCGATTGGCTGTTCGTTCCCATCTCAATGGCGCATTGATGCAGAACGGATCCACGGCCGACATGCTCTTCAGCGTCGCGCGGCTCATCAGCTACCTCTCGCATCAATTCACATTATTGCCGGGCACGGTCATTTTGACCGGCACGCCGGCCGGCGTCGGTTCCGCGCGCACGCCGCCGGTCTATCTCCGGCCCGGTGACGTGATTTCCGTCGAAATTGAAGGCATCGGCACGCTTACCAATCGCGTGGTCGGTTCGGACCGATAAACGCTGCTCGGCTTATCGGTCAAGTAAGGGCAAATCACGCCGCCGGTCGCTGATGCGCATCGGTCCGTTTGCCGATAAGCCGATGCCATGATGCACGCTTCCGTAGATGAACTTGCGCGTCAGCACAAGCGTCACGCGACGGCTTTTCAGGCCCGCGTCGAACCGCATACCGATCATGCCGCCCAGTTTCGATTGACGTTTCCGGATGCACTGGCCGGTCTCGAGTTGATCGACGTGAGCGCGGGCGGCGTCGGACTGCGCTGCGGGCTGTTTGTGCCGAAGAACCTGCGCCTCACATTGCATGTGTCCGACGTGACGGCCGTCGAGGGTGTCGCCCAGCAGCATCTCACAGTGCGCGCTATCGTCCGGCGATGCGTGATGGTCGATCACAAGCCCACGTATCAAGTCGGTCTTCAGTTTCTCGATCCGACGGGACCGGACGAACAAGCACTCATTCACGCCGCCGAGATTCAGCGCCGCGCCGACGCCGAAAACCACGCGCCGACGGCGAGTTCTGGCAAGCTGCAGCCCGTGGGTGCGGGAGGCGGTCGACGTGATTAACGCCTCCACTGAGTTGCGCGATCAACTGTTGTCGCTCGGCCTGCTCTCGCCGGCCGAGATTGGCAAGGCCGAACTTGAAGCTGCGGAAAAATTGAGCGAGCTTGAGACCGTGCTGCGCAAGCGCAAGGTCTTCACCGATGCACAGATCAATTCCCTTCGCGCCATGCGGCTCGGCACGCCGTATGCGCACCTGTCAGACTACATACCGCGTCTGCAGAACGCCGAGCTGTTTTCGGAGGAGCTGGCCCGGCGGCACGTGATGTTTCCCCTGTTTGATCTCGACGGCGTCATCACGCTCGTGATGGAGAATCCGGCCGATCTGACGGGTATCGATCAGGTTCGCCGCCTCACTAAGCGTGAAGTCGAAGTCTGTCACGGCGCGAAGACCGACGTCATGGGCCTGATCGAGCGGGCCTACGGCTCGAGTAAATATCTCCAGGAATACTCCGTCAGCGACGAACTTGCCAGAAACAACGAGAACGTCGAAGGCGACGACTCGCAGCCGGTAATTCGCCTCGTCCGCGACCTGATCAACGAAGCCGTCCGGCAGGGGGCTTCGGATATTCACATCGAACCGAGCGAAAAGGAACTAAAAATTCGCATTCGCGTGGATGGCGTCCTTCGCGAGATCGCCGCGCCGCCTCATGCCATGCAGCGGGCCATTGTCTCTCGGCTCAAGATTCTTGCGAGGCTCGACATCTCTCAGACGCGCGCCCCGCAGGACGGCGCATTTGATCACAAGAGCGGCGGCGTCGAAGTCGTGCTGCGCGTTTCAGTGCTGCCGTCGATCTGGGGCGAAGCCGTCGTTCTGAGAATTCTGCGAAACGAGTCGGAGTCGATCACGCTCGGCGAACTGGGCATGACCAGCCATGTGCTGAAGCGCTTTCAGGGTCTGATTCAGAACGCTCACGGGATGATCCTCGTCTCAGGTCCGACCGGCTCCGGCAAGTCGACGACGCTCTACGCCGCGATGAAGTGCATCGCGTGTCCGCAAAAGAACATCATTGCCATCGAAGACCCCGTCGAATATCGCACTGGTCTGATCCGCCAGGTGCAGGTCAACAAGGAGGCGAATCTCACGTTCTCCAGCGGGCTGCGATCCATGCTGCGCCAGGACCCTGATGTCATCATGGTCGGAGAGATTCGTGACACCGAGACGGCACAAATCGCCGTGCAGGCGGCGCTGACCGGGCACCTCATGCTCAGCACCGTGCATACGAACGACTCGATCAGTGCCATCTCGCGCTTTCGCGACTTGGGCGTGCCGGAGTATCTGATTTCCTCGTCGTTTCTGGGCGTGCTGGCCCAGCGGTTGTGCAGGCGCGTCTGTCCGGATTGCAAAGCGCCGGACTCGCCGCCGCCTCACTTGTGGACCGCGCTGGGGCTGGACCCCGCGACCGTGGATTTCGAGCCGATGCGCGGCAGGGGATGTCGCCGATGCGTCGGCGCCGGCTATGTCGGCCGCGTCGGCGTTTACGAGCTGTTTGAGCTGAATGAGCGCTACTCGGAGTTGATCGTTCGCAACGAGCCGACCGAGCGCATCCGCGCCGTCGCGCGCGAGGACGGCATGAAGTTCCTTGTAGATGACGGCATCGAGAAAATTCGCGCCGGAGCAACGACAATTGAAGAAGTCGTCCGAATCGCCGGCAGGTGTTGATGCAACTGTCCATCGCGGCTTCGGCGACGGGCCGGAGTAGCGCAGGGAAATGTAAAAGACGGAGCGGAGTGTGCCCAAGTTCGTCGTCCAATTTGCAATGCCCAACGGCAAGATGGGTCGAGAGGTGCTCGATGCAGGCACCGAGCGCGCCGCCATCGCACAAATCGAAGGCAGCGGACGAACGCCCATCAGTGTCCAACTTGCCGCGACCGACGGTACGCGCAAGGAGATGAGCAGCGCGCGCGTCCATAAGACGCGCGGAGGCAAGTCCACGCGACGCGCCGTGCTCGATTTCACACATCAACTCGCCGCCGTCGCGGAGAGCGGCATCCCCATTATCGCGGGCCTTCGCGCGGTTGGAGAGCAGACTGACAACGCACAACTCAAGGCCGCCGTCGCTCGCATGATCAGCCGTATCGAGGGCGGTCGAACACTGGCTGATGCCGTCAACGCGGAGTCCGATACATTCCCGGAGCTTTACTCGAAGACGTTGGCGGCCGGCGAGGCGGCGGGGCAGGTTCCGGAGGTGCTCAACGCACTGGCCCGCTACATGGAGCAGGAGCACGAAACGCGTGCCCAGGTCCGGTCGGCGATGATGTATCCGATGCTCGTCGTCGTGTCGCTCGTGCTCGCGACGGCCGTGCTTCTCGTGTTTGTTGTGCCGCAGTTCACCGAACTGTTTCGACAATTCGAATCGGAGCTTCCGTTGCCGACGAAGATTTTGCTCGCCGTCAGCGGCGCGCTGACGAATCATTATCTCGCGGTGCTGGGCGGCATCGCGGCGACGGTGTTCGCCGTGCGATACATCCTGAGCTTTCGGCGGGTGCGTGCGTTTCTCGATCATCACGTGCTGCGCCTGCCCGTCTTCGGCAGCCTGCTGCTCGGCGTTTACATGGTTCGGTTCGTCGAGTTGCTCGATCTGCTCATGCGCGCGGCGCTGCCGATCACGCAGTCGCTCCGCGTCACGGCCGACAGCATGACGAATGAATCGTTGAAGGATGATGTCCGCAAGGTGCTGCGCTCTGTCGAGGGCGGGCGCTCGTTGACCGAGTCCTTCGCGGAAACGTCCTGCGTCACGCCGCTGGTCAAACGCATGCTGGCCATCGGCGAGGAATCTGGGCGAACCGATCAGATCTTCGACTACCTGCGAAAGTATTACAGCCAGCAGACGCAGCGGGCCATCAAGATGTTATCGACCCTGATCGAGCCGATCATGGTTACAGGACTGGCCGCCGTGGTTCTTTTCTTTGCGCTGGCCATCTTTTTGCCGATGTGGAAGCTGCTGAAACTCGTAGGAACTGCCTGAGCGGAGGCGTTCCGTATCGTATGTTTGTCATTCACGAGGGGTTTGGCCCGCGTGGAGGCTGACTTCAAAGGAGCGATCGAATGAACCGTCTGAACAAGTCGAATCGTCGTGCTCGGGGCTTTACGCTGATTGAACTCGTTACCGTCATCGTCATTCTCGGCATACTCTCCGCCGTGGCGCTGCCGGTCTATCTCGACTATCGCGCTGACGCGCGTCGTGCGGCCTGCAAGGGCGCGCTCGGCGCCATGCGCGCGGCCATTGCGAACTACTATGCCTTCTCCGCGACGGAGTCGGGCGGCGGCAATGCGACGTACCCCACGCTGGCGATCTTCACGACGCCCAATGCCGTCATGGCCGGTGACATTCCCGATAATCCCTACGACACCAATGCAGTTAAGAACAACGTCGAAGTCGGCGTGACCAAGGGCACGCTCGTCGCCGGCGGCGCAGGCGGTTGGGCGTACAGGGCCGCTTCGGGTGAAATCTGGCCGAACACGAACGTCGACGGCGAAAAGGACTATTGATCCTTCGACCGTCGAGCCTTGCACGATTACCCATTGTGCTGATAGGCCCGTTCGGCTCGACTTGTAGCGAATTCACGCGCGGCACGGGCGGCCTTGCTCGTGCCGCGTTGTTTTTTTGAATGGTAGTCGGAGTGGTCGCACAGGATGACGCGCTCAACGCCTCAAACATCGCAACGCGGCTTTACGCTCATCGAGCTGGTATCGGTCATCGCCATCCTCGCCGTCGTTGCGCTCGTTGTCGGCGTGCCGGCGATGGCCGGTCTCAACGAGCTGCGCGGCAGTGCCGCCGCCGCGCGACTGGCGATGGACGTGCGTTATCTTCAGCGCACGGCCATGGCGTCGGGCCTGAAGACGTGGCTCGTCGTCGAAGCGGCCAACGATCGCTACAGACTATTCATCGAGGATCGCGACAACATGGGCAAGGCCGGTCGCGTTCCGTTGCCGCATCCCCTCGATCTCTCGACCGCTGCGGTTCAATTCAACGTCAGCCCTTATCACGGCGTCGCCATCACCTCCGTCAGTTTCAATTCGACATCTGAACTGGAGTTTGACAACTTCGGCGCGCCGCACGATGCCGGCGGAAGCGCCCTTTCATCCATCGGAATGATCGTGTTGTCGAACGGCTTGGCGGTGCGGGTCTATCCCGTCGGCGGGCATGTGGAGCATCGATCATGGCCGTGATGCAATTTCGCCGCCGCGCGACCACGATTATCGAGATCGTCATGGCGATGGTCATTCTTGCGATCGCCATGCCGCCGCTCATGAATGCCTTCGTCGAGGCGTCGCACCAGTCGATCCATCCCACCAAGGCGTCAATCGCGTCTTTTCTGGCGACAGAGAGAATGGAAGAGATCATCGCGCGGCGCTATCGCAATTCGGAAGGGTACGCCGCCGTCACGACGGCGAATTTTCCGAATGAGCCGTCGGTGTCCGGATTCGGCGGGTTCAGTCGAAGCGTAACGATGACATCGGTCAGCGCTTCGCTTACGCCAGTCGGCACCGATGAAGGATACAAACTCGTCCGCGTGACGGTTTCATGGGGTGGCGGCGGGAAATCGGTGCGCATCGAGCGCGTATTCTCGGATTTCTAAACATGAGCAAGCGGCGGCGAAATATCAATCAGATCATCGTTGCGAGATCGCGCGGCGGCCGCCGGGGCTTTACACTGGTCGAGCTGGTCGTCTCCATCGTCGCGGGCACGATCATCAGCGGCCTTGCGGCCATGCTGATTATGAACGCTTCGCGCCAGCGCGGCCAGGCCGCGGCGCGCGGCGAACTCGTCGATCAGGGCGCCGCCGCAATGGAAGTCATTTTGCGATACGCTCGCGAAATCAGCCAAGGCGATGACTGCCCCGGCAACAATCCGCCATGCCTCAACAAAAAAGCCCAGATTTCGACTGCCGATGCGTCGGATTTGCAATTCGACGCTTACGGCATTCGCCAAAGCGGCAACGAGCTACAGATCACGAGTAACTCCGGCGGCGCATGGCACCGACTGGCTGCAAATGTCTCAACTCTGACGTTCACCTATCACGATCGAGATAATCTGACGCTTGCGCCGCTGCCGCTCAGCGCGGCAAATCGCGAGAAAGTCCGACGCGTCACCATTCAGCTTTCACTCGCGGCAGGCACGGAGTCGGCTTATCTCCGCACGTCGATCTATCTCCGAAATTTCATGAACGAGGTGCTGGATGAGCCCTGATACGGAAACAGTCGCCTGCCGCAATCGATCACTGCGAACACGTGGCCTTCGTCTAGTCGGCATCCACAGCAGGTCGGAAACTCGCGCAGGATTTGCTCGACGCCGATCCGCCGCTCGGCGTGGCATGGCGGTTATCGGATTCGTCATCGCGCTGCTGGTTATCGGCTCTTTCGCGTTGTGGCTCTTTCAACTCAATGCCGCCTCGTCCCGCTCGACTCTCAGCCATTATTACAGCACGGGTGCGTTCTACGCGGCCGAAGGCGGCCTCGAAATGGCCCTCCGCGAATTGAATCATGGCAATGATATCGACAGTGATGGGACCAACGGGACGATATCAGACAACGACGATCCGACGGATGATCCCTCCGTTGCGACCGGGGTGTTTTTTGTGGAACGGGACGAAGACGATCCGAAGCTGTATCGGGCCGTCGGCCGACCGATTCTCGACGGCGCGCCATGGTCGTCTTACCGGCGCGTGATCGAGATCCGGCTGGAGTAGGCGCGATCCGTAAAGGAGCAGGCGACAACGGATGTTCGCCGCGGCGCGAAGGAACCTGATGATCAGAAGCAGGACACGGATGTCTGGCTCGAAGGAAATCCTGATTCTCGAAAGCAGCGCTGACGAACTACGTCTGACGCTGATGCAGCCGTACGGAAGCGGTGCGCGGGTGCTCGATTCGTGCTCCGTCGTCATGCACGACAAGCGCGACGACCGCGCGGGCCTGCAGAATCAGGTGCTCGTCGACGATTTGGCCGTCGCTATCTCTGAAAAAGACTGGGTCGGCAAGGATGTCTTTTGCCTGATCGCGGGCCAGACCGTCTCCTGCCAGTTCTTCGACATGCCCGCGTTGGCCGATCAGGCCTTGCGCCAGGCGGTCCTCTTAAAGCTCGGTCAACAACTGCATTTTCCCGTCGCCGAAGCCATCGTCGACGTGCGGACGGTTTCGTCGGCGACCGCCGCGAAGCACCATCAGGTTCGCACCTCGGTCACCGCCGTGCATCAGGACGCGGCGCATGCCGCCGTTGATGCAGCCACGCGCTGGGGACTCAGGCTCTTGGGCACGAGCGCCTCAACCGCAGCGCTGGGAGCGCTGGCGACAGCCCATGTGAAAAAATCGGAACGGCCCGAGGCGATTCTGCACATGGGCGAGCGTATCAGTACATTGATCGTTCAGCGCGGCGAATCGCCGGTCGTGACGTGCGAGCTGCCGATCGGCCTCGACGATTTCACGAAGGCCCTGATGCGGCCGATCATCAACGGCGACGACGTGATTCAGCTCGATCAGTCGCGCGCTCTTGATCTGCGCGACAAAGTGGGCATTCCCGACGCCGATCAGATGATCGATTCTCTCGGCATTCATGGCGCAAAGCTCTATCCGCTGATAGAGCCGACGCTGCAGAAGGTCGTACAGCAGTTGACGCAGTGGCTCACGTTTGCCGCAAGCACCGAGGGCGGCGAAAAAGTCGCTTCGCTCAGAATCACCGGTCCAGGCGCGCGGTTGATTGGCCTGCCATCCGCGCTGTCCAAGCGCTTAAAGATCGAAGCATCGCCCTGGCAATGGCTCGACGGTCTCGTCACCGCCGACGGCGCGGCATGCGGCATGGAACTGGACGGATTCGCGGCCGCGGTGTCGGCAATTCGTCACCAGCGGGCACTGCCCGATCTGGTCCCGCCGGAGATTCGACGCCTGTGGAAAGTTCGGCGCGTGCGGCGCTCGACGGCGCTGATCTGCCCGATCGTCGCGGTCGTCATTCTCGGGTTTACCTTCTTGTTTAATCAGGTGCGGCAATATACCCAGACGGCGCTTGGTACGGAGAACCGCAGGTCACTCAATGAACTGCAATCGCTGGTTGACCTGAACGCGCGGTGGGAGTCCGAGCAACAGCGCGTTCGCGAACTTGATGGCGCGTTAAGCGCTTTCTCAGAGGCCGTGCCCGCGTGGGAGGGGCTTTTCAAGGAACTGTCCCAAGTGCTCCCGAACGAAATGCGGGTGACAAAGCTGAAGGTGGCGATGCAGGGTGATTGCCTGCATGCGCGACTCGATTCCAATATCTACACCACACCGAGCGGCCGCGACTTTGACGAGGTCATCGAGCAGACGATCCTCGCGCTCGATCGCAGCCCGTTCTTTGAAAAGGTGCAGCTCATCAACTCGGTGCGCTATCCTTCGGACGGCACGCGCGTCGAATCCGGCATCATGTCCGTCGATCTAAGACTCGCGTATTTGCATCCCGCCGTCGCCAAGGAGGCAAGGCCATGATGCGAATGAACTTCACGATCAGGGAGTGGCTCCCGGCCGGCGGCGCGATGCTGACGGTCATCGCCGCGGTGATTTTCGCCGTTCTGCACACGTCCGAGGTGTCGAGCGAGATTCGCAATATGGACGAGCTGGCTGCGGAGCTTTCATCGCGGGCCGCTCGCGTTCAGAAGGGCGTTCGGACGAGCGATGAAATCGACCAGATTACGCAGGACCGCAAAGACCTTGAGTTGCGCATGATCGAATCCGGCAAGCCCGGCCTTGTCGTGCCGCAGCTCAGCGAAGCGGCGCGAGCGGCCGGTGTGCAGGTGCTGGAGATTCAGCCGCTGGCGCTGGCGGCGAACGGGAATGCAAGCGCCTCGCTGCCGAATTACCGCGTCTCTCTCAAGGGCGGATATCAGCAGATTGCGAAATATCTCAACGACTGCACGCGACAACGCATTCCTGTTCGCGTGATCGGCTTTGAAATCTTGCGCTATGACGAGAACGATCCGCACGCGACGGGCGATGAGCTTCGCGCCGACATCGTCGTGGAAGCGTTTCAATCGCGCGCGGCGACGGATAAGGGGCATCGAATCGCATCATGAACAGCCGCACGAAAAAAGTGCTGGTCGTCCTGAGTCTCGGATGCCTGATTCTCGTCTGGCGCGTCGTCGCGTTGATCGAGAAGTACGGTCCCAAGACAGCCGAAGCGACACAGGCCGCGCCGATCGTCGCGGAGCCGCTCCATCCAGCCGCCGACTCGACGAACTCGGCAGTGTTGCGGCAGATCGAGCGCCAGCGCGAGACGGCGTCGCAAAGCTGGGGACGCAATCCCTTTGCCGACGTGGCCTGGGCCGTGCGCCAGAGGCCTCTGACGCCGGCGCCTGACCAAGCGCCACGCCAGTCGCCGGTCGCGCCGGAGCTTCGTTTCAACGGCACGTCGAAGAGCGATGAACAATGGATGGCAGCCGTGCAGGGCGACATTCTCCGCGTCGGTGATCTTGTTCAAGGGCGCTTCAAGGTCGTTCGCATAACGCGTCATACGCTGACGCTGGAGTCTGAAGGATGGACGTTTCTCTATCACGTTGGAAACCCCCAAGCGACGATTATGCCACTCGCGGAGGACTCGCCATGAAGCGAACGCGACTGCTGCTCATTCCACTGCTATTCGGCGCGCTGTCGCCCGCGATGGTACGCAGCGACACGACCGCCGTTGTTCCCGCCATTGTCGGCGGCGATCGGCGGATCACGCTCAATGTGCCGAAGGGCGACATTCGTGAAGCGCTGAGGCTTGTGGCCGAGCAGGGCGGTCTGAACATCTCCATCGGCCCCGGCGTCGAAGGGGAGGTCTCCGTCTTTTTGACCGATGCAACATTGGACGGCGCGCTGAAATCCATCGCCGTCGATAACGGCTACAGCTACAAAGTCGATCACGGCATCATTTCCGTATCGCGACCGCCTGAGGCAAAGGACGGCGAAGCGACGCCGCCGCTGGCCGTGCAGGTCTTTACGCTGCGCTGCCAGGACGCCGAACGCGTGCGCGACGCACTCGAATTCGCACTCACGCGATACGGCAAGATGAAAGTCCTCAATGAAAACAGCGTCAACGAGTACATGACCCAGAACCTCGGCCAGTTGGCTGGCGACTTTGAGGGCGCCAATGCCGCCAACAATGTAAACCGCTTTGGCGGCATGCAGAATCAGAATCAAAACCAGAACATGCTTAACGTCCAGGCCGGCGTCAACGGCCAGGGAATGATTGGAACGCCTCGCAATGCCCGGCGGCTCGTCGTCACGGATGTGCCCGAGAATCTTCGGCGCATCGCCGATTTGGTCGCCGATCTGGATCAACTACCCCCGCAGGTTTTCATCGAAGCCCGCATCGTCGAGATGAGCACTGACTTGCAGCGCCAACTCGGCATCGACTGGGATATCAACGCGCTGGCCAACGGTCCGATTCTCAACCATGAACTGCCGCTGCAGTGGGAGGCCGGCTTTGCGTCCGGCTCCGCCATCCGCCGCAGCGCCAACGGCAACGCCGCATCCAGCGCGGGGCTTTCGCTGGGCACGGTTGATCTCTCGCAAGTGACGTCGCTCTTACGCATTCACCAGACCGACAACGCGATTCGGCTGCTCGCCAATCCGCGGCTGCTGGTGTTCAACAACCACAGCGCCAGTATTCTCGTTGGCGAGCGCTACCCGATCCTGACGGCGAACATCACCGACTTCGGCACGGTCACTGAGTCCTTCGACACATACATCCCCGTCGGCGTACAGCTTGAAGTCACGCCGACCATCATGCTCGACGGCCGTATCTCGCTTTTGGTGCATCCGGTCACGAGCGCCCTCGGTGATGATGTCGTCGGTACGACAGGCCTGCGCGTCGCACGAATCCGCACGCGCGAACTCAGCACGCGTGTCGTCATGAACGACGGGCAGACCATCGCGCTCGGCGGACTCATCAGCGATCGCAACACGCGGCAGGTCAGCAAGGTGCCGGGCCTCGGCGACTTGTGGGGCCTCAGCGCCATCTTTCGACAGGAGCGCCCGCGTTCAGAGCGGATCGATCTCGTCTGTTTTCTGACGGCGCGATGCGAAGGCGCGGAGATCATGACCGAGCGCGATCGCGAGGTCTTCGGAATGTACGAACCGCATTTCAAGCAGATTCAGAAGTCGCAGGATGTGCAGTTACATTTTGAGGTTCCGTCGGAATATGACGCTCCGAAGCCCATGTTCGGCGATCCGCCGGCCGAACCGGTCTACCATGAAGAATGGAACGATCCTCCGCCGGCCGCGCCGACGCCGCCGAACCCCGTCGATTCGACGACGGTCATCAAGGCCGCCCAGTCGCGCGACATCGTGGGCGATATCGATTCCGGAGTCGGTGCGTTTGATGCCCCGCTGGCCGTGGAGAAGTCGCGTCAGGATTTGATTCACTCGCGCGAAGTACGCGATCGGCGGGCGTTGCACCATTCGACAAATCGCGGGAAGGCGTCCGGCGGCGAGAAATCCGCGCGCGACCGTATTCTCACCGCGCGCGAGCGGGGTGGATTGTCCAGACGCGCCGAGAACGATCGCCGGGCCGAAAATCAGTTTGATCGGTCTGCCGCAAAACAGCGCAGCCCCGCGCGACAGCGGGTCGGAGCCGCTCCTTCACAAGGCTACGGTGTTGATCCGCTTGGCCGGCCCGTCGCGCTGGGACGCGACGACGAAAACTGAAGTCATCTCGCGGCGCGGGAGGATTCTTAACATGCTGCATGATCGAACATTTCGAAACGGTATGGCGTTAATGCTCCTTGTAATGACGGCGGCCAGCGGCTGCGCGTCCAGCAAGAACAATGAACCTGTCAAGACGTATGTCACAAAAGAAGGTGTCATCAACGAGACGCCCGTGCTGTCGCCCGTCGAACGGGCAGAGCGATTTCACGTCGCCTTCACGGCCGGTATGCACTGGGTCGAGCAGAGGCAGTTTGGTTTGGCGTTGGGGGCCTTCGAGGAGGCCGTGACGATGAATCCGGGTTCAACCGAAGCGCTGTTCAATCTTGGCGCGTGCTATGAGCAAGTCGGCGAGCCGCTTCGCGCGATTCAGATTTATCGCAGCGTACAGCGCACGACGCCGAACGATCCGCAGTGTTACACAAATCTCGGAACGAGCTACATCAAAATGTTTCATCTGGAGCGCAGTCCAGCTTGGCGACGCATGGCGATCGATGCATGGAACGTCTCACTCAAACTGAACCCCGATCAGCCCGAAGTGCGCCGTTTCCTCGCGCAGGCCGATGCGTTTGAGTGAACGACATGGGGCACCGGCGTCTCGACGGTGCGAATATTAGGATGCAGTAATCAACAGACCAATCGCTCATGCCTGCCGCATTGTCGATCATTGACCACATCAAGGCCTCGCCGAGAATCCCCGCGCCGTCGCACGTCGTCTTCAAGATACTGGAGTTGTCCAAGGACGACGCCGCTCCCGCGAAGAAAGTGGCCGACCTGATTGCATCGGACGGAGGGCTAACGGCGGCACTCCTCCAGCAGGCCAACAGCGCGATATTCGGCTTCAAAACACCTACGTCCAGCCCGCTTGAGGCCTGTGTGCGACTCGGCATGAAGCGCGTACGCGCGGCGGTCATCAATCAGCACGTCGTCAACGGACTCGGTCGCGCTAAACCGAAACAGTTCGACGCCAGCCGCTATTGGCAGGCGGCGCTGGCCGTCAGCGTCGCCGCGCGCGATCTTTGTCTACGGCTCTTGCCGGATCAAGTTGAAGATGCGGGCACCGCCGGGCTGTTATGCGACATCGGCATCGGCATGATGGCCTACGGTATTCCGAAGGAATATGAGCCGGTTTTGAACGAGCATTTGCGATCCGGCCTGCCGCTGCATCGTATCGAGCGACGGCTATTGCAGGTCTCGCACGCCGAAGTCGCGGAATCCGTGCTGCAAAGCTGGAAGCTGGACGGGCCGATCCTCGAAGCCGTCTTGCATCATCACTATGAAACATGGGAATCCGCGGAGCACAAGCCCGCGAAGCTCGCGCGCATCACTGCCGCAGCCGTGACGCTGTCGGAGATCGCATTAAACGGCTCGGAGATGGAGCGCGTCGAAACGTTGTTTGCTCAGATAGATGCGCTGACGTCGAACGGGGATGCGCTGGTCGGAAGCCTGCTGGATGGTCTGGTCGCGCGAATTCAACAGAGCGCCGACGCCTTCTCCGTGGAACTCGGCGCGATGGACCAGATGCAGGCCAACTTTGATGAGATGGCCGGCATCATGCCCGATCTCGGCGCGCGCATCACCTCAAGTCCGATGTCGCGCGATCAGTTTGAAACGTGAGTGTGCGCAGGTGATTGAGGCGTCTCGCCCCAATGACGCTACGACGCAGCCGCGATTGAAGCACCCTGTGGAAGCGGCCGCGCGCCGGTTGGCATCGGCGGCTGGCCGGTCTTTGGCGCTTCGGCCGGCAGCGGCCGAGGGGCCGCCTGCGGCATGGCGGTCGGTCGAGCGGTCGCGCCGCCGCCGGATGCGTTTCCGACGATGACATTTCCGACGAAGATCGCTCCATCGGCGATTTCGAGGCGGTTGGTTCGCATATCGCCTTCCATCCGCGCCGTCGACATGAGGTGCAGCTTTTCAGAGACGACCAGGTTGCCCTTGCATTCTCCCTCGATCGTCACATTGGCCGCTTCGACGTTGGCCGTGACTTGCGCGCCTTCGGCGATGTGGAGCGTGCCTTTTGACTTGATCTGCCCGTCAAACGTGCCTTCGACTCGAACGCCCTTATCGAAAGACATTTCGCCCTTGAATCTCGCGTCCGCCCCGATCACCGTTGGAAACTCGCCGCTTTGTTCGGCCATCGTCGTGAAACCTCCTGCCGGCCGATTTCAGCCGGACACCAGTTCAACTCAGCGAATCCGTTCGTTGAATCCCTCCTTGGAGAAGGGATGAGTATAGCAGGCGCGACGTTGAATACAACAGATTGCGCGAAGCGGATTGAACAATCGCGCGTTGGTCGTCTTTTCGCTCTGGACCTCACAACGAATCGAATCCGCCTCGCGCTGTGAATTGTTGATCACATCAACGCGATCTACTCTCATACGCCGAAGGATGCGGACGGGTTCACCTGGAATTCACAGATCGGGCGAAGGCT
>CAZRFP010000042.1:0-27367 GCA_964599535.1 uncultured Planctomycetaceae bacterium
GGCCCAGACGCCCGCGAGCGCCGCGCCGCCTTCGAGCAGGCGCTCTTCGATGAAGCGCTTGCCTTTGTCCTGCTTGATCTCGCCGGATTTTTCAAGGACATAGAGCGGCTCGACCAGTTCGAACGACTCATACAGATAGCCGTTGATGTCGCGCCAATAGTGCTTCGTCGAAATCTTGCGGGCCGGCTTGGCGCGCGAGCGCAGGCTGTCATACGAAATGTCGTGGAGTGTCACGACGGTGTCGTCGATGAAGGCGTGAAACTTACCGTCGGTCGTGTAGCCGTTGGGGTTGTCGCCCAGCCAGCCATGATGGTGGATCGTCAGATGCAGCGGCTGGGCGCCGTCGCCGATGTAGTGGCTGAGAATGCCCATCGAATAGATGATGTTCTCGCGGGCGTTGCGCAGCATCGACTCGCTGACGCGATCGGGATGGGCCTCGTACGTCTTGAGCTGCGTCCAGCCCGCTGCGATCTGCCATTGCAGCTCCGCGATGCGGTACGGCAGAAAGCCGGGAAACGGCCGGGTGTAGTCGCGATCCGGCCGGTTGTCCTCGATGCCGCCCTTGGCGTATTTCTTCGGATCGTCGGCCCGCTTGACTGCCATCAGATCGGTGAACTGGAGGCGAAACGGCGGCAGCGTCTTGAGCGTCCATCCGTAGGGATGCAACATTTCCTCGTCGATGTAGTGATCGGGGTTGTTAATGTGGTCAAGATGCGAATTGCGCTGCCCGCGCCAGCGATCCGGCTCGTTGGCCAGATAGACAAGCCGATCGCGCACTTCGGGCGTTCTGAGCCAACCGGGCATGGTGTCGGGCAGTCCGTCAATGGCGAGATGGGTGATGATGGCGTGGCCGTCCTCGTCCCAGGCGCGGGCCACGCTTTGCGGCAGCGCAAACGCGGCGGCGACGGCCATGATGGCGGTGCAGATGCCCAGCGCAGATGGTGGCCGTACGCATGGCGTGGTCATTGTTCGAAGGATTGTCGTGAGATGACGTGTCATGATTGCCGCTCCTTATTGGGTTGCCGTCAATTGCCGGCCATGAACCGGCCCGAACGGCGGCCATTTTAACGCGGTTCGCCCGACGCCGCGCCTCGTCCGGAGAGCCAGGGGACTCATCGCCGCCGGTCCGAGAAAAGGCGATCCCGATCGGTTAATCGTAAACGCCCCCAAGGTTTGAGAAACACGAACAGCCTGCAAGGGTTGAGTTTCGCACGTGAGAACGCGATAATTCCAATAGCAAACCCGCTCAGGCCGCGCACCCCTGCGGCCTGCGATGGTTCCGTCCCTCCCCCGCCTCAACGCAAGGCATGCGTTGAGCGATGCTTACGTGCTCTCGCGGGATATTGACAAAACACCGCGAGGCGGTATCCTTTAAAAGTTTCGCGTCTTGGCGTGCAGCCGCAGCGACGACTGCAAGGCGAGATGGCGAAACGTGCGAGGTTGCGCCGTGAAACGAAACATGTTGCTCATCTCGACGGCCGTACTGCTGGCGGCGCTGACGTCATTGCCATCCGGCTTTGCCGCGCCCGAGCCTAGCCCCGTGGGCGTCGCGTGGGAATTGCAGGTAGAGCCGAGCACGCCGACACGAATTCTGGTCGACACCGGCTCCGGTCAGAAGGTGTACTGGTTCATGCTGTACACCGTCACGAACAATACGCCGCAGGATGTCGACTTCCATCCGGAGATCGCGCGCGTCAGCATGATCGACAGCGAGATTCCCGAGGACCAGGCTGCGTTTGTACCGGAGCAGGCGTCGAAGCTGATCGTCGAGCCTTCGATCGTCGGCGTCCATCCGAAGGTTTTCGAAGCCATCAAGACCATCTATGCAAAGACGCATCCGTTTCTGGTGGAGCCGTACAAGGCGATCGGCCAGCTTCGACAGGGCAAGGACAACGCCCTGACCTGCGTCGCAATCTTTCCGGAGCTTGATCCGCGCGTGAGCCGGTTCACGATTTACTTCGGCGGTCTTTCCGGCGAGCAGATCACGAAAAAGAACCCGGCCTACGATCCGAAGCAGCCGACATCGAAGACGAATGAGCCGGTGTTCGTGTTGCGAAAGACGCTGGCGATTCCATATACGCTTCCGGGCGATGTCGCATCGCGCAAGCGCGCCCAGCCGCAGCTTGGTCGGATGGAGTGGGTGATGCGCTGAGCGTTGATCGCGATGAGAAACGCAATCGCAACGCTACAATACAAGCGTGAGATAAGTTTGATGCGGCGATCGAGCACGCCGCTGTTGTTGAACGAAAAGACATGAACCCATCGGCGGCAGCGGCCGCCGGCGAACGAGGTAATGCAGCATGGCACATAAAAAGGGACAAGGCTCCACGCGAAACGGCCGCGATTCGAATCCGCAGTTTCTCGGTTTGAAGCGTCACGACGGGCAGATGGTCACCATCGGCACGATTCTTGTTCGCCAGAACGGCACGCCATATAAGCCGGGCATGTACGTCGGCCGCGGCCGCGATGACACCTTGTTCGCACTGCGCGACGGCAAGGTCGTGTTCACCGGCCGTCGCGTGTCGATCGAGCCTGTTGCGGCAGAATAAGCGCGGTCTGGTGTGACCCCGCATGATGGGCAGGCCCGATGAGGTGTCGGCTTGCACATGCTTCACGGCTTTGCCCATGGCGAGCTTGCATCTCATCGCAAAGGAACTGCTCATATTCAGCGCACCGCGGCGATTCTGATCGCTTCGGTGCGCTCTGCTTTTCAGTTACTGAACATTCTCGTTACATCATGCTCTTCATCGACCAAGCTGAAATCTGCGTACGTTCGGGCAAGGGTGGCGACGGCTGCGTCAGCTTTCGCCGCGAGAAGTACGTCGCCAAGGGCGGACCGGACGGCGGCGACGGTGGAAGCGGCGGGAGTGTCTATCTCGAAGTCGATCCGCAGATGTCGACGCTCGTCGACTTTACCGGCCATCATCACTGGACGGCGGAAAACGGCCGCCCCGGCTCCGGCGCGGACCGGAGCGGCAAGAGCGGTCGCGACGAGATCGTGCGTGTGCCGGCGGGAACGCTGATCTACGACCGCGACAGCGGTTCGCTGCTTCGCGATATGGTCGAGCCGGGGGAGCGGCTGTGCGTCGCGCGCGGCGGGCGCGGCGGGCGCGGCAACGCCCGGTTTGCGACATCGACCCACCAGACGCCACGCGAATTCGAACATGGCGAGCCGAGTGAAGAGCGCTGGCTCCGACTTGAATTGAAGCTGCTCGCCGATGTCGGCATCGTCGGACTGCCCAATGCAGGCAAAAGCACGATGCTCTCGCGCATCACGCGGGCGCGGCCGAAGATCGCCGACTACCCTTTCACGACGCTGACGCCCAATCTGGGAATCGTCGATCTGCCGGGTTTTCGGCGGTTCGTCGTTGCCGATGTGCCGGGGCTGGTCGAAGGCGCGCATGAGGGTGTCGGCCTTGGCGATCAGTTCTTACGCCACATTGAACGCACGCGCGTTATCCTTCATCTGGTCGATCTCTATCCCGTCGAAGGCAGCCCGTCACCGGCCGAGGCGTATCGCATGATTCGCGGCGAATTGCACAGGTACAGCGAAGTGCTGGCGGGCAAGCCGGAGTTGATTGTCGCCAACAAGCTTGATCTGGCGATGGATGAGAACCCGCCCGAGTTGTCGGAGTTAGCCGAGGAACTGGGCATCGAGATCATGGGGGTCTCGGCGGTTTCGGGGCGCGGACTGGAGGCGGTGTTGAACCGGCTCTGGCACTTGCTGGAAGAAGCGGGCGCACCGGAGCACGCGATGTTTCCGACGGACACGGGCGAATGAACCGGGGCTGAATCAAATCCCCACTGCGATGATCCCTGTCAATAGAATGAGCCGGCGCGAATGGTCAGACGGTCAGTCCGATCGCGCTGGCGGCGGCGTAGTTCTCCGTGTGTGTGATCGACAGCATCACGCTGCTGATGCCGAGCCGGCGGGCGACAAGCAGTGTGTGGCCGGATAGCGTCACATGCGGCTGACCGGCGTCGTCATTTTCGATTTCGATGTCGGTCCAGGCGATTTGCCCGCGCCAGCCGGTGCCGATCATTTTGAGAATGGCTTCCTTCGCGGCGAATCGGCCTGCGATGCGCGGCACGGGGTTCTTGTGCCTTTCACAATAGGCGCGCTCAAGCGGGGTAAGAATGCGCGAGAGAAAGCGGTCGGGATGTTCCTTCCAGACGCGCTCGATCCGCGCGGTTTCGATCAGATCAATGCCGTGGCCGACGACGCTCATGGTTGAAGAATAGCGTTCGGCGCGGGGCGGCTCAAGCGGCGGTTCGTGCCCGCGCTGCGATCAGCCATCGCGTCGCGTCCAGACGTAAGGAATGTCGTTGTCGTGCGGATCGGCGCGGTGCTCGTCGGGCGCGGCATGGTTGTAGCATTCGCTCGTCACGTTGACGACGATCGACTCGATGTCGGAGACGCACATCCAGCCGTGGTAAACGCCCGGCGGGATGCGCACCAGCGCGGGGCGATGTTCGCTCAAATAGACTTCGTTCACTTCACCGCGCGTCGGCGAGCCGTCGCGCGCGTCGTACAGCCCCAGCTTCACCGCGCCGCGCAGGCAGTAGAAATGATCGGTCTGCAGCCGATGAAAGTGCCAGGCCTTGACGACACCGGGGTACGTTGTCGTGAAATAGACCTGTCCGAACTTCTCAAACCACGGATCGTCGGCCCTGAAGATCTCGCCAAGCCGACCGCGCTCGTCAGGCAGGACACGCCCGTGCCGCGCGGCCGCGCCGTCAATCAATGCGCCGCAGCCGCGCACAAGAAGCGAACCATCGGCCCAGACGACCTTGAGCGGCAGCAGGTTTGATTTATCGATCTTGCCCATATCGTTGATGTTCCTGAGTTCCTGTAGCGCCACTCGCTTGCCAAACGCGACCACGTGTGAACATTGTATGGAAAGACATGGGTTGGGGTCCAATGCTCAGGCGCCAGAGGAACGCGTGACCATGCGAATTCAGCCGCGACTCGCTATTATGCACCGCATGGACGACCACTCACTCGAAAAACTCGAGTTTGATCGAATCCGCGATCTACTCGCGCGGCATGCCCAGTGCAATCTGGGCAAAAGCCTTGCATTGCGCATTCGTCCGTCCAAGCGCGAATCGCAGGTTCGTGCATGGCTCGATCAGTTCGTTCAGTTCGAACGTTATGTCGGGGCCAACGGCCTGCCGCCTTTTGGTGGAATACGCGACGTACGCGAGATGGTGAAGCGCGCCGTCCCGCCGGCCAAGCTCGAACCGGAGGAATTCGCGGAACTAGCGTCTACGCTTTCAGGGCTGGATGCGCTGCGGCGCTATTTCGGCGCGCTGGGTAATGAGCATGAGATGATCTCGCGCGTCGCGTCGCGCATCAGCGATTTGCGCGTCATTGCCGATCGCATCCATCGCGTGATCGACGCGCGCGGCAAGGTGCGCGACGACGCATCCGAACGGCTCTCGCGCATTCGCGGCGAGATCGAGCGCGTCCGGCAGGACATTCGCGATGCGTTTGATCGTCTGCTTCGCCAGCCGGCGCTGGTCAAGTTTCTCCAGTATCCCAACGCCACGTTTCATGCCGTCCGAATGGTGCTTCCGCTTAAAGTCGAGCAGAAATGTCGCATCTCCGGTATCATTCATCCTAGCAGCGATACCGGCCAGACGCTCTTCGTCGAGCCGGCCGAAGTGGTCGAACTCAACAACCGCCGCATCACGCTCACCGCCGAAGAAACCGAAGAGATCAACCGTATCCTCTGGGAACTGACGCACCTGGTGCATTTGAATCAGAAGGAGATACTGAACACGCTTGAAGCCGCCGCCGTGATTGATCTGCTCGCCGCAAAACACGGATTGGCGAAGCGATTCGACATGCGCGTGCCGGAGATCAATGATCGCGGACGACTCACGCTGCGCCAGGCGCGCAATCCGATTCTGATGGCCATGTTCGAATCGCCGGGCATGGCGCCGGGGTCCGGAGGTCTCGACGGTGCTCGTCGCGTCGTGCCGATCGACGTGCGTCTCGGCGACGATTTCGACGTGATGATCATCACCGGACCGAATACCGGCGGAAAGACGGCCGCGCTCAAGACGGTCGGTCTGTTAACGCTCATGGTGCAATCCGGCCTGCCGATTCCGACGGCCGAGGGTTCGACATTGCCGGTGCTTCAGGGGCTGTGGATCGACGTCGGCGATGAGCAGAGCCTGCAACAATCGTTGAGCACGTTCAGCGCGCATCTCGCGCGCATTCTTGACATTCTGAAACGTGCGCGGGCATCGACGCTCGTTTTGCTCGATGAGTTGGGCGCGGGCACCGACCCGGACGAGGGCGCGGCAATCGGCCGCGCGGTGATCGAACATTTGCTCGACAGCAAGTGCCTCGCAATGGTCACCACGCATCTGGGCGCGCTGAAAGGTCTTGGCTACGAGGCCGCGCGCGCAGACAACGCCTCGGTGATGTTCGATGTCGAGTCGCTTCGTCCGCTGTATGAGCTTCGCATCGGCGAGCCGGGCAATAGCAATGCCATCGCCATCGCAGCGCGATTGGGCATGCCAAAGAAGATCGTGCAGCGCGCGGAGCGCAATCTGGCGCATCGGCAACGCGCATTGCAACGGGCCATTGCCGGCACGCTGGCATCGCGCCGGCAGGCCGAGCGCGCCCGCCGCGATGCCGATCATGCGCGACAGGAGGCGGCGCGGCTGACACTCGCGGCCCTCGATCGCGCCAAGGCGCTGGAGTCGGAACAAGCTGCGTTCAAGAAGTGGGTGGATCGCGTCATGCGTCTGCAGCCAGGCGACGCCGTTCGCGTGAAGGGCTATGACGAGCCGGGGAAAGTGGCACGAATTCGCCATGACCGCCAGCGGGTGGCTGTGTCAATCGGCGCGTTCGAGGTTGAGGTGCCCTTTGTCGAGCTGGCCTTGGATTAGGGAGTTAACCCCTATACATCCGGTGTCACACGCATGCGCCGAGTAGAATGCCTGTGTGATGCCACACATGGTTCGATAACAACTTTCCAGGCAATGCCCCAATGTGTGCCAACGCCTAATTCCGATCGCCGTGGCAGCACGATGACATCCCCCCTTTTCTAAAAAACATCGTCCTAATATACCGGACTCCTTTTATCGTGCCGGAAGATTTTGTGGACTTTCTCGCTTGTTGATTCGCAAATTCTCTTGACTCGTTCCGGGGCGCTGGGCTATATTCAATACACGGTCAACGGGGGTAGTACGGGCCCCGGGGGGATCGAAGTATAGAAACAATCGGCCTTGAAAGCGGAAAGGGTGTTTCCGCAGGCGTCGGTGCCAAGTGATTGGCATGACTTGCTAAAGGCCCAAATTCGGGGGTTGAAGCATATGCGACTTGCGTTGTTTTCGATTTCGATCGCACTCATGAGTGCGACACAGTCGTTCGGTGCGGTGTATTCGTTCAGCGATCCGTCGGGCCTTGCGGCCGAAGCGACCTTTACGTTGGTCAACCCGACGACGCTGGAGGTTCGGCTGCGCAACACCTCGACCGGTGTGCCGATGGGCTTTAGCAACTCAGATCAGCTTCTCACCGGGCTTTCATGGGATTTCGGCCTTCCGGGCATCAATGCGGGCGATCCCGAAATCACCGGCGGAACTATCGTCACCGGTCCTAACAGTTCCTCGATCAACTTCAGCATCACCAACGTCGGCCCTAATACGAGCGTCGGCGGTGAGTGGGGCTATGGCAACATGAATGGCTCCGGCGCGCTCGTCAACATGATCTCCGGCAACCAGTCAGGCGTCACGCCGTTCGGCGGTCCGAACCTGGACGGTCCGGTCGTTTTGGATGGCCCTCAAGCCGGGCTTGTCGCCAATCCGATTTTGGTTCCGCTTGGCGGCCTCGGCGCGATCCAGGACGAGATCATCGCGACTCTGACCATCAGTCAGGCACTAAACAATCTGGACTTCCTCCTTGCCAACGGGATTCGCGTCGAGTTCGGCTCTGATGCACACTTCATCACGATTCCCGAACCGGCCACGCTCGGCCTCATCGCGATGGGCGGCGTGCTGATGCTGCGACGCCGGCGCTGAATCGCAACGGCAAGTGACTTTGGCTCTTGCTCGTTGAGTCAACGGCAACTTAAGTAAATTCATGGCAGCCCCCGCATTCGTGCGGGGGCTGCTTTCATTTCTGCCCGAGGATCACGCGAACCGTCCGCGTCATCAGCCTGCCAAGATCGAACCTGCGGCGAGCTCGAATCGCGGCGGCGCGGCCGAAACGCGTATATCGCTCTCGATTCGACAGCAGTTTGCAAATCGCGTCGGCGCAGGCGGCGGCGTCGTCGCTCGGCACGACATAGCCGCTACGATCATGTTCGACAACTTCGCGCATGCCGCCCACATCGGAAACGACGCAGGGAATGCCGCGCGCCTGGGCCTCGACGACGCTGTTGGACATCGATTCGCGCCGAGAGGGCTGCACGCAAATATCGATCATGCCGAAAATCTCACGACGCGATTCGACGTAGCCGGCAAATGAAACGCGGCCGTCCATATCCGGGTTGCGTCGCGCTTCCGCTGACAATCCGGGAATCAACTCGCCATCTCCGTAGTAAGTCAGCCTGGCCTCCGGATGACGGCGCGAGACGATTCTAAAGGCATCGAGCAGCACGTCCGAGCCTTTGGCTTTACTGACACGACCGATGCTTGCGATTCTCGCGGGCATTACGCCTTCGTTGATCGCCTCGCGCGGGCTGAAGCGCTCACCATTATAAATGACATGAGCGCGGGCTTTCGGAAAGCGGTAGTTCTCCTCGTATGCCCGTCGCACGCGCTCGCTGTTGTAGATCAGAGCATGGCAGCACAGCGCGGGGAGCAGTCGACGGCGGATCGGCCGTTGAAGAAATTGTAAAAGCGATGCAGACCGCAAAACGCTCGATGCCCTCATGACCCGCGATTCGACAGGCGGCGATTGCCGAATCGATGAGACAACGCGCAGTCCGAGGCTTCGAGCGGCGACCAATGTTGCGAAGAATGCAGCACCGGCATCCTGTTGAACGACGAAGAGCGTATCGACGCGCGTAGCACGAAGCCATCGGCGGCGTTCGCGAACGATCGACCAGTTCAACGTCGAATCGCCGGCAAGGCTCTCATCGAGCCAGCCGGTCCGTTCGACGGTCAACCGCCTCGGATCATTCGAATCGAGCAGCGACTCGTAGATCGATGTTCCCGAATACCCCACATGCACTGCGGCGCCGGCGTCGAGCAACGCGCGAACGACCGTTTGTACGTATTTCTCCGCCCCACCGGTGTAGATACGACCATCCGCACGCACATGATGCACTGCGACAACCGCGACGCGCCGGTTCGCGGCTTCGGCGATCGGCGGCACGAGCGCCGTGTACTCCGACCGCGACTCGCGTGGGAAGGACTTGGAATGAGGCGATTTCTCGAGGATCGATGGCATGAGTTCACGGCGGCGATGCGTGCTGATCGCCCCGCCGCTGACTCATGTATCGGATGATTTCATCGCGGCTTATGAACCAGACGGAAGCGGCGGGCCTTCGAGGAACTGCTCCGGCCAATTCGGCACGAAGGGTCCATAGGGCGTAAGGATGTCCTCTTCATCGACCGGCCAACCCCCGTTGTCGCCAAGCACGGCATCGAGCACGAACACGGTCCCATAAGGCGCGAAGTCGATCCATCCGAGCAGGCGCTCAGACGGCTTGCGACCTTCGAACGATGCCTTCGCATCGGGCGGCTCCTTCAGCGTAAACATCACATTTTCCAACGCCTCTGCTCGAACCAATAGCAGCTCGCGCGGCGCGGCGCCGCCGCGATAGCGAATCGCGGCGACCATTTCGCGCGACCAGTCGAGCACATTGTTGAGGGCGACATCACGCTCGCGGCCTGCGGTCCAATCCGATGGCAGACGATACGTCGCGTCGGGCTTCCGAGAAGGCGATTCGATCGCGACGAAGGGCGACACTCGAGCAGGGCTTGTGCGGATCACCAGATCGGAAATGCCGGTGATGCGTTGAAGATCCGCGTCAGATAGCCGAGGCAGCAGCGTATGGAAGTCGCCTTTGACCGCGGACCATTCATAGTGATCGCCGGCCTGCGGCATTGCCGCGCGAGGAGCGAGGCGCTCCGTCGGCCGATCAAAGGTGCATGCAAGGCCGGCAACGGGCTGCTTGGCGAGCGTTGTAATACTGACGGAGTATCCCCAGCCCTTGTTTTTCTCCGAGGGCCGCGATGCGACGACGAGTTGCATCTCGTTCCAGCCTTCCTCGAGAGTCGCACGCGTGAACGCGGTGTCCACCAGATTGCGGCCTTCAAACTTTCCACCGGCCAGCGATGGCGCGGAGATGATCGTCCGGCCGTTCAGTTGCATCAGGGCCATGTCGTTTCGCCCAAGTCTGATCCAGACATCCTCGCGCTGCGGCGAGAAGACCCAAGTTGTCGCGCGTATTTTGACGGCGCCGGCCTCGACGAATCGTTCGGCGAGATCAATGAAGTCGTCCTCCGCGACGATCTTTCGCACGCCGGTGTCACGCGCCGGCCAATCGGACTCGATGCGCCGAGTGTCGCCGCTGGATGGGAACGGGATGGGACCTTCAAGCTTCCACAGCTTCAGGTAAGTCAAATCGACCGGCTCATCCGCTGCGGCAAGTCGCGACAGGTCTGCCGGACTGACGTGATAACGCAGCGCCGCGCGCAACGCCGAACTCTCAAACCGCGACGGCTGAAAGCCGGCAGCCAGCGCGCCGCGCGGATCGGGCCAGCCCTGTGTTGCGCCGATCGAATCGGCCGCGGCGTAAATCTGCGAGTAAATCGCGCGCATATATGCAGAAAACGGCGAATCATGAAAAAAGCTCGCCAAGGCTGCGCCGTTGGGACCGACATCCGTCCAGCCGATCTCGACGCTGGCGCGCTCTTCCCCCTCCAGACGCGGTCGAACACAAAAGACGGTGTCATACCATCCGCGCTTGCGGATCAGATCGTCGGGCGGACCGGTAACGCGGCCGAGATGCCGCGTCATGGTGTCGGCATCTTCCTTTTCGATTTCGTGAAAGCTGATGCCAAGGCGAAACGCGCCGCGCGACGCGGCCCAGAGCACGCGATCAAGGACGATGAACGAGTCTTTTATGTTGATGATTTCTTCGTCGGACAGCATCTTCGCGCCGCGCGACTTGACGATCACCACGAGGGCCTGCCAGATCGACGGATTCTCGTACGGAGTGGCTTCGCCGGTGCGGTTGAAGTAGTGAACCGTCGAGAGCGTATCGCCACCGATGCGCTCCAGTGTCTCGCCGCCGCGAAACTGGGCTTCGACCTGCGACGACTCAATGATCCTCACTTCGTCAAACGCCTTGAACGCCGGCGCGTAGTAGCCCCCGAACTGCAGGTAATATCCCCAACGCAGATGTTCAACGATGTTTCCCGATAGTTTGTGCGGCCGATCGTGATAGTCGATCATCCGCAGGCCGCGACGGGCGAATCGGGCGATCTCCGCGTCAGGTGCATTGGCCAGCCCCGCGTAGCGATCCTTTGCCGCCGGCAAGTCTCCGGCGATTTCGGCCGCGAGGCCATCGAAGTACGTCCGAGCCGGTGCGGACGTGAGCGCGCCGGCAAATGCCGAGAGCGGCCCCTCGGCGGCCGCGCCCTGTTCACCTGCAATTCGCGTGAAATCGGGCATGGCAAGGATCGACATCCGCAGCGCAAGGCACTCGCTCTTCATCGCAATCCGCAGCGAAAGATGGCCGGACTTGAACGAGCGTGCCGAACGAATCGTGTTCCAACCGATGACATATGCCGTTTGCCTGGGTTGCAAGTCCCAGTCCGGCAAATCGCGGCCGTCGAGCTTCAGCTTGATGGTGCCGGGCACCTGCGGATTCTCTTTGGGCGGCGCGAAGGGATCAGCTTCGTCGTGAGCGTAGTCCGGTCCGGTTGGCTCATGCTCGACATAGCCCTGAGCGGCAACGAGCACCAAAGCCATCGGCAGCGGACCGTCGAGGCCCTGGGCAAGGGGATAGGACACGTCGGCCCAGTTCTGCTCGACCGCAAATGTGCCGACGGGAATGACGCTGTTATCGGCACTGCCAGAAGCGACGGCCGACGACGAAAACGCGAGCGACAGCCCCGCGACCGCTAAGACACAGACTCGTGAAAGCATTCGATCGGTCCCCATGAACGCCGCATATCCAGACCGCGGCGACAAGCCTGCTGTCAAACGAGATATGCCCGCCGAAGACGTTCGCGAGAACAGCCTACGCGCAAGCATTCCGCACGATTACGCATGATAAGTTGTGTTCGAGTGATTGCCAAACGACCGTCGGATTCCGCCTATGATTCGCGTTTGTCGCAAAGCCGTCACGGTGACTGCGAAATTCAGGTACGATCGTCGTTATCGCGGCGGTCTCCATCCTTCTGCGGTGAATCGACCAGCCAATTGAAGTCATCGGCCGCGCCGCTGATGCGCGCGCTCGGACGGCGCTCCAGATGGGTCTGCGGTTCGCGCTGCATCAACCGTCGCATGACGATCCACACCAGCAGGAGTGCAACCGTGCCGACGCCGATCCATTTCGTAAGTGACTCGGCTACGACCTCCGGAGTGGTATCAGCCGCCGATGCGGCCGTGCTGCGCTGCACCAGCCGCTGCGAAACAACGAGTGGTCCCGCGCCGCTTTGGCCGTCGAGCGTCTGAAACGCGCGCACCTTGATGAAATAGCCCCGTACGACGACAGGGGTCTGGACGGGGATGTCGCCGGGATCGGAGGTGAGCACGGCCGTGCAGACGGCGCGCGTGCCGCTTTGGCCGATCTCGCATTGATAGAGCCGCCCGACGCCCTCGCGGTTGGGCACTTCGAAGGACTCGCGGCGCAAAAGGCGGCCTTCGATCGTGACGAGCTGCCCGCGATAATCGGTCGGCCGCTCCATGAGAAATCGCCACGAAGTCGCCGGTTCGCTCTCGTGCGCGACATATCGTTCGGCATCTTCATCGTCTCGAACGTGCCGGCAAAACCAGTAAAACGCCGGATCGTCAAAAGAATAGACATGATCGCGCACACCTGAGAGCAGGCGCAGCCCGTGCTCCAGCGAGCGCTCATCGACACTGTCGGGCGGCGTCTGGCCGAAGCCGGTCGTTGCCCGCATCACGCTGCACAAAACGAGGAGGATGATCCGCGCGGATGGTGTCATGGTGTCGGCATCTCCGCCAGGGCGCGGGCCTCGTCCGCCAGCCTTAAGAGCAGTCCCTGCCATGGCGGACCGCCCAGATCGGGATGCCAGGCGCGCTCGGTGTCGATCCCGCGGACGACTTCACCAGCGTGGCCGCGTCGCAACTGATGGCGAAGCCAGAAATAGCGGGATTCCCAGTATTCCGACGGCGCGTTGTCGCGCAACTTCGCATCTTTCAGGAGTTTCTCCCATAGGGCCTCGGCGCGGTTGGCGGCCTCGTCGCGGGCCGAGGCGAGCGTTTCGTCGGCGATCTTCTCCTGAAGGCGCGCGGCGGCGATGAGATAGGCGCCGTTGGCCGGATGGCGCGACATCAGGCTTTCCATTTCGCGCATGGCCTCATCGAAGCGTCCCGCGAGAATGAGCATGTTAGCGTATCTGAACCGCACAACGGCGACATGGCGTGAATGTTCCGGGCGCGATTCAATCCATGTAAGCAGATGCCGAATCGTCGGCAGCGTTTCGAGCGCCATGCGCCGTGCGTCGGCGGATCGGCCGGCGCGCTGCATGCGATCGACTTCAGTTTCCATTTCCGCCGCGAGACTGACCAGTACCGAGCCGAGTTCGTCCGCCGAGTTTCGCGCGAGATACTCTTCCAGAACCTGGTTGGCCTCTTTGATTTCCCCCAGCGACTGGAGGCTGCGAATCTGCAAACCCAAAACACGCGCGCCAGGCGGCAGTTTCTCCATCAGATCGAGTGCCTGTCGAAATCGCCGCAGATCATCGCCCACAAGCAGCGCGCAGGCCGCAAATCGGGCGTCCACGATCCAAGCGTCGCGTACTTCCTTCGCAGGCGCGCCGCGCGAACGGCTCTTCTTATTCGCCGACGCACTGCTGTCAGGCTTGTCAGACGGCTCGTCGAGCGCCGACAGATCATCCGCAAGTTTCAGCCATTCCATGGCCGCTTCTTCCGCGGCGGTGTATCGGCGATCGTCGGCAGAACTGGAATCGAGGGCGTCGAACAACTTCTGGCGGCAGCGGGCGATGTTCCATCGCGCCTGCCAATAGTGCGGCGAACCCGGCGTAAAACCCTCGTACGCGGCGATGGCGCGGCGCGACTCGGCCGCTTCGTCGAGCGCGAGCGCCGCGACCCAGCGTGCATCGGCGGCATCGCCATGATTGGGAAAATCCTTCGACAACAGCAACGCCGCATCCGCGAGACGTAGATAGTCATCCGGCGAACGTGTTTCCGAGGCCAGTTGCCGCCAGCAGCGATAGGCGTATGTGTGCGTTCGCTCGGCCAGACTCGGCGGCGGTGCATTGCGCGCGGCCTCCAGAAAAAGCTCTGCCGCCTCGCGCACCTTCCCAAGCTGAAACAGGCACACGCCCCGATTGAACCGCGCCTCGGCGTGATGGCGCGCGGCCTCCGGCCGGTCGAGCAGCAGACGCCAGGCTTTCTCGGCGTCGCCATATTTTTCATCGCTCATCGCTTGACCGGCCGCAAAGAGCAGCTCCACGTCGGACAACTGCTCGATCGAACGCTGCCGACCGGCCAAAGCATCGAGATAAAGCTGTGCCATGCGCTGCCAGACGCCGCCGCGCGAGGCCACGGCGACAAATTCGTCGCGGGCACGATCTTCCAGCTTGGCACGCAGCGGATCGGCCATGTCGCGAGCCAACGCCTCACGCATGAATGAGTACGCCCGGATCAACGGAGAAACACGAATATAAAACGCAGCTCCGGCGTCTTTAGCGCGGAGACGATCCTCGGAGCGAGACGCTAATATCTCGAACCGCCGACGGGCCTGTTCGTAATCGCGCGCGAACATCAGCGTCTTGGCCAATTCAAACTCCGCGCGAATCGTGACGGAAGCCGAAGCCGTCGAGCTTATCACGCGCTCCAGAGCCGCGACGGATTCGTCGTACCGACCCAATTCGCGCAGCGTGATGCCCGCCCCCAGAACGGCCTGGTATTTGCGCTCCGCGTCGTTGAGCCGTCTGGCCTGCATGTCGAACGCGAGGAGCGCTTCATCGAGCAGCGAACCGCGCCGCGGAGAATTGGCCGGCCCCGTCATCGCCAGATAGAGGTCCACCCAGGCGATGTTGATGCGCTGCTGAGCCAGCAGCAGCCCGATCTGCTCCGCGATGCCAAGCAGCAGATAACGCTCCTCTTCCGTTCGCAGGCCGATGTCCAGGTCTTCCAGCACGTCGCCCGCGAGTGCGTATTGCTCGCGCGCCTCGGACAGGCGAGACGCAAGCCGGTCGGCGTCGTAGTTGAGGCCGCTGGTGATTTCGAATTGATCCAGGTCGGCGGTGATCCAATGGCGCAGGATCAGATCGGCCAGCTCGATGCGCCACTGGGCGATGTCGAAGCGCCGCCGTTCGCCGCGCAGCCATTGGGCACTGCGCGACAGGGCGATCACGCGGCGATATTCCTCGGCAGCGCGTGTGAACATCCGCTCGCGCAATTCGGGCGTGCTTTCGTCGATGCCGGCCTTTGCATATGCCCGTGCAATATAGACGCGGTGCATGGTCGGACCGCCGGCAAACAGCTCTTCCAGCGGTTCGGGCATGCCGCGCTGAATGAAGCCCGCGACAAGCCGGCGCTGTTCGGAAGGGAGCCGGTCATCGGGGTCATCGGCATATGCCGCGGCTTGAGTAACCGCGGTGACGGCGATGGCGACGGCAAAGTAGATGCCGCGCGGTCCAAGTTGGAACGTCTGATTCATCCACATCTTGCCGAGTAACGAAGAGCCTAGGAACCTTCAAGACTGACGTTGATATTCACCGCGAACTGTATGTTGCCGAAGCCGGCACGCACGCACGCATCCATCGCCGAAACGACATTCTGATACGCCACGCCCGGTTCCGCGCCGATCAGGATGCGCCCGTTCGGATCGGCGCCGGCGTCGAGCCGCTCGGATAGAAACGCGCCCAGCGCAGCGAAGGAGTTTTCCGACAGCTCGCGCTCCATGACAACGATGCGGCAGCCCGGAGGCGCGGCCTGCTCGAAGAGCGCGATCTGCACGGTCGGCACGATGGCGACCTGTGCCGCGCCGCCCGGTCCGATCTGTGATGGCAACTCGCTGGGCAGGACGCCTTCCGAGACGTTGACACTGGTGCCGAGCATGAAGAACACGAGAATGACCATGACCACATCGACCATCGACGCGAGATTGGGCGCGTAAAGATGTGTCGCGGCGAAGCCGCGGCGCGGCGTCATGGCGAGCCTCCCGAACGCGGAACCGCGCTGAAGGTGATCTTGCGAATGCCGGCCTTGGCGCAGCCGAGCATGACGGCCTGGACGAACTTATACGGCAAATCACGATCGGCGCGGATCACGCAGTTCACATCTGAGCGCCGCATGCGCTCGGCCTGAAGGCGCTCGATGAGACCGTCCATGGTCGTCTCTTTTTCCTGCACAATAAAGATGGCGCCCTCGCCGCCGGTGTGTCGCGCGTCGCGGATGTTGATGACGAAGCGATCGCCGAGGTCCTTTTTTTCGACGGCCTTGGCCGACATCGCCAGCGGCAGATCAATGACGCTGTTTTCCTTCTTGACCATCTCGGTGGTGACCATGAAGAAAATCAGCAGGCACATGGTCACATCGACCATGGAGGCCAGGTTGATCGTTACGGCGGTCGGGCGCGGCGGAGACTGCATCGTTTGCTCGCATCAACCTTCGGCCAACTGGATCGGCCCCGGCGGATTCAGCGGATCACTTGCCGGGCGCGAATCGGATGCGCCCTCGGATGGTGAAGGCGCACTCGGCGGCGAACTGCCCGGCGAGAAGAACGGCGAGGCCTGCGGCGTTCGCGCGGATTGCGTTGCAGTCGAAGCGACACCGCCGTTGGTCAGCGCCATCGTCTGCGCCGGACGGAAGTACTCCAGAATATCCACGGCCGACGCATGCGCCGCAACGGTCATGGAATCGACGCGATTTCGGCAAATGCCGAAGAACAACATCGAAATGATCGCGACGATCAGCCCCAGAAAGGTGCTGACCAGCGCGAGACTGATGCCGCCGGCCAGATTGTCAGCGCCGTATGCGCCGCTGCGCATCTTGGCGAATGCGGCGATCATGCCCATGACCGTTCCGAGCAGACCGAGCAGCGGCGTGATATTGCCGATGATGTTGAGATATTCCACTCGGCGAAACAGGCGGCTGCGCCAGGCCATGGCCCGCTCTTCGACGGCTTCCTGCATGGCGGTGAAACCGTGTCGGCCATGACGCAGGCCGATCGTGAGCACGTCGCCAAACATGGACTTGCTCTTGCTAACGCGCTCGATGCACCCCTTGAACTGCCGCCGTTCGACGAGATCGCGCATTTCCTTGACTTCGGACTCGATGACCATCGTCGAGCGCCGGATTGACCAGAAGTGCTCAATGATGATGGACATGGACCACAACGACATCAGTCCAATCACCGGTCCGATCCAGCCGGAACCCATGATCACGATGTCCATGAACGAATCCTTGCCGGAGATGCCGGCGGGATCCGCCGCGACGATCGATGATGTCACAAGGCCGACCGTCATGACGGCTGCAAACAGCGATAAACGATGAGACCGCACCGGGCGGATGAGCATGACGCCACCTTTCAGACCTGGACGCGGGCGTCGTTCGAGAGCGACACAAGCCGCTATGAACGATTCAACTCCTCCTGCGTCACATGCTTGAATGTACCATTGTTGTTTTCGGCAATCGAACGCAATACGTTGTCGCCTGCGCCGCGAATGTCGTAAATGAAGAGGATCGTGTTGACGATCGTACGCTTGCGGCGATTCCGCGTGCGGAATAGGTTCTCGACTTTCTCATTATCCTCGCCGAAGTCGCCATCCGACAGGAAGAACATCACGTCAGGCTCGAAGCCCAGCGCTCGACGCACTGCGTCCATCGGCTCGGTCTGACCTTCGGGCACCACATTCTTTATGGCCGAGAAGGCCGCGCGCTTGTTTTCCGTCGTGGCCTTTCGCATCCGGGCAGACCATTCCGTGGCTTGGCCCTGGTTAAACCAGATGATGTTGAACATCTGCTCCGAATCAAGCGCTCCGATCGAACGCATCAGTTCGCGTTGAAGCAGCGTGAATGTGTCGCTCATCGAACCGCTGCGGTCCATCACATAGACGATCGACCGCGCCTGCTGCCCTCTTCCCACGCCCCACATCGCACCCACCGGACCGCCGCCCGCCGGATCGCGCCCCCCAAGGCTTAACCCGGCCGCATCCGCGTCAGCCGATGAGCCGGGAACTCCGCCGGTTCCAACAATGTCGCCACGATCGATCGTCTCAACGCTGATGGCGTTGAGATCCGACCCGCCGATATCGACGGGCGTCATTTGAAATGATGATTCCTGACGAAGCAGCGTGGCGAGGTCCTGAATCGAGTCTTCGGAAGGTTCTCGACTTTGATCACTCGAATCGGCACGATCAATGTTCGCCCGTCCCGGAAAGTGAAAGCTGCCGGCCGCGCTCGGACTGATGGGCTGCGTCACGATTCGAGCCGTGAATTCGGTCCCGAAGGCGCTGCCCGCCACACCAACGGCGAATCCTGATAAACCGAGAAGAAACAGAAGGAGCAGATGGACAACGACGCTCAGCCCGGCAGGTCCGAGAAAATGCACGATCTCACCAAGCAATGTCCGGTCTTGCGCGGTCCCCGCCCGTCGAGGGGCCGACCTGACAACACGTCGTGCTGGGTGGATTGTCGGTGAAGTCGGGGAGACCAAGAGCGAGGCTCCTTTAGTCCATTTATCGCCCGAGCGACCCGCTGGCGGTTTGTGGGAATGCGCGCTGCTACGCGGACAATATCGGATTATATCGGTCCGACGGCAAGGATCAACGCAAGGTCGAAAGTGGTCGCATGCCGGCTTTTGTTTTTGACCGAGCCGACGTGGAATGATACGCTATCAGAGAGGTGTCCGGCATACGTGGCACTTTGCTATCGGCCCATGCCGGATGAGCGCGTCAGACAATCGGCCGAATCGTCGCATACATCGATCTTCCTGATCGCGCGGCGAGATCAGCCGAACAGGAAGCACGCGAGGCAGCGCACCCGGCCCCCGGGTGCCAACCGCGTCAGCGACGACGCGGTTTGATTTTCGTCCAATAGACGGCGCATCGGGAGGCAACACGGGTGGCTCACACCGGCCGTATCGTCTGCACGGTTTTACTCTGCCTGATGAGTCCGCGCGCGATCGTTGCCGACGACGCGCTCCCTGCGCGCTCCGCCCGTACCGCTTCCGCGCCATCCGCCTTGGAGCGGACGCTTCGCGCTTTGGACGACGGCGATGTCGATGCCGCAAAGGCGGCACTGAACGATCGCGACGCCGCATTCTCCGACGCCCAGCGCCATCTCATTCGCGGACGCATCAGCCTGCTGGAACTTCGATGGCCCGCGGCGCGCCGCGACCTGCAGGCCGCCGTCCGCACCGCGCCAAAAATCGCCGATACGCATTACTGGCTCGGCCGCGTCTACCAGGCCGACGGCGCTCACGCACTCGCATCGACCTGCTATGAAGAGGCCTTTGCGCTGGGCATGGACACCTGCGATCTGCATTTGCATTGGGCGCGGGCGCTTCGTGACAGTGGTTCGGCACTAGGCGGCGTGCGGAGACTGGAGTGGCGCGACCGGCTCGAAGAGGCGCCTCGGCCGGCCGATTTTCTACCGGAAGGCATCGTCGTCGGAGCGGTGCGCGGGCGAAGCGATGTCGTCATCGTCGCACCGAAAAATTCGGCCGTCTATCAGATGCACAAAGCCCTCAGCATCGATCCATCGCGAAGCGACGCGCTGATCGAAGCCGGCGAATTGTGGGCATCGATCGACCAGCACGAACTGGCGATCGACCACTACCGCCGCGCGGCGAAACGACTCGGCTCCGCGCGATCGCCCGCCGCCGGCGCGGCGCTGGCGCGGTGCCACGGACGTTGGGCCGAAAGCGCCCTGGCGCTCGGTCGACTCGACGCCTATCTCGATCACACGCGCACGCAGATGCAGCTTTCCGGCGGGATCGACTCGGAGCAGCTCGCGGACTGCTACGGCAAGGCCGCGTCCGAGGCGTCGGCGCGCGGGGAACTGCAGCGGCAGATTCGATGTCTCACGTTTGCCGTGGAGCTGCAGCCGATGCCCGCGCGACTCATCGCGCTGGCGGATGCCTTGATGCTGGCGAACCGCCCCGCCGACGCGCAGACTTATCTTTCGCGAGCGCTCGAATCCAACCCGTCGCGCGCCGAGCGCGCTCAGATCCGTAGCCGATTGGCGCGGGCATCCTATCTCGCATCTCCGAACGATCGGTGAACGGCGATCCGGCGCATCCATCACCATCACATTCAGCGGTCGTTACTGACCGAGCAGGGCCGAAAGGAACCGCAGCGTCTCACCCTTACGCTTGACCACGAGTACGGGCACCGGCGAATACATAATCAAACGTTCCGTGAAGCTTCCGAGCAGAAGCGCCGACGTGGACGACAAACCGCGGCTGCCGGCGACGATCAGATCGAGATTCTTCGTGGCGACGAGATCGTAGACGGCGACGGTCGGATGATCGGAACAGGTGACGACGCGGCTGAACTCCACGCCAGACGTATCCACGTCCGCAAGGAACTGGTCAAGCTGCTGATGTGCCTTGCCCTCGCGCTGGGAGACGGCATCGGCAAAGCTGAGACCGGTGTACTGGTAACCATAGCCGATTTCATAAATGCTCTGGACAACGACTTGCGGATGGGCTTCGCCGCTGTTGCGGGCGATGTCGATACCAGTCTGAAGCGCGAGCTTGGAGTGCGCCGATCCGTCGACCGGAACCGCGATCCGACCTACATGGGGATAGGCCTGATCGGGAACGACCAGCACGCTGCACGGGGCCTTGCGGGCCAGCCTTGAAAAGGCCGATCCGACGGCCAACTGATCGTGCGGCTGTCGCCGGCCGACGATGATCAGATCGAGCGACTGATCCCTGGCACTTCGCAGAATGTCGGAGATGCCTCCGTCGGCGTGCATCTCGACGGTGGTTCGTTCGGCGATCTTCGCGGGCAGGCGCTCGCGAATCATCTGAGCCACGGCTTCTTCCGTCGGCGCGACCGCGCCTGACGGTACGGCTTCTACGCCGCGGACATGAATGCAGAGAACCGACTCGGCGTCCATGATCTCGGCGATCTTTCCGGTAAAGCCAAGGGCTTCTTCGTCGCCCGGCTCCTGATTGAGAAACACGCCCAGCTTTCGGAACTTGTCCATCTGCAATCACCTCCGAGGCGGTTGTCGATCTCGATTCATCCTCACATCCGCATTCGTCGCCGCAGGCGCGGATCGTCCGGCGTTTTGCCGGACAAATGTCGCCACACATGCCTGAGTTTACGCCGCGGCAGGCTCACTGGCAACGCAAAACGGACCGTTGACGCCGATTCGCGACGCCGGCGCGTCACTCCTCAACGCGCGGCGCTTCGTCCTGGCCGCTGCCAAGTGTATGGGCCTCGCGGTCGTATCGGCCCTTTAATTCGTCGATCACCGTGCCCTTCCAGAGCGGCACGCCGATAAAATAGGCGGCGCGGCCGATCATATGGGCCGCAACGGGCGATGTCAGAAAATAAAACGCGATGACCAGCATGGCGCGCACACCGACGCCGACTTCGTTGAAGTAGATAACGACGGCGACAAGCAGACACACGACGCCGAGCGTCATCGACTTCGTCGAGGCCTGCATGCGCGAAAGCAAGTCCGGCATTCGCACAATGCCGATGCTGCCGAGCAACATGACGCCGCTGCCGAGGAGCAGCAGAATGGCGATGGCGTTTTCCTTCATGGGCGGCCTCGCTTCTCCGCGTAGCGCGCGAAGGCGATTGTGCCGAGGAAGCTAATGAGTGCGAGCACAATAGCCGAACGGAGTACCTCGGTTCGCCCCGATTCGATTGAATAGACCGCGATCATGCCGACGACGAGCGTCGCGAACTGATCGAGCGCCACGACGCGGTCCGGCAGGCTCGGACCGCGCACCAGGCGAATGAACGTCAGGACCATCGACAGGCTGAGCACGCCCATCACGATTTCGATGACGATCGGCAATGCGGGCACGAACGCAAGCATCAGCGCAGCACCTCCAGCACGCGGCGCTCAAGCCCCTGCTTGATCTCGCGCTCCAATTCGTCGCGATCCCTGATGAACATCGTATAGACGTAGAGCACTTTACGATCGCTGGACAGATCGAGCGTCAGTGTGCCGGGCGTCAGCGAAATCAGATTGGCCAACGTCGTGATCTCGGTGTCGGTCTCTGCATCGAGCGGTATGGCGACCACGGCCGGGCGCATGTGATACGTGGGCGTGACGATGTCATACGCCACGCGCAGATTGGCGACGACGAGTTCTTTGACGAAATACGCCGTGAATCTCAGGAACTTGGGAAACTTCGAGATGAAACCGCCGCCGCCCACGACATGCTGCGAGGCGTAGAGAATCGCATAGCCCAGCAGAAAGCCGATGCCGAGATTCGACAACGTAAACTCCTCGGTCATCGCCGCCCAGAGAATCGACAGGAGCAGTATCCAGACGAACGCAATCATGATCGTCCTTTCATCACGGCATCGACGTACCCGCCGGGGTTGAGCAGTTCCTCCGCCGCGCGAGAGAGTAGAATCAGCATCGACTCAGCGCCCAGCCCCATCAGCACGGCCAGCGCGGCCAACAGAACGATCGGCGCGTACATGACGCGCGTCTGGAGGCTCAGGCCTTCGACAGCGTGCGGCTTTGCAGTTGGCAGGATGTCGTCGACCGCGGGCGTCCAGAAGGCCTCGCCCCAGATCTTGGTCATGGAAAACAACGTCAGTATGCTGACAAACAGCGCCGTGCCGACCACCGCGTAGTCGTCGATTTCGAGACCTGCCTGGACAAGCGAGAGCTTCGCGAAAAACCCCGACAGCGGCGGAATGCCCGCGAGGGCCATGGCCGAGACAAAGAACAGAATTGCCAGCCATGGGTGCTTTCGATAGAGGCCGCCAAGTTTCTTCAGATCGTAGGAGCCTCCGAGCCGCCGAGCCACGCCGCTGACAAGCACGAGATTTGTCTTCACGACGACGTTATGCACGATGTAGAAGATCGAGCCGATCAGCGCGGCACGCGTGAACAGACCCAGCCCAAGCAGCATGTAGCCGATCTGGCTGATGATGTGAAACGACAGCAGCCGCCGAAAGTCAAACTGTGCCGCAGCGCCGAGCACGCCGGTGACCATCGACAGGCCTGCAAGGATGGTGATGATCGTGTGCGTTCGCGGAACATCATGCACGAAAAGCAGGGTGAAGACGCGGATCAGCGAATAGACGCCCACCTTGGTCAGCAGTCCGGCAAAGACCGCCGTGACCGCCGCCGGCGGCGTGTGATAGGAAGCCGGCAGCCAGAAGAACAGCGGAAACACCGCCGACTTGATGCCGAACGCGATCAGAAACAGCATCGATACGGCCGTACGCACACCCGCGACGGATGGTGAGCTGAGCTTCACCGCGAGATCGGCCATATTCAACGTGCCCGTCAGTCCGTACAGAATGCCGACGGCGGCGAGGAAAATGGCCGAAGACAGGAGATTGAGCGTGACGTACTTAATTGCGCCTTCCATCTGAGCCCGCTCGCCGCCGAGCACGAGCAGCACGAACGACGCGATCAGCATGACTTCGAACCAGACGTACAGATTAAACAGATCGCCCGTGAGAAATGCTCCGCAGATGCCCATCAACAATACGCTCAGCAGCGTGAAATAGCCGAACGACTGTCGCCGCGCGTCGATCGAGACCGTCGAATAAACCGCCGTCGCGAATCCGATCAGCCCCGCGAGACAAACCATAATCGAGCTGAAGGTGTCGGCGACGAGCGAGATGCCGAACGGCGCGGGCCAGTTTCCGACCTGCACCACCTGAATCCCGTCGATCCACACCGTTCGCAGCAGAAGCAGCGACGCCCCAAACAGCGCGGCCATCGTCGCCACGCCGATCAGGCACGTCAGCGCGCGCCGACGCCGCACCAGCAGCGCGACGGCCGCGGCGGACAGCGGAATGATGATCGGCATGACGACAATGGACTTCATGCGTCCGTCGATTTCATCTGGTCGAGATCGTCAGTGCCGACGGCCTCGTAGGACTTGTGAATCATGACCAGGGCAAACGCGAGGACGCCGAAGCCGATGACGATGGCCGTCAGGATGAGCGCCTGCGGCAGCGGATCGGCATATGGCGGCGAAAGCACGTCCATTCCGCGGCGCACGAGCGGCGGCTTTCCGCGCGTGAGGCCGCCCGCCGTGAAAATCAGAAGATTGCTGGCGTGGCCGAGGAGCGACAGGCCGATGACGAGCTTGACCAGACTGCGGCGCGTCATCATGTAAAGCCCCGCGGCGTACAATCCGCCGACAACGATCGCGATCACGAAACTCATGTCATTTCTCCGCCATGCTGAGAATGATCAGCATGGAAATGCCCACGACGACCAGAAATACTCCGACGTCAAACAGCAGCGGCGTGCCAAGGCTCCATTCGCCCATGCCCGGCAATGACAGACTCGCCCAATGGCCTGTAAGCAATGGCTGCCTCGTTGCCATGCTCAGCAACCCGCTGCCAAGTGAGGCCATCAACCCGATGCCGATCAGCATGTGCGGATCGACGCGAAGCGCCTTGCGCGCCGATGCGGCGTCGTACGCGAGTGCGTGAAGCACAAACGCCCCCGCCGCAACCAGTCCGCCGGAGAAGCCGCCGCCCGGCTCGTTGTGGCCGCGGAGCAGCAGAAAGATCGCAAACATCAACAGCAGCGGATGGAGCAGCTTTGAAGCCGTCATCAGGATGGTCGATCTCATCCTTCGGACTCCTTTCGTGCACGGCGCAGCCTGAGGAGCGCATAGACGCCAATAGCCGCGACGGCAATGACCGTAATCTCGCCGAGCGTATCAAGCGCGCGGAAGTCGACAAGAATGACGTTGACAACGTTGCGGCCGTGCGCGTCAGGCACGCTGTGGCGCGCGTAATAGTCCGACACGCGAGAATGCGTCTGAATGGTCGCCGCCGCCAGGATCAGCCAGAACATCAGCCCGCCAAACACGGCCGCGACGATGACATCGAACAGCCGCGCCGCGCGGCCTGTATATGTGGCGAATTGCGGCAGGTGATACAAGACCAGAACGAACAGAATCACCATCAGGGTTTCGATGAGAAACTGCGTCATCGCCAGATCGGGCGCGCTGAAAAACGCAAAAAGGAGCGCGACGCCATATCCGACGGCGCCAAGCGATGCGATCGCGCCCAGGCGCGTCTTCGAGCGGACCGCCGATACGGCCGCGAGCAGAATAATCACTGAGACGACGATCTCCTGCGGCTTCACATCCGTGAAGTCGATCGTACCCAGGGGTGCGGGCGACCAACTGAGCTGCACGCCGACGAGTGTCACGGTCATAAGCAGCGTGACGAGCACGTATCGTCGAAGATGCCCGCTCTGAATCACGCGCGTCTGCGTATTCGCGACATACATCAGACCGGACAGCAGCGCGGCATAGACCGCCGACGGCCCCCATTTGGCCAGCGCGCCAAATTGCGTCCCTGCTCGAAGGATCGACTCGCGCCGCGCGAAGACCAGCAATCCGCCCGCAAGGGTCAGGCCGCTCAAACCCAGTGCCGGCGTCAGACCGTGCCATAGGCTGATCTCACCGAGCGTCTCGGCTTCGCCGCCGATGATAGATCGAACCGTCGGCATGAGCACGTTCGCGCCGAACGCCCCGCACAAGACGCCGCAAAGCAGGCCCGCCGAGGCAAGCACGAGCGGCCCCGTCCAGAGGCTCGGCGGCGCCTCGCGCGGCACGCGGTGCGTGATCCGCCGGCGGCTGAAGAATGGACGTAATCCGACGCGCAGCGCCACGACCAGCAGCAGCATGTGTGCCAATACGGCAGCACTCAGCAGCGCGATCCGCTCCGGCCGCCCCCCCAGCAGCGCCTCGTAAAGCGACTCTTTGCCGACAAAGCCGAAAAACGGCGGCAGGCCGGCCATCGACAGCGATGCGAGTGCCGCGCAGGCCGCCGTGATGGGCATGGCGCGGGCCAGTCCTCCAATGGCCTCGGCATCGTATTCGCCGGTCGACTTCGACATCGAGCCGGCCAGCATGAACAACGCGCCCTTGTAAAAGGCGTGGGCGATCAGATACGTCACCGCCGCGAGGACGGCCTCCGGCGTGCCGACGCCGATCAGCAGCGTGAGCACACCGAGTGTGCTGACGGTCGAGTAGGCAAGGATGCGTTTCAGCCCGGCGCTGCCCAATGCCATGATCGCGCCGAGCAGCATGGTCGCGCAGCCCATGACCATCAGCGATGTCTGCCACGACGCCGTCCCGCCGAGCAGCGGTGTCATGCGCGCTAACAGAAAGACACCCGCCTTTACCATCGTGGCCGAGTGCAGATAGGCGCTGACCGGGGACGGAGCTTCCATCGCATTGGGCAGCCAGAAATGAAAAGGTACCTGCGCCGACTTCGTGGCCGCGCCGAGCAGGACGAGCAGAAGAATCGGCAGATACAAGCCGTGCCCTCGAATGAGATCGGCCTGACTCAGCAACGCCGACAATTCATGACTACCGCCGATCCGCCCCATGAGCAGCAAGCCGACAAGCAGCGCCATGCCGCCGACACCCGTCACCAGCAGGGCCTGCAGCGCCGCCGCCCGCGCGGCGGGGCGCTCGTGGTCAAATCCGATGAGCAGATAGGAACTGACACTGGTCAACTCCCAGCACACGAATAGCAGCAGCACGTTGTCGGCGAGCGCGACGCCAAGCATCGACGCCATGAACAACAGCAGATAGCCATAGAACGCGCCGAGTTGCGCATGCCCGCGAAGATAGCCGCCGGCATAGATGAGAATGAGCGAGCCGATGCCGACAACGAGGACGCCCAGCATGAGGCCCAGCCCGTCGGCGCGAAATGAAAGCGACAACCCGAGCGAGCTGACCCATGTGTAAGATTCGAGGAGGCTCGTGTTCGACTCAAGCTGTTGAAAGTAGGACGCGAGCCAAACAGCGATGCACGCCGTCGCAAGGCTCAGCACCCAGTGCGTCAGGCCGCGGAGCACCCGATGCAAAAAGGGTGCCGCGACCGCAAGGCCGACCACGATGAGAAGACTCGTCGCCATTGAATCGAAGAATCACGAACCGCCGTCCGACATGACGCAGTATAGCGCCCGAAGGGCCGACTCCCGAGAACCGCGCCAAGTTGCTCTCGATGCGAATGGAAAACGGAGAGGGGGGGATTC
>CAZRFP010000043.1:0-24602 GCA_964599535.1 uncultured Planctomycetaceae bacterium
GTGAAATGCTGATTTGTGTACGAATCGCCCGTGCGACAGGGTGTGGTTGGAACCGATCGCGCGGTGGGCGCTACTTGTCATTGGCACGAACGCGCTCCGGCTCGCGTGCGAGGGTTTCGCCGATAGTGAGGCGCTGCATTTCGCTGGTGCCCTCGTAGATTTCGGTGATCTTGGCATCGCGGAGATACCGCTCCACTTCGCTCTCGCGGCAATAGCCCATTCCGCCGAAGATCTGTATCGCCTGGTTGGCGCAGAAGCTGGCGGTTTCCGCGGCGTAGAGCTTGGCCATCGCGGGAATGTGCAGACTGTGCCGGCCGTTGGACTTGAGGCAGCAGCCTTTGTAGAGCAAGGCGCGCGACGCGGCGATGCGCACGGCCATGTCGGCGATTTTCCATTGTATAGCCTGGAAGTCGGCGATCGACTTGCCGAACTGTTTGCGCTCCAGTGCGTAAGCGACGGATTTGTCGAGCGCGGCCTGTGCGATGCCGACGGCCTGGGCGGCGATGCCGAGACGCCCGCCATCGATGGCGGTGAGCGCGATTTTGAGGCCTTGGCCTCGCTCGCCGACGGTGTTTGCAACGGGTACGCGGCAATTTTCAAAGATGAGTTCGACGGTGCTGCTGGCGCGGATACCGAGTTTGTCCTCGTGCTTCCCGACGGTGAGACCGGGCGTTTTCTTATCGACGAGCATGGCGGATGCGTTGCGGCGGTCGGCGTCTTCCGTGCGGACGAAGAGGAGAATCACATCGGCCTCGGCGCCGTTCGTCACCCACATCTTGGTGCCGTTGATGACCCACTCGTCGCCCTTCAACTCGGCGCGGCATTTCATCGCGCCGGCGTCGGAGCCGCTGCCCGCCTCGCTGAGGCTGAAACAGTTGAGCCATTCGCCGGACGCCATTTTCGGCAGCCAGGCCTTCTTCTGATCGTCGGACGCGAACTTCAGGATCGGATCGATGACGAGCGAATTCTGAACGCTGTTGATGACGCCGACGGCTGCGTCGGCATAGGACAGTTCTTCGACAACGATCGCCGAGGCCAGCGAATCCATGCCGGAGCCGCCGTATTCCTCAGGCACGCAGATTCCGAGATAGCCCATTTCACCGAGCTGGCGGATGACATCAGCGGGAAACTCGCCCTTGATGTCGCGCTCCATCGCGCCCGGCGCGACGACGTTTCGGGCGAATTCTCGAATGCTGTCGCGCAGCATGCGATGGTCTTCGCCCAGCTCGTATCCGAAGGGAATCAGCTCCTGCGTTGTTGTCGTCATTCAGACACCTTCGATCTGTCGTTCAATTGCATTCGCGCAATCCGGTGAAATCGGGGAGTGATGGATCACGCCGAACGCTTCGCATACTCCGCCCGGGCAATCAGAATCCGCTGCACTTCGCTCGAGCCTTCGCCGATCTCGCACAGCTTGTTGTCGCGGACCAGTCGCTCGACGCACACGTCTTTCGTGTAGCCTGCGCCGCCGTGAATCTGGATTGAGTCCCACCCGACGCGGCTGGCCATTTCGCTCGCGAATAGCTTTGCGATCGAACTCAGCTCCTTGTCCGGTCGGCCGGCGTCATGCGTGCAGGCCGCCTGGCGGACCAGCAGCCGCGCCGCTTCAACCTGCGTCTCCATGTCGGCCAGCTTGAACTGAATGGCCTGATGACTGTGGAGCGGAACGCCCATGCTCTGCCGGTCGGCCGCGTATTTGACGGCCTCTTCGAGGCAGCCGCGAGCCAAGCCGACGGACAGCGAGCCGATGGTGACGCGGCCGCGATCAAGCACGCGCAATGCATCAACATAGCCGTTATTCAATTCGCCGCAGAGATTCTCGGCGGGGATTTCGCAGTTTTCGAAATTGACGGGCACCGTGTCCGATCCGCGCATGCCCATCTTGTCTTCCGGCTCGCCGATAATCAGACCGGGTGTGTTTTTCTCGACAAGAAAGGCGGAGATCGTTCGCGCGCCGCGCTCGCCGATTTTCGTGCGAGCGGTCACGACGAAGACATCGGCGCGCATGCCGTTGGTGATCCAGAACTTCGCGCCGTTGAGCACCCAGCCTTTGGCGGTCTTCTCGGCGCGTGTGGTCAGCGCCTCGGCATCTGTACCGCAGTGCGGCTCGCTGAGGCACCACGAGCCAATGACTTCGCCCGTCGCCAGGCGCGGCAGCCAGTGACGCTTCTGTTCGTCGTTGCCGGCGATGCGAATGTGCGTCGAACAGAGTCCGGAATGTGCCGCAATAAACAGGGCCGACGCGCCGCACCACCGGGCGATCTCTTCGACGACAACGGTCATGCCAAGCAGCCCCATGCCCGCGCCGCCGTACTCATCGGGAAAGGCCACGCCAAGAATGCCGATGCGGCCCATCTCTTTGAAAACGTCGGTGGGGATCCACTTCTCGGCGTCCCACTTGCGCGCATTCGGCGCGATCTTCTCAGCGGCGAAGGCCCGCGTGACATCCCGAATCGCGACAAATTCCTCTGGCAGCTCGAAGTTCATCGTTCCGCAAACCCGCCTTTAATACGTTGTGTCGATGGAGGATGGGGCAGCCTGTCGGAACAGATCGACGCCCCGATCTCTTGAATCGGTCGATTATAAAGAACCGCGTCGGTTGGTCAAAGAGAGCGGGTCGCCCGAAGATTCTGGTCAACCGATGGTCATGATTGAAGGGGGGCCAGCTTCGGGACCTTTGAAATCGCGAGGTCCAGCTCATTCGTCGACTATCTGATTTCTAGAGATAGGGTTATGCCTGAGCGGCAAGGAGGCTGTGATTTCTAAGGCGACGTCATGTACATGTTTTGATGAGCGGTCGATGGGCTGAGTAGGCCGATCGAAAGTCCTATTTTGACTCATTTAAAACGATTTACTACGCCTGAATCAGCCCGTGACGCCCCTTGCCCTCGTCCACGACGCGCCAGTGGGCGTTTAACGGGTCTTGACCGATCAGCAGCGTCGTATCGTCTTGAGCGGTCTCTGAAAGCAGACGCTGCTTGTTGACCATGTTCTCGAAAGGCATCAGATCGTAGGCCATGTTGTATCGCAGTCCGACGTGGGCGGATGTCGGCATGAGATCGGCCGGCAGAATGGCGCGTTTTTCACCGTTTTCAAAAATAACGCCTTGTTGATGCCGTGTGTGGCCGGGAAACGGCCGAACTCGGATGCCCGGAACGACCTCGGTTTCGCCGTCCACCAACGACAATACGTTCGCCGCTTCGAGCGGCGCGAGGTTTTCCTTTCGATACGTGCCTGTCATGACGGCGTGAGACTCGACGGCGTCCTGCCATTCGCCGCGTTGCACGAGATATCGCGCGTTCGGAAACGTCGGAACATATCCGCCGCGGCCATCGGGCATGGTGCCCCCACCGGCGTGGTCGAAATGAAGATGCGTGAGAATGACGAAATCGATCGACTGCCGGTCAATGCCTGCGGCGACCAGCGAATCAAGCAGCCAATGCGCACCGAACTTGAAGAAGCCAAGCTCCTTCGGTCCGTATTTTGACGAATGGCCGCAACCGGTTTCGACGAGAATGCGTTTCCCATGTGCTTCGAGAAAGAAGCAATTGGTGGCGAGCGGGATGCGGTTGGCCTCGTCGCACTCGACGGTGCGCGACCAAATGGGCTTGGGAATGATGCCGAACATCGCGCCGCCGTCGAGCCAGAGGTGGCTACCGTCGATAACGGAAATCTCAAGATCGCCGACCTGTATTCGCGGCGGATTTTCGACGGGACCGAGTCGGGCGGTATTGCTCATATCGGGGTGTTTTTACGGTGCGTATGGGCGTTCATCAAGTCGGCCGCGACTTGGCGCAGCTTTCGGCGAATCATCGGCTCGTTATAATCGTCCGCTCGGCGGAATCGTCGCGGATTCCGCAGGACAACGCAGGAATCAATCAGTTTCCAACGACGGAGCCATGCATGCTGCTCGCAGAACGACTTGCCGACTGGACCAACAAGATCAAATACGCTGACCTGACGGCCGAGGCCGTTCATGAGACCAAGCGGCGATTCATCGACTCGCTCGGCACGGCGCTCGGGGCGTTCAAGAGCAAGCCCGCCACCATCGCCCGCGCGACAGCCATGGCCGTTCCCATGCCCAGGGGTGGCGCGGTGGTTCTGGGGACGAAGCATCGAGCGCCCGCGCCGCTGGCCGCTTTCGCGAACGGCGCGCACATTCGCTATCTGGACTATAACGATACGTATCTTTCGCTCGAGCCGGCGCATCCGTCCGACAACATCGCGGCGACGCTCGCCGCGGCGCAGGCCAATCGCCGCAATGGCAAGGATTTGATCCTCGCGACGGTGATTGCTTACGAAATTCAGTGTCGCCTCTGTGACGCGGCATCGCTTCGAGCCAATGGCTGGGATCACGTCACGTATGGCAACTTCAGCGCCACGCTCGGCGCGGCCAAGCTCTACGGCCTGCGCCCGGAGCAGATGGTTCACGCCCAGGGGCTGGCCGGCGTGTGCAACATCGCGACGCGCCAGACGCGCACAGGTCAGATTTCGATGTGGAAGGCTTGTGCGTTCAGTAACGTCTGCCGCGGCGCGCTGTTCGCGGTGAATCTGGCGCGGCAGGGATTCACCGGTCCGCATGAGATTTTCGAAGGTCCGAAGGGCGTGTTCAAGATGCTGACCGGGTGCGCGTTCGATGTGGAGCTTGGCTCAAAGAGCACGGGCTACATGATCAACAAGACGTATATCAAGTATTGGCCTGCCGAGTATCACGCGCAGAGTTCGATCGACGCGGCGCAGCGAATTCGCAAGCGGTTCATGGCTGACGGCTTGTCGTGGTCCGACATAGATCGGCTGGAGATGGAGTCGTTCGAGGCTGCAGTGTCGATCATCGGCAGCGAGAAGGAAAAGTGGCGTCCGACCAGCCGCGAGACGGCGGACCACAGCATGGGCTACATGACCGTGGCGGCACTGGTGGATGGAGACGTGACGCGCGAGACCTTCGAGGCGAAGAAGTTTACCGATCCGAAGTATCTCGACATTCTTGATCGCACAACGATCGTGGAAGCCGACGACTTGAACGAAGGCTATCCCGATGGCATCCCCAATCGGCTGCGGCTCCACATGAAGAATGGGGCGATTTATGAGGAAACCGTGAAATATCCGCGCGGCCACGCCGGAAATCCCATGACGGATGAAGAAGTCGAACACAAGTTCCGCACGCTGGCGCGCGGCGTCATCACCGAGACGCAGCAGGATCGCCTGCTGGCGGAGATGTGGAAGCTCGATACGCTGAAGAGCATCGACTCGCTCTGGCAATTCGAAGTGGGGAGCAAGGCGCCGCCGGCCAGGAAGGTCGCTGGAAAGTCAGCCGGTGCAGGGAAGGGCGCGAGCCGCAAGCCGTCCAAGCCCACGGCCAGTAAGAAGCCCGGCAAGAAGGCGGCTAAGAAAGCCCGGTAGCGGTCGCGGCCGATAGAGTGGACCACGGACGCCGCGTGTCGAGCGATTTCACTACAATCCATTCGGTAAACGGCGCGAGAATATGACCGTCGGCTTTCTCAGGGAATTTGTTCGAAATCCGTCCACGATCGGGGCGATCGCGCCGAGTTCGCGCCGGCTGGCGCGGGCGATGATCGGCGATGCAATCATGTCGTCGGCGTCAGTCGTTGTGGAGATCGGCCCGGGTACGGGTGCTTTCACCGGCGAGATTCTGGCAAACCTGCGTTCCGGCGCGCGGTTCATCGCCGTCGAATACAACCCGGCGATGGCGGCCGTCATTCGCGAGCGCTTTTCGTCCGTCGAACTACATGAAACGTCGGCGGTTCATCTGCCCGACATTCTTCGCGCCGCGGGCTGCAACGGCGCGGACTGCATCATCAGCGGTCTGCCGTGGGCTTCTTTCGAGGAATCTCTGCAAAACGCGCTGCTCGATGCCGTTCATTCGTCGCTTGCGGACGGCGGGCGATTCGCGACATTCGCTTATCTTCAGGGCTTGCTGCTGCCGGCCGGTCGACGCTTTCGGAGCAAACTGAACGGCGCGTTTTCATCCGTCGCGCGGTCAGAGACGGTGTGGCGCAATTTGCCGCCGGCGTTTGTATATCGCTGCCGCAAGTAAACCCGCTCTTCACGGTGCAAGTGGTGGCGGCGCGATCGTTCAGGAGCGCGTCGGCTTGATTGCGACCATTCGGCGCAGGCGCGACAGATTGACGCGGTCCAGATCGCGGCCGCGCTCATCCTCGCCCTTCGGCGTTTCGAGGATGCGCGGCGCGTGCGTCAATCGCGGATCGTTCAACAGGTTCGCAAACCCCGCCCGGCCGATGTTCCCTTTCGTAATGTGTTCATGCCGGTCGATTCGGCTGCCCAAGTCGCCCTTTGAATCGTTGGTGTGAATGCAACGAACGCGCTTCGCGTCGATCAGCCGGTCGATCTTTGTCACCAGTGCGTTGCAGGCCTCTTTGTCGCGGAGATCGTATCCCGCCGCGAAGAGATGGCAGGTGTCGAGACAAATGCCCAGCCGGTCGCCATCGCGCGTTGCGCCGATCGTCTCGGCCAGTTCTTCAATCGTTCGTCCCAGCGTTGTGCCCTGGCCGGCGGTTGTTTCAAGCAGCACCGGGCATTGGAAGCCGCGCGTGCGGCGATGCGTTTCGTCGAGTGAGCTTGCGATGCGCCGAATGCCTGCAGGCTCGCCGTCGCCCATGTGCGCTCCGGGATGGACAATCAACCCGTCCAGGCCGAGGGCTTCGCATCGTTCGAGTTCGTCTACCAGCGCGGCGACGCTCTTGTTTCGATTGGCCTCGTCGGGCGAAGCGAGGTTGAGCAGATAGCTGGCGTGGGCGACGACGGGGGAAATGCCGGCGGCTTTTTTCGCATCTTGAAAGAGTCGAATCTGTTCGTCGCTGAGCGGCGCGGCGGTCCACTGCCGCTGGTTCTTCACGAAGAGTTGCAGACAGTCGCATCCGACGCGAAGGCCCTCTGCGAAGGCGTTATGCACGCCGCCGACGGCGGACATATGCGCGCCGAATCGCTGCATGTGCGGCGATGTCGCCCTTCGTGCCGACATCACGCCTTCCGTGAATCCAGGCCGTAGATGGGAGCGAATTTTCCGTGAATGTAGTTCATGAACGGCTTGATGGATAATGCCGAACCGGTGACATTCCTGACGAGTTCGGACGGTCGATGGCGCATGCCGTGCTCGTGGATGTTCTTTCGCAGCCAGGACAGCAGCCCGCCGAAGTCGCCTCGGCGGAACCGATCGTCGAGATCAGGCATCGCCGTGCGCGCCGATTCGAAGAACTGCGCCGCGTAGAGATTGCCCAGCGCATACGTCGGGAAATAGCCGAACGCGCCCATCGACCAGTGGATGTCCTGCAGGCAGCCTTCCGCGTCATTCTTCGGCGTGACGCCGAGCAGCTTTCCGATCTTTTCATTCCACGCCGCGGGCAGATCGCTGACGCTGATACGGTTTTCCAGGAGATCGCGCTCAATCTCGAAACGCAGAATGATGTGCAGATTGTACGTTACCTCATCGGCCTCGACGCGAATCAGCGACGGCGAGACCGTGTTGATCGCGCCGAGAAACTGATCCATCGTCACATCGCTGAGCGCCTCATGAAAGACGAGGCGGCACTGCTCGTAGTAGCGCTCCCAGAATGGGCGGCCGCGCCCGACGAAGTTCTCCCACATGCGCGATTGAGACTCGTGAATGCCGAGGCTCGCAGCCTGGCCGCGCGGCGTGAATGCGTGCTCAAGCGGCAGACCCTGCTCATACAGGCCGTGGCCGGCCTCGTGCAATGTGCCGAACATGGCGGCCGGCAGGAAGTTCTCATGGTAGCGCGTCGTCAGGCGCACGTCGCCGGGTCCGAACCCTGAGCAGAAAGGATGCGTCGACTCGTCGATGCGACCGCTTTTGAAGTCGAAGCCGACGATCATGGCGCATTGCCGCGACCAGAGCTTCTGCCGCTCGATGGGATAGCCGCGCGCCAGAATCGACGGATCGGGCTTCCTGGGCGCATCAGCCAGCCGCCGGACAAAGTCGGCAAGCGGTCCGCGCAGACTGTCGAAAACGGCGCCGACTTCCGCGGCGGTTGCGCCGGGTTCGAATTCGTCAAGCAGGGCATCGTATCGCTCGCTGTCGAATCCGACGGCGTCCGCGACCTGCCGCTTGAGATCGAGAAGCTCCTTCAGATGGGGGGCGAACATGGCGAAGGCGGATTCCTTGCGGGCCTTGGCCCAGGCGTCCTTGGCGTGAGCCGAGACATGGGCGATGCGTTCGACAATTGCCGCGGGAATCTTGACTGCGCGATCGTAGGCGCGGCGCATTTCGCGGAGGTTGGTCAGTTGCACATCGTTTTCGGCGCGGCCGTCGAGCGCTGCGAGCCATTCTCCGAGCCTGGGGTGGGTGCGTCGCTCATGTGCCATCGCGGCGAGGAAAGAGAGCTGCTCCGCGCGCTGGGCGAGGCCGTTTTCCGGCATGTTGACTTCGGCATCCCATTCGAGCACGGCGCCGGTCGCGTCGATCATGCCGATCTCGCGAACGTGCTTGATGAAGTCGTCGTATGGCGTGGGCATGTTGAGGCTCCGATGAAGGCGGCGTCGCGCGAACCGGTGTGCGCTGCGCCGCGGAATTTTCCTGCGGGCAGCGAGTGTAGCCGAAAGCCGCGGACTATTCGAGATGATCGAACAGCGTCGGCGGAGGCGTATCGCAGGAGGCCTCGCGCCGCCCCTCCGGAAACAGCGGCAGCGGCGCGGACCTGCCGCGCGGCGCGGCGTTGCTCCGCGGCGGTTTTATCTGATTCTCAGAAGAAGTGCGCGGCTTGTGTGGCTGTATGCCGCACTTTTCGGCGGAAATGCGAAAGAGTGACTGAATATTTTCCCAATAGCGCCCGTCGCCGCTCATGCGCCGGCCGAATGCGGAGTCGGTCAACTCGCCGTCGCGCATCTCGCGGATGCGCGCTTCGATCCGATCGGCGCGAAGCGGCATGGCGGCGCGCACGCGCTCCAGAAACACCGGCGCGACATTTCGCGGCAGCCTGAGCGATGTGTACGCCGCCGATACCGCGCCGGCCTCGGCGGCGCGGCTGAGGATTTCGGGAATCTGCGAATCATTCAGCCCCGGAATGATCGGCGCGACCATGATGCCGACCGGCACGCCTGCATCGCGAAGGCGGCGCATGACGTCAAACCGCTTCGACGGCGGCGGCGCCTGGGGCTCGATCAACCGCGCCGTTTCGTCATCGCAGAAGGCAATGCTCTGATAGACGCGCGCCTTCGTCAGGCGATTCAACTCGGCGAGAAGCTCGGCGTCACGCAGCACGAGGCAGCCCTTGGTGATGATCGAGGCCGGATTGCGAAAGGCGAGGCAGACTTCGAGGCAGCCGCGCGTCAGGCCGTATGACGCCTCGATCGGCTGATAGCAGTCGGTTACGCCGGAGAAGCAGATCGACTCGCCCTGCCAGGCGCGTTTTTCAAATGCCTGCTTCAATAGTTGCGGGGCGTTGATCTTGGCGATGAGCCGCGTGTCGAAATCCGTTCCCGCGCCGAGGCCGAGGTACTCATGCGTCGGCCGGGCATAGCAATAAGCGCAGGCATGCTGGCAGCCGCGGTAGGGATTGATCGACCAGCGGAATGGAATGTCGGGACTGTCATTTTCGGAGAGGATGGACCTAGCGGATTCTTCGTAGACCTCGACTTGTGCGGCAGGGGGCGGTTCGAGCCACTCTCGGTGCTCTGAGAGATAGGGGTTCGGCGGATTGGCGACGGGCCGCAACATGGTCCCGAATGTTATTCGGTAAATGTTAGGATGTCAAGCGCCGCCGAGCCGCCGAATCCATGTGCGCCAAAGAATGCGGCCCCGAGCGAATTTCGCCCGGGGCCGCATGAAAGCATCAGAATCAGAATTCTCAATCCGCGACGGCTGAGCCGTTACGGATTTAGCAGGGCATCGACAAACGACTGGATGTCGGCGCCGTCGATCCGTCCGCTGTTGTTGTAGTCGAACATGCAGACGAAGATCGGGTTCTGCGCGTCGAGCAGAATCTGCTGGACGAACAGGTTCACGTTCGACGAGTCGGGATCACATTCATCAGGCACGCCGTTGAAATTGCAGTCGCGGCTGGCGCCGGAGAGGATGTCCATCGCATCGTTGATGGAGTTGGCGTTGCAGTCATCCTGCGAGCCGGTGTACACGGTCAGGAAGACGGCAAAGTCGTCGTCGTCCACGTCGCCGTCCTGATCAAAGTCGGAGATCGCGCACTCGTCATCGGGCGTGTAGAAACTGCCGGGACCGGTGTAGCACTCGACAAAGCGCGACAGATCGAAACCATCGACGATGTTGTCGCCGTTGTGATCGAACTCGCGCCGGCCGAGCGAATCGAGGAAGGCGATCAGCGCGTCGCGACTGGCCTGTGGGAGCGCTTCGAAGGCCGCCGCCGAATCAGCGCCGGAGCCGGCGTGTTCGAGAATGGCCTGCGTGACGCGCTGTGCGAATGTGCCGCCGACGGCGCGGCCGTCATGGAGCAACTGTCCGCGAGCGCGCAGACCCCAGAGCGGCGGCGTGCGCATCTCGGTGATGCCGGCGTCGCCTTGTGCGATGCCGTCGCCGAGCGTTCCCATGTCGTGGAGGAGGAAATCCGAATAAGGCTTGATGAGCTTGTTCGAGATCGCCGCCTCGGGCATAGACTTGGTGGTGTAGGACTGGACGTGGCATTTCACGCAGCCGATGGCGTTGAACACCGTTTCGCCGGTCATGCCCGATCGGGGCGTCTGCGGCGGAGCGGCGAGGAAGCGCTGGAAGTCGGTCACGCGATCGATGAAGTGCGGCGCGCCGGGGATGCCGTCCTCGGGGCCGTCTTCGGGATCGGGTACGTTGTCGCATTCTTCAAGTGACGGCGGATGGATGCCATTCGGATCGTTCTCTTCCGTGAGGAAGCGATTCGTCAGGCCCATCTCATTGAGCGCGGCATCCGCCGAGAAAGTGAGTACCGTCGCCACTTGTGCCTTCCAGCCGAATCGGCCGACGCGCGGCGGCGAGCCGGGCGGGTCTTCGAAGGCATCGACCATATGCGCTCGACCGGCCACGCCCGGCGGCGGATTCGCCTCCTGGGCGAGCAGCACGGCGTCGTCGATCGCTTCGATCAGACCGATGCCCATCGTTGTGGTCGTCTGCCGCTGGGCGATGATGTTGGCTTCGGGAGGAATGACCTCTGAGCAGCCAGCAATCGAAGAGACTTGCAGCAGCGAGCCGCCGAGTTCGGTGAGCGGATCGAATCCGTCCTTGTCGGCATAGCCGAACCGCGTGACTTTCGTCGAGCCGGTTCCGCCGAGACCGCCCTGGTTGTGGCAGGCGCCGCAGGCGGTCTGGTTAAAGATCGGCCCAAGACCCTGAGACTGCTCAAGGTTGGCGTCGAACTTCTGCTGTCCAGCCAGGAAGCGATCCATCTGTTCGGGCGTGAGGTTCGCCAGTGGTTCGCCCAACCAGGGCTGGACGCCGATTTCTTCTTCGACGTTGCAGGTATTCGTGTCTTCATCGCAGTCTTCGATGTCGCACGGGGGTTCGCCGGGCTGGCACTCGCCGTTGACGCACTGTTCGGCGCCGTTGCAATAGATGCCGTCGTCGCAGCCTTCGGCGGTCAGGCAGGTGACGCAGGCGGCCAGTTCGTTGGAGCACAACTCACCGGGGCACAAATCAAAGGGCTGGAAGTTCGGCAGAACGGTGTCGAACTCGGCCGTGCCCGCGCCGGCCAGGCCATCGACGCTGAGTACGCCGAATCCGATGGTATGCGGACCGGGTCCAACCATGGCTTCGAGGTTGATGCTGAAGTGAACCGGACTCGACGGCTGGACCTGCTGTGCGTTGCGGATCGTGCCATATGTCGCGGTATTGGCCGGACTGGCCGGAATGACCGTGCCAAGCGTGCCGTTGTGGTTCAGGCCGTAGTTGACACCGTCAACGCGGAAGAACGGCCGGTCCCACGAATCCGAATCCGTGGAGGTGTACCGCAGCAAGTCGAATTCGAGATTCTGTCCGACGAGATTGACCGTTCCCTGGAAGGCGAAGGCGAATGCGCCGCCGGAGCCGTTGGGGCCGACGACGCTCAGCTTGGCCGGGAAGGTGATGGTCGCGCCGCCGTTGGCCTGCGAGGTCCAGCCGGTCGGTCCGTCGAAGCCGTTGTTTTCGACGCCGAAGAAGCTGGGCGTTCCGATGCAGGCGTTGTCGATGCAGTGCTCGTCGCCGTTGCAGTACAGTCCGTCGTCGCACTGAGCGTCGTTGTTGCAACCGACGCAGACGTCGTTGATCTCATCGCAGGTGAGCGGTTCGTTGCAAGGATCGGTACCCGGTTCGCAGACACCGGCGTTGCAGATTTCAACGCCGTTGCAGAACAGTCCGTCGCTGCAATCCTGATTGGTGAGGCACTCGACGCAGACGTCGTTGATCTCGTCGCAGGACTGGCCCGGGCAGGGGGCTTCGCCGGGGGCGCAGAGTCCTTCGCCGTCGCAGACTTCGGCGCCGTTGCAGAACAGGCCGTCGTCGCAATCCACGGCGCTATCGCAGGGCACCGGGCAGAGCAGCTTGATGACCTTGAAATTGTCAATTCCGGCCTCGGTCACGGATGTGCCGGGATCGGCCACGCTGAAGCGTACGCGCACGTTGTTGGTCGGCGCGACATAGTCGCTGACGCGGAAGTTGACGATTTCCCAGAAGCTGTTGGTTGAGAAGGTTTCGTGGACGAAGACCCAGCCGGACGTGCCGTTATTGATTTCAGTGATGAGGAAGTCGCGCTGTGCCGGATTGGCGGCATCGCTGCAGAACATCCAGCGGGCATAGCTGACGAGTCCGTCGGTGCCGCTCAGATCGAAGGGGGGCGAGGTGAGGATCGTCGGTCCGCCGTCCACGTCGCTGTTGCTGGCCGAGCCGGAGCCGGGATATTGCTCCGTGATGTAGCACATGGTTTCGTTTGACGGCTGACCGGCGTCGCTGCCGGGCTGAGCCGGGGTGGTGCCGCCGTCGGGGAAGAATGTGCCGATCGGCTTGACGCGCGTCCACGCGCCGCCAGTGAGGCTGGGGTCATTCGTAACGGTCCAGCCGGGAGTCGGCGCTTCGAAGCGCTCGTCGACGATGACGGTCGCGCCGATCGACGAGAGCGCCGAGAACGTCACGCCCGGCGCGTTGCCGGGATCGTTGACGAGAAGATTGGTCGACGTACGAGCGCTGAAGTAGAAGCGAACCGTCGATGTGCAGGGGACCGGCGGTAGATTCGCGAGATAGACGTTCGGCTCAAGCTGCGTCATCGAAGATTCGACGAATGGCTCGTTATCGATCGAGACATATTGCTTGCCGGTGTTTTGCTGAGGCGCGGCGCCGACCCCCGCGACCGCCACGCGGAAATTGGTCGGCATGTCCGGCTCCACATCGCCGGCCAATCCGTCAGGATAGCTGAAGACCAGGTTGATCGGAGGCTGGTTGATCCACACGTTGGTGCCGAAACAGTGGCCGACGATCAGATCGTTCCATCCATCGCCGTTGATATCCATGACTTCGATTTCGAAGGTGCCGTTGTGCTTCCAGGGGCGGTTGCCTTCCTGTTCCTGAAGCGTGACGTTCGGCACGTTGCCGAGGTTTCGATAGATGTGCAGGCGGCGGGCGCACTGTTCTTCGATGTCGACGTCCTGATCCGCGATAAGGGCATCGAGGAAGCCGTCATTGTTCAAGTCGGCGAGCCGCTGGTTGCCGCCGAATTCGCCGTCGAAGCCGCTGAACCGCTGCACGTCAAACCGCAGGAACTGAGCCTGGCCATTAGCGCCGTTGCCCTGATTGATCCAGTAATGGTCGGGGCCGTCGTCGGTGACGAGGATGTCGAGCCGGTTGTCGTTGTTCAAGTCGCCGACCGTGATGTGATATGGGGCGTTCTGATCGACGATCTGATAAGCGTTGAATGTTCCTTCGTTGGCGGGATTGTTGTAGGAAATCGAGACATGTCGCGGGGCGTTGAGCGCCGTATCGCGGACGACGTCGTTGAAGCCGTCGCCGTTCATGTCGGCGATGTGCGCCGCGACGCCGAACGCGGAGAGCAGCATCGTGCTGTTCATGCGCGTCTGGAGCGAATCCGTGAAAAAGCCGTTGCCGTCGTTGATCAGCAGGCGATCATTCGTATCGTGCAACGGGTTCTCGGGTGAGCCGCTGCCGACGCCGCGGCGTCCGTAGTCGCCGATGTACATATCTGGCAGGCCGTTGCGGGTCACATCGCCAAGAGCGATCGAGCAAAGCCGTGGCGCCACGGCCAGGCCGCCGGGGATGGTGAACAACTGGGGCATGCGCGCTTCCTCATAACGGAAGCCCTGCCAGACGCCGTTGATCGCGCCCTTGTTCATAAAGATGCGGGGATGGGAGATCGTCTTCGGCAGGCCGTCGCTCAACGTCGCGACAGTCACGAAGTCGAGCCAGCCGTCACCGTTAAGGTCTGCCACGGCAACATCGCGATCGTTGGTCAGGTCGAGAAAGCCCTGGCCACCATCGGTCGCGTCCGTGCAGAACTCAACGGTTCTATCAACGAGAATGCCGTTGAAGGCGTGGCCTTCAGCGATGCCCTCGTTCATCATGAGAACGTTTCGGCGTCGCCCAGGGGTCGTATAGGGCTGCTTCCGAACGATGACGAGGTCCTCATCGCCGTCGTTGTCGAAGTCGCCTTTGGCGTAGTCTTTTTCCTGGGTGTCGGTTTGGAAGAGTGTGGGATCCGCGATGATGACGCGCGTCGCGGTCTGATCAACAAATTCCACCCATCCCTGCCCCCAGACTGTTGAACATGTGAATAAGGCCATCCCCCACGCGATAAACGTGCTACAGCGACTCATGCCTACACTCCCACTAGTTTTTTGAACGAGTACGTCGTGACGAGTGGAAAAGGTCCGCTCGCTCCGAACACCGGTGCACAGCTTTTTGGCTCGCCGGATCACCGTAGAAGGAAATCCAAACGCCAGTATAACGGATCACATCGGGCCAGGTCAGCCCCGGTGCGATAATATTTTGCAATTATGTTCGATAGGACGCATGTTCGCATCGGGTCGGGGATCATGAGGGAAAACCGGTATAAATCGCCCATCTTAGAGCGAAAACGATGGTTTGGTGGTGGAATTCAGGTCATTCTGAGGGTCTTGAAAAGCGTCGTACCTCCGGGGTCTTGGCCGCCCAACAACGTGCGTGAAGAATGGCGGTCGGCCAGGTTCGGCGATGGCAATGGTCGCTATACTGCCAGGATGCGCCAGCCCATTTACTTTTGTGCCTCCGTGAGTGTGGATTCCCGCATCAGAACGAGTGTCGATTTTCGGCGGCGGATTGGGCCGGTCGTCGCGATTTTCTTTGCCCTCGCGTCCGTGAGCGCTGCCCAGAATCCGCCAATGACGCAGCCGTCGCGCGGCGGTGCGATGCCCGATCTCATGCCATGCCTCCGACTGATTCGCGACAAACAGTTTGAAGCGGCGCGCGCGCAGCTCGTGCCGATCGCTGCCGCGCATCCGCGCTGGGCCAGGGCCACGTTCATGCTCGGATTGACGTACCACGAAGAGGCACGCTACGAGATGGCCAAGCCGCACTTCGAAAAGGCCATCGCGCTCGATCCGAACGATCTGGCGTTTCGGCCGTTTTACGGCTGGTGCCTTTATTATCTCGGCGAAGGCGATGCCTCGCGGGCGCAGTTCGAGACGTATCTGGAGGCCAAGCCCGACTATGCCGACGCGCATTTCGCGATCGGACTCATCGCCTATGAAGAGGACGATCTTGACGAGGCGGTGACGCGGTTCAATCGCACGATTGCCTCGGCCGTCGCCGCAAAGGATGCGCGGACCGAGGGCAAAGCCCGCGCGCGGCTGGGCGACGTGTACATTCGGCGCGATGAGCTGGTCAAGGCGCGCGAGGAACTGCTCAAAGCCGTCGAACTGCGTCCGGATGCCTACGAGGCCTATTTCAAGTTGTCGCGCGTGTTCGAGCGTTTGGGCGATCGCGACAAGGCGAAATGGGCGCGGGAAAGGCACAAGTCGATTTATGAGAAACTCTATCCGACCGCGCCGCCGATGGGCGGGCCTGCAACGCGGCCTGCGGGAGGAGACTGATGTCATCGCTTCGAAACAAGGTTGCGCTGCTTGCCTTGTGCGCCTGCGGCATGGGCGTGCCGACAGCGCTGGCGTCGGACATGCGCTTTGCGGATGTCACGAAAACGAGCGGCATCGACTTTGTCATGACGTGCGGCAATATGCCGGCGCGGGAAATTCTCGAAGTCAATGGCGGCGGCGTGGCGCTGTTCGATTTTGATAATGACGGCGATCTCGATGTGTTTTTCGCCAACGGTGCGAGGATGGATGATCCGCAGCGCGGCGCTGGTTCACGGCTCTATGAGAACAAAGGCGACGGGACGTTCGTCGATGTCACGGAGAAACTCGGCATCCGTCTGACGCGATGGGCCATGGGCGTGGCCATCGGCGATTATGACGGCGACGGATGGGATGACATTTACGTGACATGCTTCGGACAGGACGTTCTGCTGAGGAACGAGTGTTTTCGCGCCGAGGGGCCGCGCTTTGTCGATGTCACGGCGGATGTCGGCATTCGCGATGATCGCTGGAGCACCAGCGCCGCCTTCGCCGATCTTGACGGCGACGGCGACCTTGATCTGTATGTCACGGCGTACTTGAAATTCGATGTGAAGAACCCGCCCGATCGGACGGGCGTCGTCTTCAAGGGCGTGCCCGTTATGGCCGGCCCGTCCGGCCTGACGCCGGATCAGGATATGCTGTATGAGAATATCGGCGGGCGCTTTCGCGACATTTCGCAGGAGGCCGGTGTCTCAGGTGTGACCGGCGGCTACGGACTCGGCGTGCGCATTCTTGATTTCGACGGCGACGGCCGGCCGGACATTTTCGTCGGCAACGATTCGACGGAAAACTTTTTGTTTCGAAACCTCGGCCGGATGCGCTTCGAAGATATCGGCGTGATGTCCGGCGTTTCGGCGAATTACGAAGGCACGACGCAAGCGACGATGGGCATCGCCATCGGCGATGTCGACGGCAACGGGGCGGCCGATCTGTTCTCGACGAACTTTTCCAGCGACACGAACACGCTGCACCTGAATCTCGGCGACGGGTTTTTTGACGACCGCACGGCACAGTTTGGCCTCGGAATCATCAGCCGGCCCTTCCTCTCATGGGGATGTGGGTTTTACGATTTCGATCTGGACGGCCACGAAGATTTGTTCATCGCCAGCGGCCATGTGTATCCGGAAACGGCAACGCAAAAGATGGACTCGGAGTGGGCACAGGAACTGATGATGTTTCGCCGCGCCGGCAAGCGCTTTGAGCGGATCACGGATTGCGGCGAGATGTTTTCACGAAAGTTTCACGGGCGCAGCGTGGCGTTCGGCGATATTGACGGCGATGGCGACGTGGACATGGTGATGACCACGCTGAACGGTCCCGTGCATGTCTTTCGCAATGATACGCCAAAGCGGAATTGGCTGGCGGTCGATCTGGCCGGTCCGAAGGGGAATCATCGCGGCTACGGCGCGCGCGCGGAGCTTTCGTCGGGCGAGGTCGTCCAGCGGCGATGGATCTCGGGCAGCGGAAGCTATCAGAGCTTTGACGCGCCGCATGCCTATTTCGGCCTGGGTTCGGGTGATGCTCCGAAAGATTTGTCGCTCCGCGTCGTGTTCGGCGACGGCAAGGTCGTCGAGCAGCGCGTCGAGCGCGTGAACCGGCGACTGACGGTGCGCCATCCGGACGCGGCCGAGCCTCGGCCGAGGCGATGATCGTGCGCGGAGATTCCCTTCGCATTTACTTTGATGATGGAGACAGACGGAAGTTGAGCGGGCGTCAGATTCCGCCGCCGCCTCCGGTCGTGCCGTCGAGACTACCGCCGCTGAGCAGGATGCGTATCGGCAGCAAGGCGAAGCTCATCAGGACGGAAAACGTCGTGCTGGGCAGCGAGTTGGTAAAGTTCGCCGCGAGCCGGTTGTTAAACGTCTGGCATTGCGAAAACTGGAACAAAGGGGCGGCCGCGAGCAGGATTGCAACGCGCCGCGTGATTCGGAATTTTTTAAGCGATTTCTTCTTCATGGTGTACTCGTCCGTGCGATGAAGCGGCCGTGGGCAGTCGGCCGCGGATTGTCAGGTCATGCGCCTTGGCGTCTGGCTGTCTTCAATACGTTCCGCGACGAATCGATGCGATGTGCTGCGGCGTTGCTCTGCGCGAAAATCGTCGATCAAAAGAAGGGCGATCGATTCGCGCCGAAGAGCGTCGCCAGAATCTCCGATGACGGGAAGAACTGAAGCAGTGTCTGTTGCATTGCGCCGACGAAAACGTTGAACGTCGCCGATGTCAGCGATGAGAAGATCGCGGCGTTCAGCCCATACGGGTCGCACGTTCCGGTTGCCTGGAACATCGGCAGCATGGCCCCGAGCACGAGCACCTTGCGCCGCCATCGCATCACACGCTTCTGCCACATAAGTCGAGTCTCCATTTGATATTGCGAGGCAACTCCGCGCCTGGCGCGGTGAGGTCTGCGCGATGGGATCGGCAGATGTATTCATCGGCCGCCGTCCGCGCCCTTACGCAAACGGAATGCTACCGTCGCCTTCACGAGTTCGCAACGCGAGACTTGGCGCTTCAGTTTCGACTCCGCGCAAGTCGAAGTGAATAGGGGAGATACGCAGTCTTGAAACGCTCAAAGACCATTCTATACCTTGCCAATCGCGTGCCGTATCCGCCGGATAAGGGAGACAAGATACGCACGTTTCATCAAATCGAGCACCTGTCACGATCGCACGATGTGTATTGCGGCTGTTTCGCCGAATCACCGAGCGAGCTGGATTATGCGCAGGTTTTGCGCAAATGGTGCCGAGAGGTTATCGCCATCCCCTGGAGGCCGGTTTCGGCTGCGCTCGGCGCGCTGCCCCGGTGGCTTAGCGGGCATCCATTGACGGTAGCGGCGTACGCGTCGCGCGCGATGCGCCGAGGGGTGGCGCGTCTGTCGGCTTGTGTTGAACTGGATGCCGTTGTCGCGTTTTCGTCGATGATGGCGCCTTATGCGCTGGCGGTGCGTGCGGTGCGTCGCGTGGTCGATTTATGCGATGTCGATAGCGAAAAATGGGCCGACTATGCCCGTGACGCCGCATGGCCGATGTCGTCGCTCTGTACGATCGAATCTCGCCGGCTTCGCGCCGCGGAGCTTCGATGCCTTGAGCGGTTTGACGCGGTCACGCTGATCACCGACGCCGAACGTGAGCTGCTGCCGCAGGCGGTTGACGCGGAGCATGTCGCGATCATTGGCAACGGCGTGAACGTGGACGAGCGTTTGCCGACGGCCCCGTCTCAGAGCGGACCGATCGTCGGCTTCGCCGGCACGATGGATTACGCACCCAACGTGCAGGCCGTTACGGCGTTTGTGCGAGATGTTTGGCCGCGCGTTCTTCGCGTCTTGCCATCGGCATGGTTTCACATTATTGGGCGGCGCCCGACGCGCGCGGTGCGGGAGCTGTCGCGCGTTCCGGGGGTGCAAGTGACGGGCCGGGTGGATGATGTGGCGGCCGAGCTGCTGAAGTGCCGCGCCGTTGTCGCACCGTTGAAGATCGCCCGCGGAATCCCAAACAAGGTACTGGAGGCGATGGCCGCGCGGCGGCCGGTTGTGGCGAGCGCCGCGGTGGTCGGGACGATCCGTGCCATGCCGGGTCGCGATTGGTTGATCGCCGATGAACCGGTGGATGTGGCGCGGTCTGTAGTCACGCTGCTGCGTCGCGACGGTCTATGCGACGCCATCGGTGATGCGGGGCGGCGATTCGTAATGGTGCATCATGATTGGGAGCGCGAAATGACGCGCTTTGAGCGGATCGTTCTGGGCGATGAGTCGCCCGCGCGGCGGGAAATGCGGAGGCGGGCGCAGATTCCGCGCGAGGCGATTGACGGGTCGTCGCGGCGATCATGGGCGCGCAAGCCGGTCGTATCAGTATTGGAGGATGGACAGCCCCACAACCGCCGCTGACACAGGCGAGGCGCCTGTTCCGCAAGATGCTTCGATGGGCGGCCTGCACCACATTTACACAAGCATTTTCAGCGCAAATCGTTCAGTCCTTTGGACTTCAGTTTCGACTCCGGCCGCACGATACATCTTATCAGACGAAAGCCGGCCGCGCGGCGCGCTTCGTCTTGATGAGGATTTCGGATGCATCTGCTGTCGGACAAACTGTCGGACAACGGCGTGGGCGCGCCCTACGCGCGCCTTGATGCCCATGCATCGGCCGCATTTGCGCCACCGATGGACCAAGGGGTTGATCGCGCGCATCCCACTTCAGAGCGTGAAGGCCGGAGTGCCGTTGATTCGGCATCCAGACAATTGCGCGGCAGCGTGTTGTTCATCACATCGCGCTTTCCGCCGGTGGCCTCGGTCGGCGCGACGCGCATCCGCAAATTCGCGAAGTACCTCGGCGTATGCGGTTGGCGCCCCGTTGTGTTGACAGGTCCGCTCATGGGTGAATCCGAAACCCCCAAAGGCAGGCCGATCGACGTGGCGGCGCTCGCGGATGTGCCCGGCGATATTGAGGTTCATCGACTGCGCCCCGGAATGGTGGAGCGGCCGGAGGATGCCGCCCGTGCCGCGTGCAGGATGATCGCGGCGTGGACGGGCAAGCTGCGGCTTGACGAGGCGTGGTGGCGTGAACGAGTCGGCTGGCGTGTTGAAGCACTGGTCGATCGGCTGTCATGGCCCGATCGCGGTGTGTGGCGCGTCGCTCATGCCGTACGCGCGGCACTCAAGCTGAACGCCCGCCATCGCTTTGATGCAATATTCTCCAGCGGCATGCCGTTCAGCGATCATCTGGTCGCACTGATGGTGCGGCGGTTGATCCAGCGGCCGTGGCTGGCGGATTTTCGCGATCCGTGGGTTGAGTATGTCCACTGGGATCAATGGACAGGTCCGTGGACGCGCCGCTGCACCGAATGGGCCGAGGCGGCGATTGTGCATGATGCGACGCGCGTTATCAGCGTCAACGAGCACCTGACGCGACGCTTTGCCGAGCGCTATCCGCACGCGCCGCGCGAGAAGTTCGCCACGATCGAGAATGGGTTTGACCCCGTCGATTTCGCGGATGCGATGAAGGATGTGCCGGCCAGACGCGAGACGTCGTGTTTTCGAATGGTCTATGCCGGTTCGTTCTACGGGATGCGCCGACCGGATGTTCTGCTGCGCGGGTTTCAACGCTTTCTCGAAAGCGTACCGGACAGCGCCCGCCGCGCCCGATTTGATTTCCTCGGCCGGGCTGGTTCGCATGTTGAGCTGCTCAATGCGTTTCCATTTTCCGGAACGGTTCGCTTTCTCGGCCATCGGCCACAGGCCGAGGCGCTTCGCGCCCTGGTCGAGGCGGATCTGAATGTCGTAGTGCTGCCCGATATGCCCGGCGGCGAAGGCGACACCACGGCGAAAGTCTATGAATGCCTCGGCAGCGGCCGGCCGATTCTGGCGGCCGTGCCGCGCGATGGTGCCGCGGCGCGCGTTCTGAGCGGCTTCGATGGCGTGACGATCTGCGATCCGAACGACGCGGACGCCGTCGCCGAGGCCATTCGGCATTGGTACATCCGCTGGCTGGCCGACGATGCGCGCGTTCGTCGCGACGCCGAACATCTGCGGCCGCTCACGCGCCAGCAACAGACTCTAAATCTCGCCAGTATTCTCGACGCCGTCGCGCGGCGCCGTCGGTCGTGCCCGCGAAAGGGGAGATGATCTATGGATCCTGTGATCTTTGACAAGAGTTTCGAGCACTGGCCGGGCCGCGTCGTACGTAGTCTGCGTCGCCGTTACAACGACAATTGCACTACCATCCTGACGTATCACAGCATTTCGCGTGATGAGAGCATGTTCACCGCGATGCCGGGCATGCGGCACTCACCGGCCGATTTCGAGCGGGAGATCGACTATCTCACAGAGCATTACAACATCGTCGCCTTGCGCGACATCGTCGACATGCTCGAGCGCGGCGAGCAGCCGCGCCGCGCCGTCGTTCTGACGTTTGACGATGGATTCGCCGATTCGCTCACGCAGGCCATGCCCATTCTCTATCGCCGCCGTCTGCCGATGACGATCTTCCCGGTCACGTCGGTCATCGGAAACCGCGACATGCTCTGGCAGCACAAGCTGGCGTGGCTCATGGCCAACGATCACGGGCAGCGCGTGTGGTCGGCGCTGAAGGAGCGCGGTTGGCCGCCGGCCGGTCCGAATGAACTATTGCAGGACTTTGTGCGTCTGTACTATCGACCGGAACTGCCGCGGCTGCTCGAGTCGATTCTCGAATCCGTCGGCACGAGCGGCGCTGAACTGGCGCGGCGATTCAAGCTGTATATTACCGAAGAAGACATCGCCCGCGCCGACACCGAGTTCGTCGAGTTCGGCAATCACACCGACACGCATCCGGTGCTTTCGGCGCTGACGGCCGCGCAGCAAATGGCGGAGATCGGCATTGGTCGTCGGAGGCTGATGGAACTGACCGGGCGCGCGCCGATTTCGTTTGCATATCCGTTTGGTCTCAAGCGTCACTACAACGACACCGCGAAGCGCCTGGCGATCGACGCAGGCCATCGCGCGATCGTGGACATGCGCCGGCGCATGAATGTCGGCGTCGTGAATCCCTTCGAGCTGAGCCGCAAGCCCGCTCCGTGCGCATCTCAGGTCGAGTTTGAAAAAATGATCGAAGCGTGGCCGGCCAATGCACACCTGTCCCCGCCTGAAGGAGTTCGCGATGTCGAATTCTGACCGGCTCATCGTCGCACCCTATGTCGGCGAATTCGGCTGGGAGCTGATGAACTGGCAGGGTCGCGTGCGTTGGGAGCTCATGCGCCGCGGCGCGGCAAGCGTCATTCTCTGCGCCGCGCCGGATCGCCGCGCGCTGTATCGCGATTTGACGGATCAACCGGGGGTTCGCTTTTGCCCGATGCCGACCTTCGACTGGCCCGGCCGTCCGAACGACGATCATCGCGTCGGCGCGGACGACATGCCGATCGACGCGGACACGCTTCAGGCGCTTGTGCAAGCGCGTGTATCGCGCGTGCTTGCACAGTGCGGCATGGATGCGGATGGATCGGATTGGCTGATGCCGACGTACCGCTCGCATCTTTGGTCGGCGAGCGCCTCCGAACAGTCGTTTGTAGGCCTGCGTGTGCCGGTCGCCACTCGATTCGATGTACTACTCGTGCCGCGCGTGCGGCATCATGCCGTTGAGCGCAACCAGTCGGCAGCATGGTGGAGCGAACTGGCCGATCGCCTGCGTGCTGCAGGACTTTGCGTCGAATTCTATCCGGGAAACATCGGCTCGGCCGTCGCCATGCTCTCATCGGCAAAGTTGGCGGCCGGGGCCTCGACGGGCGGGCTGCATCTGGCGGGGCTTTGCGGCTGTCCGCATTACGTCTGGGGCAGCGGAGCGGAGCAGCGCTGGACGGCGTGGCGCATGACGAATCGGCAGCGCTACGAGACGCTGTGGAATCCGCTGGCGACGCCGTGCATCTATGACGAAATCGGCTGGCAGCCGTCGATCGAGCAGGTCGTTGCCGGCATTCTGAAAGCCTTGCGTCGAATCGGCCTCGACGAGACCAGTGACAAATCGCTGGCATTTCGCGCGAAGTGGCGGGTGCGCCGCGGTTTAGCGCGGATGGTGGAACAAACGTCGAGCGCATCGGTCTGGCCGTGGCGGGTGCGGCGGTTTGTGCGGGAACATCTTGTTTGAGTTGACCGAGTGAAGGGGCAAAATGCCCCAATGAGTGCGTATGCAGCGGCGAAATCTGTTACTGGTGGCCTACCACTTTCCGCCGCGCGGCGGTAGCGGAGTTCAGCGCGCCGCGAAACTTGCACGTTACCTGCCGCGGCACGGCTGGCGCGTGCATGTGCTTACGGCCGGCCATGAGCATCATGCCCTGGTCGATCAAACGCTGCTTGAGGAATTCGGCGAAGACGTGGTGGTTCATCACATACCCGGCTGGGAACCGGGTGGGCTGGCGGCGCGCATCGCCGGTCTTGTGCCAAAGTCCTGGCGAAAGCGCGCTGTCCGGATCGACGACGAACAGTCGTCGCGCACGATCGAAGATCGAATCTACTGGCGGCTGGACCGGCTATGCGCGCGTTTGAATCTGCCGGAGGTCGAAATGCTTTGGCGGCGTTCCGCCGTTGCGGCGGCGCGGCGGATCACGGTGCGGCACGGCATCGAAGCCGTTGTCACAACATCACCGCCGCATTCGACGCAACTCATCGGCGCGTCGCTGCAATCTCGACTGGGCATCCCGTGGGTCGCCGATCTGCGCGATCCGATCGTCGACAACTTCGCGATCGAGAACGAATCAGCGCGTGTCGCCCGTTGGCGGCGCGATGTCGAGCAGACGGTTTGCACGCGCGCCGATCGTGTGGTCGTCACGTGCCCTGAGCTGCGCGACCGGCTCGTCGAGCGCTATGACGAACCGGAACCCTCGAAGTTCGAAGTTGTGCTCAATGGTTTCGATCCGGCCGATGCATCGACTGCGCCGGCGCGTGCGACGCGCGGCAATGTGTTCACATTGTCGTACGTAGGATCGTTCTATCGCGCTCAGAGCATCGAGCCGCTATTGAACGCCGCGCGGTCGTTTCTGGAAATGCGGCCTGACATTCGCGGTC
>CAZRFP010000043.1:24612-27073 GCA_964599535.1 uncultured Planctomycetaceae bacterium
GCCGGGAGCATCGCGGCGCGTCAGCGGCTGTTGGTACACGCGGCGGATCGTGTGTACTTGCATGAGTTGGGATACGCCGCGCATGGTGACGCGATCGCCGAGATGTCGCAGGCCGATGCGCTGTTTCTGATGACGCCGACCAATGCCGGCGGGAGGCTCTGCATTCCGGCCAAGGTGTTCGAGTATCTCGGCTTTGGCGGCCATGTGATCGCGCTGGTGCATCGCGGCACGGCGCTCGATGGCATGCTGCGCGCGGCGGGCGACGTGTCACTGGTATACCATGATCGCGCCGATCAACTGGCGCATGCCTTCATGCGCGCGTACGACGCCTGGGCGGCGGGGGCGCGATCCCTACGACGCGAACCGGCTGTACTGGCCCCCTATCGTCGCGACGCACAGGCCTCGCGTTATGCCGAGATTCTTCGATGCGTTGTGGCGCCGGCGTCTCGCCGGTGCGCACGGCAGACACCGGCTCCGTCTAATACGAGCATAGAGTGTCATACAAGCGGCATCACGGATGATGCGCGATTCGCGGAGGCCGCGCCATGAACATCCTCTGGCACATGCCGACGCTGCGCACGAGTGTCTGCGGCATCTCGCGGCGAGCGCTCATGTTTGCACGCGAGCTGGCGCAGCACGGCCATCACGTACATTTTGTTGTCAGACGCGATAAGACCAATATCGAATCCGATACGTGGTGCGGATTGTCGGTCCGGCGAATGGATGTCGCGGATGCAGGAGTGCCGCACTGGTCGCTGCAGGCCGTCGGCCGAATGCGCACGGCCCGGCGCGCCGTCAGGCTTTGTGACGAACCGCATGATCTGTTTATCACCTGCCAGCCGGAAGCGGTGGCGGCCTACAAACGGAGGCGGCCCGGCGCGCCGGCGCTGTTTGTCTGCGGCGGAACGACGCTGTTGCACGATGCCGCCGATGCGGCACGACATGGGCGGCGCTCAAGGCTGAACTCGATTTCATTTAAGTTCGATCGATTCCTGAAGCATCGCAACGAACGCGCGGCCTTTCACGCGGCCGATCTCGTTGTTTTCAACAGCCGCACGGCGAGAGACATCGTCATCGAGCATTATTCGATGAGAGAGGATAAGTGCCGCGTCGTCTACGGCGGCGTAGATGCGGAGCGCCTCGCACCGCCTACGACGGATCAGCGTGGGCAGGCCAGAACTCGGCTCGGTGTCGGAACCGGCGAATTTGTCATCGCATGGACCGGCCGCCTTTCACCGGAGAAGAATCTCCCGCTGCTGCTGAACGCGATTGCACAGTGCCGCACTCGGTCGAGCCTGTTGATCGCGGGCGATGGCGACATGAAGGCAGCGCTCGCCGCGCAAGTCGAGTTGCTGGCCATCGCGTCGAGCGTGCGGTTTGTCGGCGCGTGTGACGATGTTCGGCCGATACTTCATGCCGCCGATATGTTCGCGTTTCCGTCGATCGGCGAATCGTTTGGCAATGCACTGGCCGAGGCGATGGCGTGCGGCCTGCCCTGCGTTGCGCTTCGATCCGACGGGCTGACGGTTTGCAACGCGTCGGTCGAATTGCTGGATGACGGGAACGCCGGTCGGCTCATTGCCGCGCCGCGTGCAGAAGAGTTGTCCGCCGCGATCGACGAGTTGGCCGCCGATCCGGCGCAGAGACGGCGGTTGGGCGATGCCGCCGCTCTGAGAGCGCGAGAGCTTTTCGACTGGCGCGCCGGCGGGCGAGTGTTTTGCGAGTTGGCAACATCTCTCGCACAGCGTGGAAGAGTCGCCCCGTTTGGCGGCGTTTCCCGCGCGACTGCGGCGTTGCCGATAGTGACGAACTGCGGATAGAGGATGGCGAATGCGTTTTGCGCTGTATGTGACATTGCTGGTGGCGCTGTTGCCGCTGATCTTCACGCGACCCTTCTTTGGGCTGTGCGTGTATTATGTTGTATCCCTACTTCAGCCGAAGCTGCTGTGCTGGCGGCCCGACTTTCAGGATGCGATGCTCGTCGGCGTGCCGCTGGTGATGGGGGCGATCGCGATCGGCGTGCGATGCCTGCGCAAGGTTCCGGTACGCGATGCACAAAGCGGTAACTTGCTCCGCATCGATACACGCCTAGAACGAAGCCGGCTGCTGCATCCGTGCTGGACGATTATTTTGTTCTCCCTGCTCGTGGCGTACATCGCCGTGACGCGGCTGATCGTGCCGTATCCGCTTGAGCCGACGTCGTACCAGTTTCGCGGCTTGTGTAAGGTGCTGCTCGTTGCGGTGCTGATGACCGGGCTGATCACGGGGCCCAGGCGGTTTCGTATCCTGTTTATTGTCGTGGCATTGGCGACGGCGTTCTGGGCGATCAAGGGTGGTTTCAAGGTCATTCTGATCGGTCCGCACCAGGTCTACGGCAAGTCCTATGACAACAACCTCTTCGCGCTCACGAGCGTGATGACGCTGCCGATGGTGTTCTATTACGGCTTGACGGTGAAGCATG
>CAZRFP010000044.1:0-27067 GCA_964599535.1 uncultured Planctomycetaceae bacterium
CACACACGCATGATTGAGTGTGCGTTCCTCGCTGGGCCGGTGTAGATCTCGGTGTGGTCTCGATTCGTAACGGTCGAATGAACTACACTTCAGCGACAATGTCGTCGCCAGCGCCGAGCTTTCGATCGTTCAGTCGATGCTACTGATCTCAAGCCAGTGTACGTCGTCGTCGGAGCATGACGCCAAGGCCAACGACGGCCAATAGCGCGGTCGAGGGTTCAGGAATAAGAATGGCTGTGAAGAGCCAGTCGCGGGTAGCGTTTCCGTTCATCGCGCCGTCGATTTCGAGCCAGCCCCATCCGGACGTTCCAGCGTGTCCACGATGGCCGAGGTCGTTATTCTCGTCGCCGAAGCGAAAGGTAAATCCGTGCATGGCTAGACCCTTGTCGACGAGATTAAAGGTGTGGCCGCCGGCCGACACGGGCGCGATTAAGGTGCCTTTATTCATGAGGTCCTGCTGGGGCGACGCCCAGAGGTCGTCATCCCCGGGGACTTGACCAACTCCGAATGAGTAGAGAAAGTCGAACTGGTAAACGCCGCGATAAATATCATTCGCGTATGAGCCGCCGGTATCGCGTCCTCCCCAGCTTTGTCCGAAGATGCGGATCGTCTGTGCGACGTCATCGTAAAGCAGCCTCATGTCCGACTGTGCGTGTTCGAAATCAAAAGTAAAGTGATCGGTGCCGCTGGTGACGTTATACAGTTCATCCATTCGTGCTCCGTATAGTGGCGGAGCAATCTGTCCGTCAGGGTGGTTTTGGAGCTGAAAGAGATATTGCGCGGCCTCAGCCTGCGTGGCCGAGGAAAGTGCAATGACAGTGACACCAAATGCGACGATAGCCATGCACAATAAACTGCGACTCATGTTTTGATCCCCCCGGGTAGTCGAATACCGAGCCGTGTGCATGACCTCCACGCAACATCCGGCTGAAACCAATCCAGTCCCGCACGATTCTTATGCAGTGCGACCCGCGTTTCAAGGATTGGATTCCATGAGAGTTGATGAGTTAAAGGGCGTTGTTCGATTAGCGTCAGGCGTACGGCATTATTGGGCCTTGTTTGAATCGGAGTTCGTGGCGGCCGAGGGCGTCCGACGAACCAGGGCTGATTATTGGCCGGTACGCGCCGATCAGAAATGTCGATTCAGAACAGGAGGCAACTTGAAGTTGAGAGGTCGGATATTACGCGGTGGTGTAAGGTTATGGGCTGTAAGCCAATTGCAGGATGCGCCAAGATGAAAGTGAGACATCTGACGTATCAGCTCGCTCAGGGACGGTTGACTTAAGTCGGCAGTTCGTCCCAATCTTTTGCCGTCCGGCGAATCTCAATCTGAACAAAGTCGTAGCGTTTGCCCTTGTTCATGCCGGGGCAATCCCAGGTCGCCGCGTCCCATGTCTCGGGCGATTCGAGCAGGCTGTCCCAGAACGGCCACGTGCGGCATTGCATCGGCCGAACCGGGTAGATCGAGCATACACGCTTGCCCGTTGACGTGCGCGCGAGAAATACGCAGTCGCCGCTTTTCTTGTCTTCCGTCAGCGACCAGTCGCGGCCGACGCGTCGTATTTGATGCGGCTCCAGCCCTTGTCCCGGCCGGCCAAGAAAGGCAGCGATCCGGTCGATTTCCTCTTCGGTGAGATAGACGTAGCCGGGCGATCCGGTGCAGCAGTTGCCGCACTGAGTGCATTCAAACTTCAAGCCGGATTCGTACCACTTCGCGTTGTGGCCGTCCGCGGCGTTTCCGACTTTTTCTGTGTTCGGTTTTGGCTTAGGCATGATGAGCCGCGTATCGGGAGTTTTAAGTAATCGCGTTCGTGGCCGCGCATGAACGCTGTCGTGACAAATGCGCGATGCTCAAGCAGATGCACGGCGTTGGATGTTATTAACGGCGTGGTCCTTCCTCTTCGGCTTGAAGTGCGCGTTCGTGCTTGTCGATGACTTCCTCGTCGTTGTTACAGCCAAAGATCGTCGCGATCATCGCGAGCATCAAAGCGAATCGGACCCATCTGTGCGTCATCGCCAATCTCCCACCGCATGAAAAGAAAGCGGCCGGGCAACATTGTAATCGCCCGGCCGCCGACATGTCATCCGCATACCTCAAACATCACTCGACGATCATCTCGCCGGGCGACGAATCCTGGGGCTGCGTTTCATGCGTGGTTTCCTTCTTCTCGGTCACTTTGTGCTCGTTTTCCTTGCAGCCGACCACGGCGACGACAAAGGCAAGCGACAAAATCAACGTGCTGAGCTTTCGTAGCATATTCACTCCTTGAGGTAAGTCCGATTCAACAGGCAAGCGGGGCAGTTCCGTGCATCCGCGTGCGGTTTGTCGACGATTGACTACGTGCGACGGATGCGGATGTAAGTGTGGACGACGTCCCAGACCTGCATCGCGGGCATCTCGACCGTGACATACGCCGTACCGTCACCATCGTATCGCGTCGACTTCACGTACGAACCATGCAGGAACGTGTTGAGCCGCGCGCGGATTTCGTCGTGCTCCGTCACGAAGTCGCGCACCGTCGTTGATGAGTCAATCATGAAGCCCATCACTTCCTCGGCCAGCTTGCGCTTTGCATCCATCTCCGCGGCGCGGGCGGCCATCAGCTTGCCCTGCGGCGTGCCGGACTTGTCGTCCGGAGGAACGCCGGCGCCCTCGGCTGAAATGATCTGACCGATCCAATCAGGGATCTTCTCGTCCATCTTGGCGATGGCGGCTTGCATGTGCTCGGGCCGGGGCACGCCCATTCCCGTTGCCTGGAATGTCTGCGTCTTCAGCGTCTTGGTGACTTCTTCGATGTCCATACCGCTGACACGGTCGCCCTTGTAGTGGCGCTTGTGCAGCGTCTTGATCGTTGTAATGACGCTTTCGACCGGAACCTCATACGTCACTTCGACGATGAGTTCGTCATGATGGTAGTAGGGCTTGCCGACTTCCTGTGCGCCCGTCAACGTCGCGCGGGCCTCCGTCGTGATGACGTCAGACTCGGCGACGAAATCGCGCACGAGCGTATCGCTGGTGATGCGCAGCCCCTTAATTCGCTCCACCAGCCGGCGCTGGGCATCGACCTGCGCTGCGCGCACGGCCATCAATCGGCCCTGCGGCGAAACGGTCTTCCAGATTTCCGGAATGACCGGCTCCGGAAGCGTGCCCGCAAAGGGGATGTCTCCGCCGGGAACGTCGGGCGGAAGGTCCGGTCGCGGCGCGCCCATGCCGTATACCTGGATGATGTCCTTGGCGTAGTACCGCTTAATGTGCGTGAAATCTTCGGCACGAACGCGGTTGCCTTTGTAGTGCCGCTTGTGAATGGCCTGCAATTCTTCGATCACTTTGGCCACCGTCACTTCGGCCTCGACCGTGCAGACGAGATCGGAATCCCATGTAGCCTTGCCAAGGCGCACGCCTCGAATGTAGTGGTCCATCTCGGTGCGGATCGTGTCCGACTCGGTCACAAAATCGCGAACATAGGTGTCTGACGTAAGCTGCAGGCCGTAAACGGTCTCAGCCAGCTTACGGTAGGCATCTGCCTCGGCCGCGCGCTTGGAAAGCAGCTTGTTCTGGGCGACCTTGGCCGGATCGTCTTGCGCGACGGCCGGCAGCGCGACAATCGCGGCAACCGTCATTGCGCTCATGAGTGTCAAACATCGGCGATACATATCGTGGCTCCTTGTGAATGCCATTGGGTTATGTAAGCCTCGCGCCGATGGACGCGAAGCTCGTTTTCCTCATGGTCACGCCGTGAACCGGCGTTATTCGGATTCACTGCGCCTTCCAATGCTCCGGCATCAAGCCGGTGCAAATCAGGCTTCCTGGCGCTTGAGCTGGTCCTCGACGCGATTCAACGCCGCGCCATAGGCCTCTTCTTCTTCCTCATATGAAAGTGCCTGCTTGTAGTACTTGCGAGCCTCTTCAAGCTGGCCGAGCTTCTCGCACGCCACACCCGCGCCGAACAGCGACGCATGGTCGGCAGGCTTCTCCGCCAGGGCAGCCTTGAAGTTCTGCAGTGCCGTCTCCCAGTCCTCGGCAACCAAGGCGCGCGTGCCGGCCTTTGAGTTTTCATTGCCGCTCGGCTCAACGACCGACGTATCGGAGAACGTGACCGGAACGAACTTGCTCATGAAGACATGCAGTTCCGCCTCGAGAATCTGTGCGATGACTTCATCGCGCGGCTCCATGTCCACTTCGGTCTTGGAACTGCTCCAGAAGGGGTTGCTGCGGCCACCGCCTTGATAGTGGCGACGCGGCTTGCCGGAGTGGCTGTAAATGATCTCGTTGGTGCCGGCGTCCTTCAACTGGAACTGGCACGTGACGGTGATGTTACGGCTCTCGCGCGTCTCAGCGCCGCCGCCGCCGCCAAGGGGCAGGCCGCGGAACGAGCGGCCGGACTTGTACTTCGTCGTGCTTTGCTTGTCGATCTTCACGACCATCTTGCTCGTGAGAACGGCGTTCGCGCCGGCCATCGTGGCGGCGGCCATCGCATCGCCGCTGTCGGTCAAACCGGCCGCGGCCATGTCCTTCTCGCCAAGCGAGGCCTTCATGTGCTCGCGATCGACCAGCTTGATGGGCACATGGTGTTGTTCGGCGGCGCGCTCGAGTTCGGATTGAACAAAGTCAGCGGCCATCTGCCGCCACTTCTTTTCGTCAAAGGTGTCGCTTCCCTCATCGGAAACGACGTCTGCGTTGTAAACCGCGATGCGCATGTAGCGATCCGGCAGAGGCTGCTTCGGCGCCGTCGTCGATGTGAAATTGACCGTCGCGGTGGCCTTCTTGCTGCCGCCTCCTCCGCAGCCGACAAGGCCGACGGAAACGACGCACAGGGCGAGTGAAAGGGCGATGTTTCTCATGTTTGTCCTCCTGGAAATGACTGATCGTTTTGACGATTCACGTTTTGTGCATTGCGAACAGATGAACATGGGCAACCGATGCGGGATCGCCACGGCGACATCCGTGAACATGAGATGTCCTGCCGGACCCGCTCATCGGTTACGGAGTGTCATACGACTCCGTTGCGCAACTGTCAAGAATCGCGGGCCTTAGCCCGACTTCGAGATATAGACCATGTCATTTCCACTTTCTTTTTGATCGATTCCAACTCAGAACTTGAACTTTTGAGTCACTGCCCAGTAGGCGTTCTCAATTTCGCCTTCTTAAAGGTGAACGCCGATCGCGCGATGGCTGGGCACGCTGCCTCTCACAAGTCGTTCTTACTCCCTCATAGACGTAATTGGCGAAGATAGGGCTTGGATCAGAATTCCGACTTTTTGAGTCTTAGATTGGAATCCGGCGCTGTTTATGAGCAATTCACCGAACAGATCGGCGGCTTTTGGAGGTGATGGTCCGTGGACTGCTGAAACCAATGAGCGATCTGGAGTAGTCGATCCTCTGCAAATGCCGGCGCCGTCAACTGAAGGCCGACGGGCAAACGATCCGAGGTTAGGCCGCAGGGGATGCTGACGGCCGGCAGCCCGGCGAGATTCGCAGCGCAGTTGTAAATATCGGCGAGGTACATCTCCAGGGGATCGTTGGACTTTTCGCCGAGCTTGAATGCGGGCGTAGGCGTCGTGGGGGACAGGATCACGTCGCAGGTCTTGAACGCCTCGACGAAGTCGTTGCGAATGAGCGTGCGCACCTTGAGCGCCTTGAGGTAATAGGCGTCGTAGTACCCGCTGGTCAGGGCAAACGTGCCGAGCATGATCCGCCGCTTCACCTCCGGGCCGAGGCCGATTTCGCGGCTGGCGCTATACAAGTCAATATGGTCTCTTGGCTTGTCCGCGCGAAGCCCGTAGCGCACGCCGTCAAATCGAGCGAGATTGCTCGACGCTTCCGCAGTACAGACAAGGTAGTAACAGGCGATCGTATACGGCGCGTGCGGCAGATGGATCTCACGAATGTCTGCGCCGAGTCGGCGGTAGGTCTCGATCGCCGCCTCGACGGCGCGCCGCGTCTCGGGATGCAGCCCTTCACCAAAGTACTCCGCCGCCACGCCGATTCGAACCGTGCCGACCGGCTCTTCCAGCCGCCCGACGTAGTCCGGCACGGCGGCATTGACACTCGTCGAATCGCGCGAGTCTCGACCAGCGATGACGTTCATCACTTCCGCCAGTCCGCGGGCGTCCACAGCGATCGGGCCGATCTGGTCCAGGCTGCTGGCAAAGGCGACGAGACCGAATCGCGAGACGCGACCGTATGATGGTTTCAGCCCGCTGACGCCGCAGAACGACGCGGGCTGGCGAATCGATCCGCCGGTCTCGCTGCCGAGCGCATAGGGCGTCAGCCGCGCGGCCACGGCGACGGCCGATCCGCCGGACGATCCGCCCGGAACGCGTTCGGGATTCCAGGGATTGAGTGTGGGAAACAGCCCGGAGTTCTCGGTCGAACTGCCCATGGCGAATTCGTCGAGATTCGTCTTGCCGATGATGACGGCGCCGGCGTCACGCAGATTGTCAATGACATGCGCGTTATAAGGCGAGTGATAATCGCGAAGCATCTTCGACGCGCACGTGGTTGCGCCGATGTCGGTGCAGATGTTGTCCTTGACGGCCACCGCGGCGCCGTGAAGTGGGCCGCGTCTGGCGGCGGGGGCGGCGTCGATCTCGCGGGCGCGATCGCGTGCATGCTCCTCGAAAATGCTGATGAATGCGCGAAGCTTCGGATCGAGACCGCGAACGGCCGTCAGCGTCGCTTCGATACGGTCGGTGCAGCTTGCCATGAAATCAACTCAGGCGTCCATCTGGTCCAGCACCTTGGGCACTTGGAAATAGGGGGGCGCGGCATCCGGCGCGTTGGACAGCACTTTCGTCGTGCTGAGCGAAGGTTGCGCCGCATCCGGTCGGAACACGTTCGTAACCGACAGCGGATGGGCCGTCGGTTCGATGTCATCGGTGTTAAGCTCGGACAGTGTTTCGATAAAGCCGACTATGCCGCGTAGCTGGCCGCCGAACGTCGAGACCTCTTCGTCCGTCAGCTTGAGTCGCGCGAGATGGGCGATGTGGCGAACAAGCGCTTCGTCGATACTGGGCTTCATGGCAGCACGTCGATCACAAATCTCTATGGCATTTACGGCGCGTGGATTTCGGCCGCCAATCCGTCGGCGGTTCTCCATCCTCTTCTATCATTCATCGCGCATGGCGTAAAGGCGCGGCACAGGCGCGTGCCGCATCATACCGCGAGACCGGGTACGCGGGCGGCGACAAACTCAGCGCTAAATGTCGAAATGTGCCGTTGAGTGCGGCTGTTGCATGTATGCCGTGCGGTCAGGGCGTTCCGCCGAAGATACCTGCGAGCAAACTCTGAAGGAGCGGCACCAGCACAAAGTCGAAGAACACACCGACCAAGCTGCTGAAGATCAGGCCGAAAATGTTGAAGAAGACATCGAGTAGTTGTTGGTCCGGACTCATTCAGTTGCTCCAAGGCGCAGGCCTTTCCGCCGCGCGTCGACCGTTCTTGAGGCGCGCTTCAATTGACCGCCTCAACATGCAGCATCGTGCGGGATGAGACGCGGTACCGCAAGCCCCTTGGCGGCTCGAACCAGTGGAGCATTTGGGGGCGGACCACAACAAGCTGCGAAGCGCCCTCGAAAGTGACGCATGCTATATTGTCAAGCTACCGCCATTCAGCAAATGGATTGCAGCCATAACCGCATACGCTTAATCGTCCGGCGCGCGTGCTTCGAGTTTGAACGGGAGCTGCAGCGATAAGTGAATATGCAAACAGGCCGCGCCGGAGCGCTGCTCCGACGCGGCCTGAAAGGGTATGCGTTTCGCTTATGTCGATCGAATCGATCAGCGGCGGCGGCGGATCATCGCCAGCGCGCCGAATCCGAGAAGTGCCAGCGTGGCCGGCTCGGGAACGTCCAACCGGAAGCGATGCGAATGCGACGTCACGCTGCCTTCGCCGGGATCGCGGCTTTCGGTACCGACTTCTGGCAAGGTCGCTGAAAGGAACCATTGACCGGAGCTGCCATCCGCGGCGACGACCTGGACATATCCACTATTCGGGATGTCGAAGAAGGGGGGGGAACCCGGACCTGCTGTCGTAAAGGTATAGATGAAGTTTCCGGGGTTGGCTAACGTGATGTCGAATGAAGCGTGGAAATCCGCGTTTGAATCGTAAAACTGAAACTGGAGCGTCATTTCGCCTGCTGTCACGCCGCCCACAAAGCCAAACTCGTCGAGAGGCGAATAACCGTCGGCATCGCCGGGAGGAACGATTCCTTGATAGTCATCATAGCCCAACACGCCGCCATCGGCAGCAAAGGCTGCATAAGGACCGGCTATCGCTCGGAACATGTCGTTGCCGAAGGCCCTGGGTTGAGCCTCATCCGCCGCGTCCACCGGAATTGCCGTCAACTGGATGTTGACACCTTCAACGTAGGTTCGCTGAGGATTGGGCATGTACTGCCCGGTGCCCAGAAAGGCACTCGATGGGGTCAGGCCGGCAAAGGCCTGAGTTGCGCTAACGAGCGCGATCGCAAGAGAAAATAGGGTACCGCGTTTCATGTTCTTTCTCCTCCAGAGAAAAACGCTATTTCGTGTGCTGTGGTTATTCATGTTCGATGCGAACGATTCATCGTTCGCGACCGCACAGCACCATCTGTCAGAACTTTCCGTCCTCGTGAGGAATTCACCCGAATTCCACATGAAGAACTTCACTCTATGTAATTCAACCAAGATCGATGTGTCAAAGTCAAGGCGCTGAGCAGATCAAAATTTTCTGGAATCGAATCCGGACTGTGTCGAGGGGTAAATTCCGTGGGCTGGGAATCGGACGCCGGCGACGCAGACTATCACCCGGCCTATTGATCCTGAGTCAGGCGAGCGTTACGATCGAATCAAATTAGACTATATAGTCTAAAATATACTGCTTATGGGACGTAGGAAAGCATTCAAACCCGATGAACGGCTGACGCAAGCCATGCTGCACTTCTGGCGCGTAGGGTACTGGGCCGCCACAATCGACGAGTTGATGAACTGCATGGGCATCGGTCGCCAAAGCCTGTACGACACATTCGGCGAGAAAGAACGGCTGTTCGAACTTTCGTTTCGGCATTATGAGCGGGACTTTCTGGCAAGGGAACTCGACGCGCTGACCTTTCCCGCCAATCCGCTCGATGGTCTTCGAAACCTGATGACCAGGTGGATGCGCGCAACCGGAGATACATCAACACCGGCCGGCTGTTTTCTGACATGTTCGCTTGTCGAATTGCACGGGACCGCTCCGCGGCTGCACGAAATTGCCGTTGACATCGATGACAAGTTGGTGGCTCGCGCGGCTCATCGAATTCGCGAAGCGTCGGAGAGCGGCCTCGCGCATCCGTCTACGGATGCCGGACAAGTCGCACAGCATCTCTTGACCTGTCGGCATGGCCTGATGGTCCGGCATCGCGCAGGATCCGGCACAGCCGTTCCCTTTGGAGGCATGTCGTTGATCGATGCCATACTCGGAATCGATCACGCCGGTTGATTTGAGCATCGGGCGCTTGCCCATCGACAAAACGTTGCGAAAAAAGGTGCTTCAGACTACGTTCTCGATGTTCGAGCGAAAGGAATGCAATCGTGTGCCCAACGTGTCGCGTAGACATGCTCGCCGTGGAGTTGGACGGCATCGAGATCGATCACTGTCTCGATTGCCTCGGCAGCTGGCTCGACCACGGCGAAATCGAGATGATCGCCCAGCGCGTCGGGGCCGATTCGCGTGGACTGACTCAGCTATTGGACGACGCTGCGAAGAAGGGCGGGACCGATCGCCGTTGTCCGCGCTGCAACCGGCTGATGGTCGAAGTGCTTGTTGCCGTCGGTCGCGTCGCCACGAGTTTGGACAGATGTCCGCGCGGGCATGGTTTCTGGTTTGATCGCGGCGAGATCGGGCAACTGGTATCGTTGCTTCACGGCGTCGAGGGCGAGGCGCTCGCGGATTTCCTCGGCGAAGTACTCAAGAACGAATTGCAGGCCGACAGCAAGTAAGAAGGAGACAATCGTGGGACTGACACTTGGCATCATCGGCGGCATCGCCGTCATATTCGTGATCTGGCTGATCGCGACGTACAACGGACTCGTGGCCGGTCGCAACGAAGTGCGTAACGCCTGGTCTCAGATCGACGTTCAGTTGAAGCGCCGCCACGATCTGATTCCTAATCTGGTCGAGACGGTTAAGGGCTACGCGACGCACGAAAAGGACACACTGGAGCGCGTCATCTCAGCCCGTGCTCGCGCTGTCAGCGCGAAGGGCACCGGGTCGGTCAGCGCTGCCGAAGGCGAACTGAGTCAGGCGCTCGGAAGGCTGATGATGGTCGCCGAGCAATATCCGAATCTGAAGGCCAATCAGAACTTTGCCGCCCTTCAGGAAGAACTGACTTCGACGGAAAACAAGATCGGCTTTGCCCGCCAGTATTTCAATGACTCGGTGATGAAATTCAACACGCGGCTGGAGTCGTTTCCCACAAACATCGTCGGCGGCATGTTCGGCTTCGAGAAGGAAGACTTCTTCGAACTGACCGACAATGTGCAGCGCGAGGTTCCGACCGTCAACTTCTCATGATGCCTTCGAGTAGCGACGCCGGCGAGCGGACGCCGTATCGACGGATCGTTCGCCGGCGCTTCTGCATCAGGGAAAGTCGACGACAGGGTCCCCTCGCATCGGCGCGCGATCGCGCCTCATGACGCGGACAGGAACTGCATTCGGCCGCGCCGCGGCCTGTACGAATTGTTCTGATTCGCATGTGGGAACTTATCGAGAAAAACAAGCGGCGCTCGTGGATACTGCTCGGGCTGATGGGGCTGATCCTGCTGGCGCTCGGATATGTCATCGGCGCGGCCGTTTATGTCGATTTCGTCGCCGTCGAACATGTCGGCATCGGCATGAAGGATTACGGCCGACTGATTGACACCTTGGCCGAAGGCGGCAGCGCGGACCAGCCGCCCCGTTTTTTTTCGTGGTTGGACCAGCCGGGTAAGCTCTTGAACGCGGGCGGCCTTGTCGGCACGGGCGTGGCGATGGTCATCTGGAGCATTCTCGCCGCGACGGCGCTGTTTGCGGGTGATAAGACGATCCTCTGGTCGATGGGGGCGCGAGAGATCGAGCGCGAAGACGCGCCGCGCCTTTGGAACATCGTCGAGGAGATGACGATCGCATCAGGTCTTCCGAAGCCGCCGCGCGTCTTTCTCATCGACGATGAAAGCATGAACGCCTTCGCTGTTGGCCTGACGCCGGATAAGGCGTCGGTGGCGTTCACGACCGGCCTCGTACGGCGATTGAATCGCGATGAACTTCAGGGCGTAGCGGCGCACGAGATCGCCCATGTCTACAACTACGACGTGCGCTTCATGACGCTGGCCTCAGTGATGGTCGGCAGCATCGTGATGATCTCGGAGATGTTCCTGCGCACGCTTTGGTATTCCGCGCCGCGGCGATCGTCGCGCTCGAAAGAGGGCGGCGGCGCGCAAGCCGTGCTGATGATTGTCGCGATCCTGTTCGCGATCCTCGCGCCCATCCTGGCGCATCTGCTCTATTTTGCCTGTTCGAGGCGGCGCGAGTACCTGGCCGACGCCTGCGCGGCGCGGTTCACGCGCTATCCGCCGGGGCTGGCGTCGGCATTGTCGAAGCTGGGCCGCGAGAAGGCGACATCGCGCGAGATTAATCGCGGCGTCGTTCCGCTCTTCATTGTGAATCCGCTGCAGCCGTTCTCTTCAAGCAGCGTGTTTTCAAGCCACCCGCCGCTTGAAAAGCGAATCGCCGTGCTGAAGTCGATGGCCGGCGCGGGGCTGATCGACTATGAGCGTGCCTACGAAAGCGTCTTTCGCGGAAAAAACACCCTCTTGGATTCGTCGCTGTTGGCCAACGAGCAGAGCCAGCGCATGCGCGATCCTTCGCCGGAGGAAGAGCAGGCCGACAGCATCGAACGCGCCCGCGAAATGCTCGATGTTTTCGACCGGGCCGCAAGTTTTATTTTCATTACCTGTACATGCGGCGTGCGTCTGAAGGTTCCACCGGGCATGACGCGCGATGAGGTCGCCTGCCCGAAGTGCGGACGCGGTCATGTCGTTCCTCATGCAGAGCCGGCCGCGCCGGAGCGAATGCACGAATCGGAAGCGGCCGTCACGTATCAACGCACCGGCGATGGATGGGAGTCATTTCGCTGCGCCTGTGGAAAGACGATTCAACTCAGCCCGAAGTTCAGCGCGAGGCTGGCGAGCTGCCGCGCCTGTGGAAGGCACGTTCAGATCATTCCCGCCGGTTGAACGGCGCGCCCTGTTGTCGCGCGCACGGCTTCGGGATTAAGATGGCGAAAAGTCAGGATGCTCATTCGCGCGGGGCGACGGACTCGCCCTGAAGAAGGAACGACATGCCCAAGGATTGGGTCATCTCCGCACCGTGGGAAGGCCGTGACAAGCTCGCGGCATCGCTCGGCATCTCGCCCATCGTCGCGCAAGTAATGCTCAATCGCGGCATCGATTCGGGCGAAGCCGCGCGCCAATATCTCGAACCGGCCATGACCGACATGCTGCCGCCCGAGGCGATCCCGGCAACGACCGATGCCGCTGATCGGATTGCCTCTGCCGTCGCGGCGGGCCGAAAGATCGTCATCTACGGCGATTACGATGTCGACGGCGTGACGGGCGTCGCGATCTTGTGGCATTGCCTGAAGCTCGCAGGTGCAAACGTCGAGTTTTACATTCCCCATCGTCTTGAAGAAGGCTACGGCGTCAATCCGGAAGCGGTCGACGCCATCGCCGCCGACGGTGCGGCCATGATCGTGACGGTTGATTGCGGCGTGACGGCCGTCGAGCCGGCCGAGCGCGCCCGGAGTCGTGGTGTCGAGTTCATTATCACCGATCATCACAACGCGATGACGGACGGCGGCGGTCGCCTGCTTCTGCCGGATGCCGTGATCGTGCATCCAACGGTGTGGCGTGAGGGACCATCCACCTATGCCAATCCGCATTTGTCCGGCGCGGGCGTCGCGCTGAAGCTGGCCTGGGCCGTAGCGCAAAAGCTCTCGAACGCCCAGCGCGTGAAGCCGGAGTTTCGCGAATTCCTTGTAGATGCAATGGGGCTGGCGGCGCTGGGAACCGTGGCGGATGTTGTCTCGCTGACCGGCGAAAATCGCGTGATCGCGCGGCACGGTCTTCGAGGGCTTATGCAGAGCCGCTTGCCGGGCATTCGCGCGCTGATTCAATCTGCCAACCTAAACGGCCGCTCGCTGAGCGGCTTCGACATCGGCTTCAAGCTCGCGCCGAGGCTCAACGCCATTGGCCGCATGGGCCATGCCCAGCTTGCCGTTGAGATGCTGACCCGCGCCGGTGAAGCGGAAGCCGTGCGAATCGCGACGCTCCTTGAGGAGCACAACTCAGCGCGTCAAAAGCTGCAAAACAAGATCGCAAAAGACGCGCGGGAGCAAGTGCTCGCGACGCGCCAAAACGACGACCATGTGCGCGGCATCGTGTTGGAATCGCGAAGCTGGCATGCCGGAGTTATCGGAATCGTCGCCAGTAAGATCATGGAGGAGTTCTGTCGACCGACCGTAATGATCGCGCTGGAAAACGGCGTCGGTCAAGGCTCCGGCCGCAGCATTCGAAACTTCCCGTTGCACGAGGCGTTTGCCCATTGCCGCGAACATTTGCTCTCATACGGCGGCCACGCCATGGCGGCCGGACTGCGTATCGACGCAGGCAAGGTAGAAGAATTTCGCACGGCGTTTCAGAACCGCGCAGGCCAGTTGCTTACACCGGCCGATCTGCGCCAAAAGCTGAACATCGACGATATGGTGGACATTGGAGCGCTCAATCTGCAACTGATTGCCGACTTCGAGCGGCTAGAGCCATTCGGCGCAGGCAACGCTGCTCCGCGGCTGGCGACCGATTGGCTCGACCTTTACGGGGAACCGCGGACGGTCGGCTCGGGCGGCGCTCACTTGCAAGTAACGCTGACCGATGGCCGCGCGCGGATCAAGGGCGTCGCGTTCGGCATGGCGAAGCACGCAACGGACTTGCAGACGTATCGCCGCTGCCGTGTGGCGTTCGTTCCGATCCGCAACGACTGGCAGGGTCGCACGTCTGTCGAAATGCAGATCGTCGACTTTCAGTTCCCGGATTGAATCGATCTTATCGGGTTTTCACGGATTGTTTGACAGGTCGTCGGCATGCCGATACCTTCTCTGGGCTTGGAATTGTTAAGCCCATGCCTTGCGAACGGTTACGTCGCGACAACGCAGCGGCAGAAAGGCCCGATGCCATGGTCAAACGATGCTTGTCCTGGGCGATTCTCGTATCGGTAGCCGTCGGACTGTCCGGATGCACAAACAACTCGTCCGAACCGACCATTCTGCAGGCACGTGCCCAGCCCTATGTTCAGGATGTTCCCGTACCTAAGGATTTTGAACTCGACCGGCGACGTTCGACGCACGATTTCAGCCCTGGCAAGCGCGAGGTGCAGCATTTTTATCTTGGCAAGGCCGCGCCGCTCGCCGTCAAGAACTTCTATCGCCAGCGCATGCAGGAAGCGGGCTGGGAGTTGATCGACGATCAGTTGAAGACGGGCGTTTTCTTTCTGAATTATCGCAATGTTGACGACACGTGCGAAGTTCGCATCGAGGAAGTCCCCAAAGGCATGAGCACGCAAACGCAGGTTCGCGTCGATATCAAACGAAAATACTAACGAAGCAAACCTAGGAGACATCGCCGGCGACATCGCTGGCGGATAATCGCATGAAAGCCGCACGACGACAGGAACTTCGCACAAACGATCTCTCACAGCAGCTTGATCGCCTCGGAGAAACCTTCAAACGCAATTCGACCACGCTGACGGCCATCATCCTTGGCGCGGCGGTGATCGTGGCCGGTGTATACTGGTATTCGAACCACCGAGCCACCACGGTCAATGATGCACTCGCCAAACTCAGCTTTGACACGACGAGCGACGATACCGTTTCGTTCATTGATCGCTGCAAGTCCGTTGCCAATGCCCAGATCAGCCCGGAAGTGACTCGGGCCGCGTGGTTTTCGATCGGCGCGGCCGCGCTGGGCGATCTGATGTCGCCACCGCCGGAAGATTCGACAAAGCCCCGGCTGAGCCAAGCTGACTTGCAGCAGGCCGCGCAAGATGCCTTCACGCGCCTGCTCGGCATCGCCGACGGCGATCCGGTCGGTCGCGGCGCCGCGATGTTCGGATTGGGCCTGCTCGATGAAAACGCAGGCAAATATCAGGAAGCGCGCGAGCGATATACAGCCGTTCTTGGCGACAAGAAGCTTGAGGGCACGCCGTTCATCGCTCAAGCAGAATATCGGCTTGCCCATTTGGGCGAATGGTCGAAGCCGGTGACCTTTCCCGAGCCAGCCCCGCTTCCGCCGATGCCTGAGCCGACGGCGGATTCACTGACTTCTCCGACGCGGATTGAGTCGAGCGCCGCGCCCATCGAGATCACGCCGATCGAAGTCGAACCGGTTGCGGTGCCGATTGAAGACGCGCCGCCGTCGAGCCAGTCGCCGGCATCGGAAGATTCGCCTGCGGAAGAAGCCCCCTCATCCGATGAGCCGGTTGACGATAGCCCGGACCAGCCGCCGCCATCCGAAGGTGCGGAATCCCCTGCCGACGATGGCACGCCCGACGGTTTCGCGCGATAGAGCGCGGCCCTCCTCACTCGGAATCGACGATACGATGCGCCCTGAAACTCTCAAAACTCGCGGAATTCATGTTGGCGTCCGGTTTGCTCCGCCCGCCGCGATGGATAAGGGTCAGAAGCAGGCCTTCCAGCTTAAGGCCAACGAAGGCTTCAACTGGGAGCGGCAGGAATTCTCCGCAAACGGCTGGCGGCTTATGTCGCCGCAGTCAGATGGCGATCGTCGCAGCCTGCTGAAGTTCAGTGTTCAGCGCGACGGCTTCAACTTTGAAGATTCCTTTCCAACATCCTCGTTCGAAGTTTTTCAGGATAACCTGCGTCTGGCCATGGACGTGGTGGCGGACATCTTCGATCCCAAAGTCATGGTCGGTTCCGGTGTCGTGGTCCGTATGACAGCGCAGTCCGATCCTGACGATGCGCGGCTTTTCCTCGGCCAACGCTGCCTGCGCCTCGACGATCGGCTCGCGCCGCTGGGGCGTCCGGTGCATGGCGTCGGTTTGTCGATGTTTCTGCCGCCGACGGGAGGGGAGACGCCGATCGATTGGCAGGCCACATTGAAAGTGGAAACCCTGATCGAAGACATCCGGCAGATTTTCATCGAAGTCGACGCCCGTTGGGGCGTGCCCGTGCCGTGGGATGCGAATACGATTATCGATCGGCTGCGAACGGCCAACGACTTCACCACGCAGAACGTTACAGAGTTTCTGGTGAGGCTGTCCCAGTCGTGACGGCACGCCGCTCGACGAGCCGCGACGGTTCCGCCGCGGCGGCATCGGTCGAGATAGCGCCGTCCCGATACGTCGTGCCGCGCCACTGTATCTCGCCCATGCCCGAAGCGCATCGGATCGCGTTCAACAACGTGCCCATCGAGAGAAACGCGCCCACCGGATAAATCAGCCCGTAGAGAAAGCTCACCCGGCTTAACCCGTAGAACACCGCCATCGCCGCCAACTGAACGCCGCACGCCGCCAGTGCGCCATATTTCAGCGATTCGATGTCGAGCCGCTCCGGCAGGAACCAGTCTAGTAGAGCGGCAAGGCCCAAAGTGGCCCATGGGACAAATGTAAAGAGCGACAGCACGGCCACCGCCGCCCACAACTTGGCCACCGACGCAAAAGACCCGCAGAAAATCCGCGTCCACCCACGCCAGATTTGTCCGAGCGTGCCGTACATCCGCACCGTATATAAGTCGCGATTGCCTACCACGACGAGGCGCTGCCCCTTTTGTTTGGCGATTCGTGCCATCTGCATGTCTTCGTTGATCTCGTTGCGGACGGCCGCATGGCCGCCGATCGCTTCATAGCAGGAGCGCTTCATCAGCATGAATGCGCCGTTGGCATAGGCTGTTTTGCGCTTCGGGTTGTTCACGACGATCGGATTGAACCAGAGGATCATGACGGCACTGCACGCGGGCTGAACGACGCGCTCCCAGAAGGTATGCGCCTGATGAGACGGCAGAACCGAAAGAAAATCGGCGTTCTTTTCAAGCGCGTAACGCATGGCGACCTGCACCGAGCGCGCCGACGCCTGTTCGCAATCGGCATCGGTGAAACACAGCCACTGCCCCGTGGCCCTCTCAACGCCCTCGCGCATCGCGTTGTTCTTGCCGAACCAGCCCTCGCGCAAACTCGTGACATGATGAACCGATAGTCGCGGACAGTTCTCGGCGAGTTGATTGAGTATGCGATCGGTGCCGTCTTCGCTCCGATCGTTGACCGCGACGATCTGGAGATCTGGATAGTCCTGGCGGTCGATCGATCGGATGCAGGCTTCGATATTGTCGGCCTCGTCCTTCGCGGCGACGAGCATTGAAACGGCGGGCAGGTCGCCATGAGCATCGCCATACATCCCGCCGTGCAGCGGCCGAAGAATGCGATTGAGCGAGCAAAGGACGATCAGACGCAATATCCAGACAGCGAGGATGAAGCCGTTGAGTCCGATGAGCAGGCTGAGAAGAAAGTTCATGCGAATGAGTGCTCGATGTCCCCGACGGCGTTGGTCAAGCCGGCGCGCGCCGCATGTGGTCCAGCGTCCGGAACCTGCGCGTATATTAGGGCGGAATGGTCGGAAGCAAAACGTGATTTCGACATACGGCCACCGTCAATGCCGGAAAACCAGCAGAATGATGAGCACGCAGTAGAACGAAATGGCAGCCAGCTCGCGCTTGAAGCGCCCGATCCGTAGGCGAAGCAGCATGACCACGGCGTAATTTCGCGCGACTTTCGCCTTGCGGTCGCTGCCGACGATGGCCCCGGCGATGTGCAGAATCGACCGTGCGGTCACGACGATCGCGTAGATCGCACAGACCGTCGTCAACAAGAGTCGGTAGAGTTCGAACAGATCGCGATCGAGCAGGTTCATGTTGGATTCGTCAACTATTCTGGCAGAGCCAAACGAAACGGCCTTGATTCAAACCGAAGCGCGGCACGCCGCGATCAATGCTCGTCTTCCCCTTCGTCCGCCGCCTGACTTTGTGGTGAAATGAGGCCCTCAAACAGCGCAGCGCCGATGCGGACCATCGTCGCGCCTGCCTCTATGGCTGTCTCGAAGTCGTGGCTCATGCCCATCGACAGCTCGCGAAAATGCGGTCCGAGCGTCTTTTCGCCGCGCAGGTCTGTGAACACATCCCGCAGGCGATCAAAGTACAGCCGAAGCTCGACCGGCGTGCAGTCCAGCGGCGCCATCGTCATCAGACCGCAAAGGCGAACATGCGGCCATTCGGCAAAGTGCTCCAGCAAATGCGGCACGGCGCCGACGGCCACGCCGAACTTGCTCTTTTCGCCGCTCGTGTTGACCTGCAGTAGGAAGTCGACCGTGCGCCCGAGTTTTTTCGCCTGATCGTGCAGGTCCTCGGCCAGACGCAGGCTGTCGACGCTGTGGATCAACTCGACCCACGGCAGAACGAGCTTGATCTTGTTGCGCTGGAGATGGCCCACCATGTGCCAGCGCGGCCGAGGACCGGGCGGCTCGCGCCGGCCGGATAGCACGCTCTTTCGCTCGATGAACTCGTGGATCATTCCGGCGCGCTGATTTAACTGTTGCGGACGGCTCTCGCCGATATCGAGGATGCCCAGATCGAGCGCATTGCGAATGACATCCAGCTCGACGTACTTGCTGACCGCGATCAGCCGGACCGATTCCGGGCTGCGACGGGCGCGCTCGCAGGCCTTCTCGATGCGCTCGTTGACGCGCTTCAGATTCTCGGCGAGTTTCTTCTTAACGACATTGGTCTTGGTGATCACGGGGCGCGTCCTTTCGTCCGTCGTGCCTGCCGCATTGTAGCCGCTGCCAGGGGAGGGCGAAAGTAAAAACGAATCGAGACCAGCCCGTAATCCGTGTTTAGGCAGAGCGCATTCCCGATCATCGATGATGCCGAATTCGAGCAATCGTCTTTCCGGCAAAATCACATGCCATTTCAATCGTTCGGCAGGATGTAGGGGAACGCGGCCGGCTCGTGCCAGGGCGGCCTTCGCGTATCGGAATCGCGGAGCGTCAATTCACAATAGACATCGATGCGACGCTGAAGCTCGGAAATGTCAACGCCCATAAACGTCTGCGGCGCGGTAATTCCCGCGAGCGTGTGTTCCGTCCGCCGAAGACGGTCCGCGGCCGAAAGGTGCTCCGCGCTCGTCAATTGTAGTCGCGCGACGCCGTCAGGGTGGCCCTGGAAAAGCTGCAGATGAATCGCCGCGATTTGGATGAGTCCTTGCAGGAATCGCCGTTGAGCGCTCTCCAGCGGTACGACGCGCCATAGCCCTTCCCATGCTTCATGTGCTTCCCACCAGTAACCATGATTGTAGAGATCACAGCCGAACAGGTAGTCAGGGCTTTCACGCCACTGCTGCGGGGGCACATAGGAGATCGGCGGTTCGGCGCTGCCCGGTCGACGATAGCTGTGTCCGTCCGGATGAGCGATCGGGTGTGGATGTCGACCGGGTACGAACCGATAAGGCGGGAACTCCGCGCCCGTAAAGCGCGGCGCGGCGAGCGGCAGCGTGTTAACGTGCTGAATCGTCATGAACATCGGCAGTTTAGCACGGCGCTGCGTAGTAGACGATCCAACGCAGCCGGAAGAGGCGATATCTGGAAGAAATTGATATCGGCGCGGTAGATGGGAGTTTTGTCTCCACCCCGCGAAAATCGCGATTCGTCGTGTTTAATTGTACCGGCCAGGTGAATTCGATAGAATCAAGCGTGGTTTGGCCATAAGCCGATCCCAAATCGTTACAGGTTGAGATCGACGCGTTCAGTCCAGCTTTGTTCGTCGATCCGAAGAGGGGGAGTGCGTTAATGTCGAGTCGTCAATCGCTACGGATCGTTCTCTCGATGATGCTGGTTGCCGCAGCCGCGCCGAATGGCGAACTTCGCGCCGGCCAGTCCATGCCATTCACAGGCCTTGACCGTATCAATGTCCTGCCCTTTACGCTTGAGGCGCAGCACCTGGGCGGCGTTGTTGTCCAGCTTCAGCCGAATTCCGATCAAGTCCAGGCGCTGAAGTCAAACGATCACGTTCGCCTACTTCAGCTTCCACTTGAAGACGGTCTGAGCGTCACGCTTGATCTGCGGCGTTTCGACGTCTTCACGCCTGACGCGCGGATCGTCCGCGGCACGGTGAACGGCGACGAGCCGATCGCGCGCCCGGATGTAGCGCTGTTTGGCGGACGTGTCGTCGGCCACGCGCGGTCGTCCGCGTTCCTCAGCATGACGCCCGGTCATACACAAGGCTGGGTCACGATCGACCGTGAGACGTACATTCTTTCCAGTGGACCGCGCGGACAGCAGGGCGGACTTGTCGCATTTCTGCCGTCACGGCTTCCCGAAGGCGCGATCCAGACGCTGCCATTCACATGCGACATGGATCAGTTGCAGCATCCATCCCTCTTCGGCAGCATGGCCGGCGATGGCGCCGCGCCGCGCGGCGCGGACCCGTGGCCGAGCGCTTGTCGGCGCGCCGCCATCGCGATCGACTCCGACTACGAGTACACCGGCGTCGTTTTTGAAGGGGACACCGAAGCCGCCGCCGCCTACGCGGCCACGCTCATCGGCGCGGTTTCCGAAATCTTCAAGCGCGATTTCAACACCGAACTGCAAATCTCCTATCTAAGGCTATGGGATGATGAAGAAGACCTCTGGGATCAAGAAACAACGCTTAACCAACTCCTCCAGTTCCGAGCCTACTGGAACGACGATATGACCGACATCGAACGCAATGCCGTGCATTTTCTGTCCGGGCGACCGCTCGGTGGCGGCGTTGCATATTTGCCGGGCCGGTGCTATCCGGAGTATGACTACGGTCTGTCGGCCAATCTCAACGGTTACTTCCCTTACCCTATCCAGCACAACCATGCTCAAAACTGGGATTTACTCGTCGTCGCTCATGAGCTGGGACACAACTTCGGCGCACCGCATACGCACAGCATGTCGCCGCCGGTCGATCAGTGCGCCTCGGGCGACTGCTCCATTACGCCGAACGGCACAATCATGGGATATTGCCACACATGCCCGGGCGGGATGGTCAACGTGCGCATGGAACTGGGGGAGCGCGTGGTCAAAGAGACGATCCTGCCAATCCACACAGAGCCGTGGTTTTGCGATCTTGTCGTTGATTGCGATCCCATCGGCGACTGCAACGGCGACGGCCTGCTCGATCTGGATGATCTCGAATGCTTCGTCGACGTGGCGCTCGGGCACAATCCCTACAACGGCCCGATGCAGCGCTGCGATCTGTTCAATGACGGCCAGGTGAACGGGCTGGACATCGAGCCATTCGTGGCTGTCCTGTTGGGCATGTGACGAAATAGGGCTGTCATAAAATCAGCCATTCTCAGCCGCGCACTTCGACCACTCGCCGGCGCATCGTGCTCGGTTGCGCATTCGGCGAATCAGCGCTTCGCCGTGCGGGTGCAAATGCGGAGCGTTGTTCTGCCCACTTGCACGTCCGAATTTCCGGATTGATCTTAACTCGCCTACGCGGGCGGCCGAAGCAGAGGGGGGCTTGCCGTGTGGCGGCCATGCCGGGTGGATGCACATGGAATCACTCGAAATATCGGTCGCTGCATGACACCGCAGTTCTCAAACTTCGCCGCCTCGCTCGGATTGCCCGGCAAATCACCGTCGGCGACGCGTAAGCATCGGATTGGGCTTATCAACGCCGACACGGTGCTCAACGCCAACATTCGTCGTCTGCTCTCGGCCGATTGGTGCGATGCCGAGATGGTCGCGTTCGATTCGGAAAACGACTTCGGCGTGCTGAACAACTACGACGCGATGGTTTTGCTGGATCCCGCAACAGCCGACGGCGACGCGAGCGATGTGATCCTGAAGCAGTCCCATCGACACCTCGAATTGCTCCGCAAGCGCCAAATTGGCGTTCTTGTCCTGACCAACCGTCCGTGGCGCTACGCGGGCTACGACGCGGGCATTGTCTGCTTTTCGCCCGATGTGTCGTTCGATATCGTCCGTGGCGTGCTGGCAGCGCTGTCACACGTTCGCCCGCTGATCTTGCAGATCGACTTTCAGTATTCCGCCATGCAGCGCCTCGGCAAGAGCCTGGCGCGACGATTCGAGGCGACCAATCGTGAATTGCAGCTCGCCTCGCAGTTGCAGCGAGACTTTTTGCCGCGCGAATCGCTTGAGTGCGGACCCTTCCGTTTTGCATCGATGTTCCGGCCGTGCTCATGGGTGAGCGGTGATATCTTCGATATCTTCCGCCTTGATGAGACGCACTGGGGATTTTATCTGGCCGACGCCGTCGGCCACGGCGTGGCGGCCGGTCTTCTGACGATGTACATCAAGCATGCCATCCGCCCGAAACGCATCAAGGGCGACAGCTATGAGATCGTCAAGCCCTCTGAGGTGCTGAGCCATCTGAACGACCTGCTTGCGCAGCAGGGGCTTCCCGATTCACAGTTCATCACGGGCTGGTATGGCGTACTGGATACAACGAACGGCCTGTTGCGCTATGCGGTGGCCGGCCATCCGCCGGCGCTTCTGATCGACGAAGCCGGCGAGATTCGCGAACTCTTCGGCGACGGATGCCTGCTCGGCATCGGCGTGGGTGAGAAGTTCAGCGACGAGACGGTGGTCTTGAAGAAGGGCGATCGTGTGTTTATTTACAGCGACGGCCTTGAGCCGACGCTGATCACCCATCGACCGCCTCTGCCGAAGACGCCCGTATTCGAATCAGGCGTCAGCGAGTTGTTGCGCCTGCCGTCGCATGTGCTGATCGACCAGCTTCGGACGCAGTTGGACTCGGCGCCTGGAAGCCTGACGCAGGCCGACGACGTCTCCGTCCTCGTGCTCGACTACGAAAGCGCATGAGCATCGCCGCACCAGGTGGCGAACATTCGCTCGATCAACTCGATCGGTAAGCCGACGACATTTGAAAAGCTGCCTTGCAGCGTTTCAACGAACGGATCGTCTCCGTCCTGAATGCCGTACGCGCCCGCTTTGCCTTCCCATAAGCCAGTGTCGAGATAATCTTCGATCATTTGATCGGAAAGTTTCCGCACCCGGATCAGCGTAGCGTCGTGCTCGATGAGCCGCCTGCCGTGATCAGCGCGCACCAGCGCGACGCCTGTGACGACTTCGTGCGTGGTTCCGGATAGCGTCTTGAGAATTCGTCGAGCATCTTCGCGATCGCGCGGCTTGCCGATGATCTGCCCGTCGATCCATGCGATGGTGTCTGCGGCGAGGATGGACTGATCGACGCGGTCCCGCGCGACTGACGAGGCCTTGAAGTAAGCCAGCGACGCGGCATGAGCGTGCGCCGCCACGTGGGGGCGTTCGTCTGGCTCTTCGAAGGGCGGAATCGCCACGTCAAATGTGTAGCCGCGCTCGCGCAGCAGTTCGCATCGCCTCGGGCTGGAAGAGGCGAGCACCAGATCATGCGGCTGGACGGGTCGAGTCATGGCGTTCCGTGTCAACGGCGGTGGTTCGAGATGTCATCTTTTTTGCGTCTTTGCATGTACGCGATCGCCGCATCGGACGGCGATCTCGCGAACAGCCGGCTTTTCATATCATCGGCGCGCGATTTGCAGGTGTCACGCGCGCGTCAGATTTTGATGACCGAGTGGATCGGATATGAATTCAACCTGTTGCGACCTTTCAGGAACATCAGCTCAATCAGAAACGCTACGCCGATGATTTCGCAGTCAAACTCTCTCACAAGATCGCAGCAGGCCTGCATCGTGCCGCCGGTCGCGAGCAGATCGTCGATCATCAGCACGCGCGTGCCGGGGCGAATGGCGTCTTCGATGATCTCCAGCGAATCCTTGCCGTATTCGAGTTCGTATTCGACTTTCATCGTCTTGCCCGGCAGCTTGCCGGGCTTTCGGATCGGCACGAATCCGGCCGATAGATTTCGCGCGACGGCGACACCGAAGATGAATCCCCGGCTCTCCGCTCCGACGACCAGATCGACCGCGCGGCGGCGATAGGGCTGCGTGAGAAACTCAACAGCCATCGAAAGACCGGCCGGACATGCAAGCAGAGGCGTGATGTCCTTGAAGATGATGCCCGGCTTGGGAAAGTCCGGCACGTCTCGAATGTAATTCGCGAGACTGCTGACATCAGGAAATTCGATCGTCGCATCGCCGGACATGTTGGGCCTCCGCCATGAAAAGCCGCATGATAGCGGGGCAATCACCGATTTCCAAGCAGCCGATTGTTCAGGTCGACGAAAGCGTTCGCGCGATCAACCCGCGCAATCGAAGCCGTTGAATCAAACCCGCGACATCGGATCTGCACAATCAGCGCCGCACAATCGGAGCTTCGCGATCATAGAGGCCGCGACCGTAAGGAAGCAGTGGCTGTCGATGTGCGAATCGGTCTTGGAATGAGGGGTGGCTTCGCGTTGGTATTGTTGCACGTTGTTGTTTCGAAGGAACATGCGATGGCCCCGGGATCGCAAGATCCAGCAGAAAGGCCATCGCCGTTCAACCTGCCTGCCGCGATCCGGGCGGTTGAAGCCGATGAGCGACATCATCGGCGACGACCGAGAAGATAGGGACTTATGTACGCCGGTGATTGACGTGCGCCGGCGGGGCAGGCACGACCGCACGCGCAGCCTGTGCGTTTCCGATGCTTCGTCCGCCTCACGCACCGACTTCCGCCAGCGCCTTTGTTTTCGTACGGCGTGACTTTTCGACCGGCGCTTCAGGCTCTTCCTCGACAACGCGCGTCATCACGCGCTCGAATGCTCGAACCACTCGCGGATCAAACTGCGTTCCCGCAGCCTGTCGAATGATGCTCATCGCCTCCTGCGGCGTGCGGCCGCGCCGATAGGGACGATCCGTCACAATCGCGTCGTACGCATCCGCCACGGCGACCACGCGCGCGCCGATCGGCATATCCTCGCCGTGCGCTCCCTCCGGCTTCGACTGGGCCGACCAATGATCGTGATGATGCCGGATGATCGGTATCGCGCCCGCCAGAATCGTCCCCAGCGATCGCACCAGATCGGCGCCCCGAACCGTGTGCGAGTCCATCTCCGCGCGTTCTTCCTGTTCCAGCGCCGCGGCCTTCTGGATCAGCCGCGTTGAGATTTCCACCTTGCCGATGTCATGCAGCAGCGCTCCCACGCGAATGTCCTCGATCATCGCCGCCGGAAGCTGCAGTTCATCGGCGATTTTCTCCGCCAGCTCCGCAACGCGCATCGAATGCGATTTCGTATACTGATCCGCCGCGTTGAGATACTTCGAGAGGATCTCGATGATGCCGACATGCGCTTCCTTCAGATCGACGATGGCCTTGGCCCGCTGATCGGAGAGCGTGCCCATCAGCAGCGCGTTGATACCCAGAAACGCCGCCCAGGCGATGACCGTCAGCAGCAGCATGATCGGGCGGTCGATCGTCGTCATATAGTGCTTTGGATCAATCAACATGAACGTTGCAACACACAGCACCGACAGTACTGCGATGCCGCACGCCAGCCGTCGACCAAAGTAGTGCGCCGCGATGATGACCGGCAGATAGAAAAAGTGAACTATGACGTTTGTCGCTTGAAAGATGCCGTGCGCCGTGACCGTAGCCGCGAGTACGATCGTAATAAGCAACAACTCAAACCACCGGTCCGAAAGCGACTTCACCGGAGAACCAAACGTACATTTTGGACTTGCCTTCAAACCCGGAGGTATCATGAGACTCGGCCCTCTCGATTGCGTCGACGCCTGAACGTGCACGCTATTTTCGCGCTCAGGAAAAATCTAACATCTAATCGAACCGCGCGATGCACGACTCGACGTTCCACTGAATAGAGGACGGTCAGGAGATGATGATTCCGAGAAAAACAGACCCACGCCGCGATCGACGTTTGATAAGATTCGGAGTCCGGTGAAAACCCCAAGGCACGGATCGCGATTCGTACGCGACAGAAAGCCGCGATCCTACATCCGAAATACGCCCACGCGTCGCTCAGGCCAGGGCGCATTCAGCGACGCCGAAATCGCCAGACCTAGCACCATGCGCGTATCGGCCGGATCAATCACACCGTCGTCCCACAGCCGCGCCGTGCTGTAGTACGCGCTGCCTTCGCGCTCATACTTCTCAAGCGTCGGGCGCTTGAATTCTTCCTCATCTACAGGAGTCATCGCCGCGCCGCCTTTCGCCGCGATCTGATCTTTCTTCACCGTGAGCAGAACATTCGCCGCCTGCTCGCCGCCCATCACGCTGATCCGCGCGTTGGGCCACATCCACAGAAAACGCGGCTGATAGGCCCGCCCGCACATGCCGTAATTTCCCGCGCCGTACGAGCCTCCGATGATCACCGTGAACTTCGGCACCGCCGCATTCGATACCGCCGCGACCATCTTCGCGCCGTCCTTCGCGATGCCGCCTGATTCATAGGCGCGCCCGACCATGAAGCCCGTGATATTCTGCAAAAAGACCAGCGGCACGCGCCGCACGCCGCACAGCTCAATGAAGTGCGCCGCCTTCAGCGCGCTCTCGCTGAACAACACGCCGTTGTTCGCCACGATGCCGACGGGATAGCCCCAGACGTGGGCAAACCCCGTCACCAGCGTCGTTCCGTAGAGCGACTTGAATTCGTGAAACCGGCTGCCATCGACAACGCGCGCGATGACCTCCCGCACGTCGTAAGGCTTGCGGATGTCCTTCTGAATCACGCCGTACATTTCGCGAGCATCGTATAGCGGCTCCTCCGTGGCGGATGTCGCGATGTGCGCCCGAGGCCGCGTATTCAGATGCGCCACGATACTGCGCGTGATCGCGAGCGCATCTTCGTCGTTCAGTGCATAATGATCGGCCACTCCGCTCTTACGGCAGTGAACATCAGCGCCGCCAAGCTCTTCCGCCGTCACTTCCTCCCCTGTCGCCGCCTTCACCAGCGGTGGGCCGCCGAGAAAAATCGTACCCTGATTCCGAACAATCACGGTCTCATCACTCATCGCCGGCACGTAAGCGCCGCCGGCCGTGCACGAACCCATCACCACGGCAAT
>CAZRFP010000045.1:0-26846 GCA_964599535.1 uncultured Planctomycetaceae bacterium
CGGGAAGGTCAACGTGATCGCCTGCTTCTTGCCGAGCGGCGGAATGGTGTCTGGGTTGAAGAAGAAATCTCCGGTGATCTCGCCGCCCTCGATGAAATCGCCCGGGATGTACGTGCGCGGCTTGGCCCAACTGAAGTCGGTTCCGGCCGCCGTTTCCTGGTGTGACGTCTCGACGTCGTTGACCGACAGTTCGGGGAGCGTGTAGTTGCGGAGCAGCGGCGCGAACGTCGTGTCGGTTCCGAAGTCGACCTGAACGCCGCTGGATACATCCTGCGTGGGCGAAGGCATGGCACTTCCTCTCTAGCTATAGGTCGGCGGCGTGATCACGTGATTCACGACCAGCTCCTTGGTCTCGCGGAAGATCCCGTTCTCTCGGCCCGCGAATGGGTCTTCCGCATCCGCCCGCGCGTCGCGCAGGCGCATCGATCTCACGGTGGCCGTGTTGGCCCCGGAACCGATCGTCCCGCGAAATCCGTCGACCTTCATGCGGATCAACTCCATCAGTTGAGCCACGGCGATCGCGGTCTTCGCGAACGCGGTCAGCACAAACACCGTCTGCCCCAGGCTGCCGCCACCTTTTTGGTGCCCGAAGGCCTCGCCGCCACTCTTGCGGTACGTCATGTATTCCAGCGGCTCGCCGTTGGCATCGAGCAGATTCTGCGGCGCAGCGTCGCTGGGGTAGAACCGCATGCCCAGCCGCGTGCTCAGCTCATCGGCCCCGGCGCCCGCCAGGTGGGCCTTCAGTGCTTGTTCGATCAACACCACTGCCATCTCATCGTCACCCCTTCCATGCGGCCGCAACCCGCCGGGCGATGTCCTGATGGATCGCGGCCAGCGCGTCAGCCTTCCGCGCATCAAATGTGCTGCGCAGGAATGCCTTTCCCTTCACGCTTCGCAGGCTGATGGCCTTCCCGGCGTTGATGCGATCGATCTTCCGGTTTCGTGCCCGTCGCCGGGCCGCGCTCGGATTGCGCGCCGAGCCATGCACGTTCTGCCCGAACTCCACCGCCGCCGGGTAGTAGTAATCATCCTTCGTGTCGATCTTCAGTTCCTTGCGCGTGCCGGTTCTGACAGTCACGCCGAACTGACCGCGGCCCAGGCCTGTCGCCGCCGCCACGGCAATGCTCTCCCGCAGTCGCCCGGTATCGACCGGCGTCTTCATTGCGGCCCCGACGGCCACGGACTGCGCCTGTTTCTTGAGGGCCGCACGGACGATGCGGCGATTCGTGTTCTTTTCCAGCTTGTTCAGCGCGCGCTGCAGCTCCTTGTCACCCAGCACGGAAATGTCCACCAACCGCGTCGCCATCAGTTCCGAATCTCCATCACCAGCCAGCGCAGGGCCACATCGAGTCCGTCGACGTTGGTGACACTCTCGACTCCGAAGCGCTTGCCATCCATCACGATGACCACGCGGCTTCCTACGTTCGCAAGCGATGGCTGCCAGCGCGTCGTGATCCGGTGCGTCAGCACCCCGGCCACCTGCTCCCCGCGCACCTGTTCCGATCCGTCCAGCGATTCAAGCTTCGCCCAGGCCGTGGCGATCGGCTGGCTGGACAGCGACACGACCGCCTGGCCGAACGAGTCCTGCGTTTCGACGATCGCATGCACCGCGATCCGCGACCTGAGTTCTCCGCTCCGCAGGTAGATCACGTGCTAGTCCTCATCCCGATCGGTCACGCGCATCGGCGCCCATAAGGCCCGCAGCGTCCAATCCACCTCCGCGGCGATCGTGCCGATGACGATCGGCGTGCGCGTGTCGTAATGGTGATTGATCAGCATGAGCAGGCCCTGCTTCAGTCGCATGGGCACCGCGTCGGTGTCGGCATGCCCGGCGACATAGGTGATCGTCACCGAATCGATCCTGGCCGCCTGCGTCGCCGGCCACGAGGCTCCGGGCGCCAGCGCGACGCGCCCGCGATATCCGGCGACGTCGACGACGTAGTCGCTTCCAGGCATCGTCTCCAGCGTTCCGTCGGGGGCGATGTACTGAATGCTCGTCACGGCCGCGAGCGGGGGATAGCGCAACCGCAGCACGCGGGCACAGGGGAAGCCATCCATCCGCCGCTGCCACGTTTGCGGCATCAAGGATCGCCCGGTGTAGTCCTCGCAGAGCTCCCGGGCCGACTGCCGCAGGACCTCGAGCAGATCGTCATCCGCATCGTGGCTGATGCGGCACTGCTCCTTGATCTGATCCAGTGTGAGCAGCGCAGAATCGTCGGGGTCTACGGTGCGAAAGTAGGACATTTTTCACTTCGCGACCTTGATGATGAAGAGGCCGGTCTTGTTGGCGCCGCCGGCGGCGACGGTGATCCTGATGCGCTCCTGCACGACGACAAAAAAATCGATGCTGCCGCTTTCCGTACCCGCGTGGTCCAGCGTCGGAAACCCCGGCAACAGGGCAGCGTGGGCATCGATCTGCCCGGCCTCCGAGGCAAAGAAACTGAACTCACTGGCCCCGTCGGGGCGCTCGGCGGCGAGACTGAAGGTCGCTCCGTCGCTGTAGCCGCTGTCGGCATCCTTGACGTAGTCGACCTGAATGATGCGTCCGCTCATTGGGCCGGACAGCGCCGAGCCGGCGCCGTCGCCGTCGGTATCGACGCGCACCTGATGTGTCTCGTATCCGCCGATCATGTGTGCTCTTACGCCGCCGCGGCCTGTACGGCCGCCAGGGTGGTTCCGCTCAGCGAGATTGCCTGCCACGCCGTCGCGGTGGTGCAGACCGCAATGACCATCGCATTGGCCCCGATGGCCGATTCCGCATTGGCCTCGGCGCCGCCGTTGATGGAGACCGTGGCCGGAGCGCTGCTCCGCAGCTCATAGCCGGTCGCGCCGTTTCGGAGAATCACGATCGCCCCCGGCGTCGGCGCCGGCAGCACGATGATGTGATTCGCATCGGCCGCGGTCACGGTGACCCGTTGGATCGGCAGGGCCTCGGCGATGGTGCCGGTCCCGGTTCCGTCGGCCGTCGCGGTTCGCGCCACGGCCGGGAACTGAAATCCCCGCAGCACGCCGCTGACCAGGCCGTCGACGTTCAGCACGCCGCCGGCGACGACGTCCAGGAGTCCGCCGATGACGGTGCGAGCGCCGCCCTGTTCAACGTAGTTCGGTGTGTTCGCATTGCTCATGTTCAGTTCCCGCGTCCCGCAGGGGACGGAAAGTTCTGCAGGCCGCCGCTTACGCCGTGCCTTCGGCCGGATGGTTCAGCCGCACTCCGGCGATCGTGCCGTCGAGGCTGTTACTCACCGGCAAGGTCCGATGTCGATATGGAATGTAGAGCAGGGCCACGGTGGTGGAGGTGCCCCGTGCCGCGACGCCGCGAATCCAGCGCTTGCGCGGCCGCTTGACGTCGACGTACTGCAGCTCGTTGGAGCCGCCGCCGGCAGCCACCTCGGAATCGGCCAGGTCTCCGTAGTCGTCGGCCGATCCGTCGTCAGCCGACACCTGGGCCTTGAGCAGGTTGTTCGCGGCCGCCGTGCCGTAGAGGGCCACGATCAGCACGCCGTCACACCCGCCGTTGGCCTCGAAGTCGAAGCCGTCGCCGTTCACGGCGCCGGTGTTCGCGGCCTGGATGTTCTTGCCGATCACCAGCCCCGCCAGTTCGCTCAGAAATCCCTCGATCGCCGACATCACGCTCTCCAAACTCGCGCGTTAGCACGCACTAATACTGTTTTCGATCCCGATCGCCGAACCGGGTCAACGCTCGACCGGTGCCGCTCGCCCGCCGCGATTCTGTGTCCCGCGCGGCGTCGGCCGGGCGGCGGTCGCCCGAGACGCCTCGGCTTCATCATCGCGGGGGCCGGCGACGATCTGCCCGCCCTTGCGGGCCAGCAGATACTCGGCGCGGCCCTCGCTGACATCGATGATGTCGCCGGCGACGCCCCTGGCGTCCGCCAGGTTGCACGTGTGATTCAATTCAAAACGCACCATGATCCAATCCTCTGATGGTCAACGTACTGTCATGCATGGGCACGCGATCAGTGCCATCGCCCAGGTCGCTGCTGGTTTAGGCCAGCTGCAGGTAGCGCACCGGGTTGACGCCGGCGTTCAACAGATTGCCGTCGCCCGACTCGAACGCAATGAAGCCCACCTGCCGGGTCGCGGCGTACAGCTCGTCCAACCGCTTGAAGATCAGCGAACCGACGCGGCGGTACTTGTAGCTCTTGAGCTGGCCGAACAGCATCAGCTTCTGGCCGGTGGTGAAGGCCGAGTCCATCTCCATCGACACTGCGAACGGGAAGCCCCGCAGCCGTGTGGGCGGCGCGCCGTTGGCCTCGGGCAGCCAGAGCGGCCGGCCCTCGCCGTCGTTGAGCGTCTGCAGGTACTGCTCGACGCTGTCATGAAACATAAATCCCGCGCCGGGGCCGCGATAGGCCTTCGGCACCGAGTAGATCAGGTCATTGATCTCCTTCCAGGTGAAGGACGTCGAGGACGCCGCGGTCACGCCCAGGGCCGCGGCGGTGACGATGCCCTTGGGCTGTCCCGCGCCGGTGCCGGTGGTCAGTCTCTGGTTGAGGATGCGCGCGATGCGCTCGCCGAGCATGGGGGCAATGATCGCGGAAAAGTCGAACGCACTGTCGCGCAGGAGTTTCTCGCTGACCTTCACCATCTTCGATGAGAAGTCGTAGCTGTCGAGATAAATCGCGCCGATCAGGGGGTCGGCCTCGGTTTCGACGTTCTGGTTCTCGTCGATCTGCTCGCCGGTGTTGCCGGTGTCGTTGCCGGTCGGCCAGCTCATGCGCTCGCCCGTGGCCGTGGTCATCTGGTCGCAGACCGACAGGATGCCGCCGAAGGCCAGGCGCGCCTGCTCAAACTGGCGAATGAACGTCTCGACCACCAGGGCGCCGCCCGAACCGGCGGTGTGCGCGCTCATCGCCCGCACCTCGCTTCGGCCCATCGCGGCCATCCGGGCCTGCATCTGAATGGCCCGCAGCTCGCCCGTGGGGCACAGGCTCATGCGGATCGACTTGGCGTCGCTTCGGATGCCGCTGCGCTTCATCGCCTCGCGCTGGACATCGCTGGGGCCCGACTCGGTGCCCATGGCCAGCCAGCCCTGGAAGGCGCTGACCAGTCGTGCCTCGCGCTGCTCGGTCGTTTCAGCGTTCCGGCCATCGCGCTGTTCCGATGGGCGATGGTTCACATCGCCGAGGCCGATGGAGGCATCCCCGTCCGGCGCCGTGATGATATCGTCGATCTCGCGGGCCCGCCGCGCCGTTTCCTGGTAGCGGGTCACGGCGGCCCGGGCCTCGTCGAAGGCGGCATTGAGTTTGTCGCGCTTCTCTTTCTCCTCAGAGGTGAAGTCGCGTTTCTCGGCGCCGGGGATCAGCAGCAGGGCGCGGAGTTCTCGGCCGATTTCGTTTCGCTTGTTGATGAGTGCCAGAAGAGCGGGATCCATTGCATGCCCTCGGTATGCGCCGAAGGGGATGCACTGGATCGCTGAGTTGCGGGGTGCGTCGCACCGACGGCGCGAAGAAAGAGTCTTCACGTCCATCGCCGTGCTTCGCTCGATCGACGGGCGTTGCCTGGCTTCTCACGGTTCGCGGTCTCGGCGTCTGGGCGCCGATCGCACGGCCGTGGCGTTGATTTGAGTTCAGTGATCTCTATCGGCTGCCGCCGCGAAAAATTGAAACGCCGTCGGTTTTTCACGCCGCCGTCAGGCGCTCTGCTTCTGTTCGATCTTCGTGGCCTGATGCCGGACTTGGGCGATGATCTGCGAGATTCGCGTCTCGCTCACTTCAAAAACGAACGCCAACTCCTTGACCGACAGGTCAAACGCAAATCGCAGTCTCAGCAGTTGCTTGTAGAGGTTGGGCAGCCCCCAGCCGCGGATGCGGGCGTCGAGGTCCTCCCACTCCACAAACCGCATGCGCGGACGTCGGGTGTCGGCCGCGTCGATCGGCGCGGCGTTCTCGGATTCCAGGACCGAGAACGACGCGACGGTTCGCAGGTCGAGGCCCGATCGCAGGCGGTTGATCTCTTCCGGTCGGAGGCCCATGGCCTCGGCCACGTCGTCGTCCCTGGCCCGATCGCCGGTCCGGGCGAAATAGTCGCTCTCGGCCGCGTCGATCTTGTTGCGGGTGCGCCGGCCGGTCCGGGTCAGCGGGTCCGCATCGCGCATCTCGTCGCTCAGTCGCCCGCGGATCAGCAGGGTGGCGTACGTTTCAAATTTCACATTTTTTCGCGTCGGATCGAATCCGCGAATGGCCTCGGCCAGTCCGATCATCCCCGCCTGTTCCAGCGCCTCCCAATCCGCCCAGGGCGGCAGTTTCCGGCGCAGCGCTCCGGCCTCCTTCACCGCCATCCAGCGGTAAAAACAGAGCAGCGCGTCCAGCGTCTCGTTGGATCGCGTCCGGCGATAGGCGTCCCAGAGCGGGTTGCGGTTCACGGCCGTTCCCTCGGTCGGTTCGTTGCTCGCGCGGAGCGTTCTACTCCACCGCTTCGATGATCTCGATTTCCCGGGCCCGGGCCTCGCACTCGGCGATCAATTGCGGCGTCGGCCCGGCCGCCGCCTCGGCCTGTTTGCGCAGCGCGGCGATGTCGTCGCTCGCCGCCCGCACCTCGGCGCTGGCCCCGCTGTACGCAGGGAATGTCACCGGCCCGACATCATGCACGATCACCGCGAGCACCTCGCGGGTCTCGATCCGCCGGCCGCTCTGATCGCGCGTGGAGATCCACCGCACACCGTCGGGCGGCACGCTGAAGTTGTATGAACTGCCGGTGATGTCCCCGCGCCGGATGGCCTCGAGCACCGCGTCGGCGATCGCGGTCTTGGGCGGGGTGATCTCGTACCGCAGCCCCTTGGCGTCGACGCTCAGCGACATCGTGCCCGCTGCCGTTCGTCCGAGGATGTGCGACGGGTCATGATTGAACAGGCCGCGCACGTCGTCAGGCCGCTGTACCACCCCGAGAAAAGCGCCCGGCAGAATGCGCTCGACCGCCCGGCCGTAACTGTCGTCCCACAGCACGTATTCGGTCTCGGGCGTGCCGTCGAAATAGACCGCCCCATAGCCGGCGATCTTGGGCGGCGCGGCATCGCCCTCGGCGCGCGATTCGATCCGAACGCACGCCAGTGACTGCGGCCGAAACCGCCGGTGAATCAGTGTACTCATGCTGGGCTCCCAATGATGACATCGGCGATCCGCGCGCCCGCCGCGCTGAATCGGAAATATCCCTGCACCATCAAGCCGTGCAGTACGGCCTGCAATTCGCCGATCGACGGGGCGAACCCCGACGCCTGGGCGGCGCGCAGCACCTGCAGCGCCTCGGCCGACTGGACGATCGGGCGCGGCAGCTCCACCAGTCCCAGGTTCTGCAATTCTCCGAGATACCGCACCACGTGAATCACGCCCAGGTCCTGGCGATTGAGCGCCGCGCCGTCGCACGACCGGGGCCAGGGGGACGTGCCTTTCGGCGCTGGCCGTGTCATGGGTCCCTCCTCATGAACGCTTTGACGCGTTCGATCGCCGCATCATGAATCGTGGCGACGCGCGTCGGCGAGAGGTGGAGCACCATTCCGATTTCCTGCACCGTCAATTCCTCAACATAGGTCAGAATTAACACGTAGCGCTGGCGCCGTGGTAGATGCCGGATGAAGGCCGAGAGCGCGGCCACCTCCGATTGCGCCGGTGTCGTTGGTTTGCGCTTCCGCATGTCCTTACGCTCCCGGTGCGAAGGGCGCTGCCCAACGTCGGATGGAGCCCGCCAGCTCGTTCGGCCGCACCTCCGCGGCCTTGAGCAGTTGGCCTCGAATCCAGGTGAAGTACTTCGCCACGGCGGCAGACGTGTCGGCCGCCGATTTCCCGCGCAGGTTCCGCACCGGCAACAGCGCATCGATCAGCGCCGTTCGGTGCCGCTCAATCGACTCAACGAATCCGACGAAGCCCTCCGGCTTCGCCGCCGCCCGCACCGCCTGGTGGGCGATGCGCCGCGTGGTCCGGGCCCACGTATCGCGCTCCAGCGTCGCCAGGCTGCGCGCCGCCCGTTCCCGCATCTGCCGGGCCCGCCGGCGAATCCGTTCGTAGGCCGAACGCACCTGCTCATCATCGCCCAGATCGACGCCGGTGTCACTGATGATGTCACCGCCGACCACGTCGCCGGCGTCGTCGACGATCGTCCCGCCGCTGACCAGCGGCCCGCTCTGGGCGACGACCGGCAGCCACGGCTCCTCCATGTCCGGAATGGTCTCGATGTTCACCTCTTCCAGCAGCTTGCGCCCGTCGGTCAGGTTGAAGATCACGTCGCCGACGGTGCCATCGGCGATGTACGCCTTCACCACCTCGCGCTTGAAGGCCAGGTCCGCCGCAGCGCCATCATCCTCCGTCGGCTCCTCCAGGTGCGCGATGTTGACCGGCATGCGATGCCTGTCGCCCATCGTGCCCTCCACGCGGCTGCGGTTCATGATCCGGCGGTACTCGTTGAGCGTCAGTCCGCCGTTGTTCAACTCGGTCGTCGCCGCATCCACCTTTGTTTTGTGGTCGACCTGGATGATCGCGGCCCGCTCGAACTCGAAATACAGACCGGCGTCTTTTTCGGCGTCGCTCAGCATCTTGTCCGTCGCCTCCTGCTCGATCTGCAACAGCCACGGGTTCAGGGTGTGATCGAGAAAATCCTGTGAGCGTTGCTCGAGCGAGGCGTAGGCGCTTTGTTCGCTGTCACCCAGCAGGTAAGCCGGCACGCCGCTTACGTTGGCGATGTCGCGAATCTCGAACTTCCGCAGCTCGATGAACTGCGTCTTCTGATGATCGGCCTGCAACTCATGGGCCTTCATCCCCTCCTCGAGGATGAACGGCTTGTGCGCCCGCAGCACGCCCTCGATCGCCTCCGACATCGTCTGTCGCAGGTTCTGCAGGGCCTCGGGCCCCAGGTTGCCGGGATGCTCGAAGATGATGCCGGGCGATGCGCCGTGCCTAAAGAAATTGCTTCCGTGTCGCTGCGCTGCCAGGCCGAGTCCGAGGGTCTGCTTTGCGTACTGGACGACGTCATAGCCGCAGATGCCATCATCCCCCAGGCCGCGGATGTGGAAGACATCCTCGGGGTCCAGCTCCTTTTTGACCCAGCGTCCATCCTGCTCATACTCCGTGTGGTAGCGCAGTTTCCCGGCCTTGCGTTCCGGCCAGGTGGTTCCCGCCGGCAGTTGCCGCAGCTCGACCGGCCGCCCGCCGACGCGCACGATCGCGGCGTAACCGTTGCCCCAGTCCATCGCGTGGTACACGCGGGTGCGAATGAAGTCCTGTGCCAGCGTCCAGGGGTTCGGCTTGTATCGCATCAGGCGATAGCGCGGGTCGGCCTTCAGGGTTTCAGCGCCATCGCCGGTATTTCGTTGCAGTTTGAGCGGCAGGCGGGCGCAGCCGTTGGCGACAATCGAGATCGCCCGCCAATAGGCGGCGTAGGTCATCGCGGTCCGGTGGTTGATCTGCTCTCCGCTCCACACCTCGCCGCCGCCGAAGAGCCAGTCCTCGTCTCCGCGGAGCGAGCTGAGGGTGACGGGTCCGTGGCTCCCGGCGCGCCGCTCCGTCTGCGGCCGTCGCCGCAAGTCTCTCACCACCTGATAGACTCGATCGAGGATCAACTCATGGCCCCCAACGTCAGCGTCTTGCTCCACTTCTCCGCGTGCGTCCTCGCCGGCACGCCGTTGGGTCTGCTTTTACAGCACGCGCCGCAACCTGCCGGATATTGAGCCAACGCCATCATTGCGCGTCCCGTTTCATCGCCGCCCGCATCGCATCCACCTCACCCAGGCCGAAGGCGATCAGGCCCGCAAGGATCATCGTCCAACCCAGTCCGAGGACCATCAGCGAGCCACCCACCACCATTCCCAGCGGCCAATGCCGCAGGGCCACGTCCGCCCAGTCTCTCGGTTTCATCCACACACTCCGTGTCTCGGCCGTCCGCTCACAATATTACTACGCCACGCTGGTCATACACCGACGCCCCGGCGCCCAGGCTGCCCTTCACCATCGCCCGCGCCATCGCGATGATCGTCGCGACAATGCCGTCGATCTTCTGAATGCGATCGGCCGAGCGGCTCGGCATGATGTTGCCCTTGGGGTCGGTGCGCCCCTCGGTGTTCAGGGCCATCCAACGGAGCACCGCATTGCCGTCGTGAACCAGCTCGCCATCCGCCACGGCCTTCACCACCTGCTGCGTGGCCTCGTTCATCGCCGCGAAACTCTGCTGGATCTGCACGCAGACCAGCCCCTCCTGTTGCAGCTCCTCCAGCATCTGGGCGCAGTTGTGTGGATCGGCCGCCACCTCGGTGAGCCGATAGGCGGCGTGGTCCGCGAGAATGCGCTGCTTGACCTGGGCGTAGCTGCACGTCGCCCCGATCGACTTCTCGATCAGGCCGTCGGCGATCCAGGTGCGCAGGGTTTCGGCGGTGGCGGCCGGATAGCGACTCGACAGTTGCGATGCCACCCAGAACGTGGGCTGAACGATGTAGCGCACCATGCCGGTCCGCGCATCTTCGTCGCGGAACAGCTTCACCCATGCGGCAATGTCGGACGAGAGCGCCCAGTCCAGGCCGCCCCAGCAGGGCAGGCTGCGCAGGCGCGCCGGGTCGATCGCCGCCGCGCAGCGGTCCCACTGCTCGGTCTCGAAGAGGCCGGTGCGCGTGGCGGTGATCAGGTTGAGCCGCACCCGCTTGAATTCTCCCATGGCCACGGGGTCATGCAGTGCCTTACGGTAGGCACTCTCCATGTCCCGCATCAGCGACGAAATGACATACAGTTTCGGGTTGGCCCGGGACCATGTCTTCTTCGCGCCGGGGTCATCGCCCGGCCGCGCCTCGAACACCACCGGCAGGAACGTCGGATCGCTCACCTTCCCGTCTCGCACATCGCAGGCATAGCGGTACTTGGTGAGGCAGATCGAGTTCGGCCGGTCATAATCCTGCGTGGTGATCGAGAACTGGATCGGCTGGTCACGGCCGCCGGTGCCGGTCTCCATCGCGCTGGTCATCAGCGGCGAATGCTGGGCGTGCAACTCGTCGTTGATGAAGACGTGCGGATTGAGTCCGTGACTGGTGTCGGCGTCCGTCGGCAGCGCCCGGTACTTGACATTGGTCTCATCGAAGGTTTCCGGGTCGAGCCGGATGATCTCCTTCCAAGAGGTGTTGATCTTGCAGAGGCGCTTGAAGTCGGGCTTGTAACGCAGCATCGCGCAGCAGGTGTCGAAGACCAGTCCGGCCTGCTCCTTCTTGCCGGACATGGAGAAGAGCTTGGCGCCAGGCTCGCCGCCGAAGAAGAGTTCGAAGAGGATAAGCGCCGCGGCCAGCATGGTCTTTCCGTTCTTGCGGGCGATCAGGATGAAGACTTCCCGGTACCGGCGCAGGGTGCGCTGACCGAGGGTGTCGCTGATGTCAATCTGCCATCCGTACAGGCATCCCAGAATCGCCTTCTCGTACGGCTCCAGCAGGTACGGGCCGTGCCGGCCCTCCACGTGGCTGCAGACCGTTTCGACGAACGCGACGACGAAGTCGGCCTTCGCGGCGTCGAAGTGGCACTCGGCCGTGGCCGTGGCGATCGGGCAATATCCCGGAATCGCCTGAAAGAGCTTGCGCCACGCCGGTGGAATCGAGCGTTCCAGCGCCCGCCGCCAGGCCCGCTCGCGCCGTTTCGGCGGTGCGGACACCGCCGTCTTGTCGGATCGGCGCTGCGGCGCCTCGACGCCCTCGCGTCCGGCTTTTACATCACGCGCCCTGGGCGAGCTTGAGGAACTTCGCTTCCGGGCTTTCGTCCTGCTGGGTCGCACGTTGGGTCCCGGACGACACGCGCGTGCGATCCGCCGGCGTCAATCCGAAGCACGCCTCCAGCTTGGCTAGCGTCGCGCAGAGCGCCGTGAATCGCGCGTGCCACTCCTTCTTATCGATCGCCGGCAGCGTTCGCACCTCAATCAGCGCCTCCATTTCAGCCAGCCCCACGGCATACCGCAGCACCGCCGCCCCGTCGGCGCTGTGCAGAATTCCCATCCCCCGCAATTTATCCACCGTCTCATCCCAGTGCCGTGCCACCTGGTCGTCGAGCTTCGCCGGCCTCGCCGGCGCCTGTCCATCCGAGCGCGGCGCATCCCGCGCCGCCCGCGACGACTTTGATTTCGGACTCGGCTTCGGCCCGCGCAATCCCATGCTCTCTTATCGTCGCCCCCCAGTATCGACTTCCACCTCTCGCCGACGGTGCCGGCGGCGCAGTTTTTCAGTTTTCCGCATTCCCCCCCAAAACTGCGTTAGTTTTTTTGCGCGCTTTCGACGGGCGGTCCGGGGTGATTTCGGTGGCATGATTCTGAGGCCTATCCCCCACTTGCCGACGAGCTGCGCGTTCTCGGCCCGTCTTCACCGCATGATGGTGTGTGCAGAGCGGCTGCCAATTGGCCTCATCCCAAAACCGCGCCTGATCGCCAAGATGTGGCACGATGTGGTCTACGAGGTTCGCACGCCTGGTGATGCCATCTGCCTCGCAGTGTCTGCAAATCGGGTGGTGGCGTAGGAATCGCTTGGACGCGCGCTCCCAGCGCGTGTCGTAGCCACGAGCACGGGCTGACGGCCGCTGCTCGCGTTCTTCAGCCTTCTTGGTCTGGTAGCATGTCGGGCAAAACAGTTGAGTGGTGATCTTGCTGCGACAGCGGGCACACGGACGAGGTATGGTCCTCTTGTCCCGGCATGCCGGGCAAAATCGATCGAGCGTGAGATTGCGCCGGCACTGACGGCATGGTTTGCGGATCGGCATCTCAGATCGCATCGCTTTGCAATTCGAGCCCCCGTGAATTACGTATCGGACGCTGCGGCGGCAACCGCCTCGCGATAGCGCGGATTTGGCTGGTCTTGATATTTGAATGGGCGCACGGCCTTCAGGAGGAACATCAGGAGGGCGTCGCTGAATCGCCGGACGACGCCACACTGCACGCCTTTGTGGAAGACGGGCTGCTCATATCCGTGTACCGCGCGCCGCATGGCTTCTGCTTCGAGCGTGTCGCACGCCTCTTCGCGCGCGGCGTCCATTCGTGCCTTGAATTCGGGGGCGCGCATCCACTCGTATACCTGGGTTCGGCTGCATTGGGCCTTGCGACAGGCGGGGGCGATCAGGCCAATTGTTGCATAGGCCGAGAGAAAAGCGCGTTGCTTCGGGTGTTCGGTTTTGTTCGGTGCATTCATTTTGTAATCTCCAACCGGAGCAACGCCTCGGCAGAACCGAGGCGTTGGCTATGGTGTTGCATTTCCGCCTATTCGGCTTGCGCGGCGGGCTGGTAAGTGGTGCGGCACACCTGGCAGACGACACGGCCGTCGTCATCCCAGAGCAGCTGGTCCTTGTTCCGTTCGCCGCAGGTCGGGCACGCATCGCTTTCGTCGACGAGGTTCGAGTCTTCGTAGTCGTCGGGGGTTATTCGCGCCATGCCTCGCTCCCTTTTTCGGCCAGCGCGTAGTACTCGGTCATCGCTTCGAGATACAGGTAGCCGATTGCACGGTAATACCGCCGACGTTGCCGATTGATGAAGCCTAGCTCCTGCAGAAACGCCAAGACAGCGCAGGTCTGGACCCAAGTTGCCTTCGATCGTTCGGCCAACTCGGCAGCCGCGAACCCTTTCTCATCGGTCTCTTCGACCGTCAGTGCGATCTCCTCGAACACGTTCACCGGACAACGAATCGTATAGGGCCGCCCGCGAACCGGCGTAACCGAATAGACAAGTTTGTTACTCTCAACACAGAACCTCTCGGCACGCGCAGGCATGGTCATCACATCTGTCTCCTTCATTGTAAGTTCTTGTGGCACCTTCGATCACTCTCCTTTCCCGCTTGCGGCGAACTGGCCGCGCTCGATCTTCTGGAAGCGCGACGCGCCGCCCTTCTCGTTGATCTCCCGCATCATCGCGGCGTAGAGCGTGGCGTGCGGCGTCTTGCCGCCCGGGCTGGTCCAGAGACCCTGCTCGCCCATCGCCGTGATCAGTTCCTGCGATCGCATCGGCTGGCCGGCCTTCCGCAGCACGAGGGCCGCCGCGTCCAGGGCACTGGTCTTCTTCTCCTTGGCGCTGGCTGGCTCCACCTTTCCCTTGGCTTGTTTCGTCGCCTTGGGCTGCCGTGTCGCCGCCGAGGCCTTCGTTGTCTTCTTCGATCCGTTCGTCGTCTTCGTTTTCTTCGCCATCTCAGTCATCTCCTGGTTGGGTTCGCCGCGATCGACGATCGCGGTCTCGGGGGTTTCATCCTGCGGCGCTTCCGCCGCGCAATACGCATCCCAATGAATCTGGCAGGTGGGTCGACCGCAGTGGTCGAGCACCGGCGAGTTTGGGCAATCGGTCACGTAGCATCGGTCCGGGTCGTATTCCTCAGGCTCGGCCGCCGCCGTGGTCGGTGTTTGTCTGACCGCCGGCGTCACCGCTCGGCGCAGGCGGCGCGGACTCTTGATCCGAACCTGCCGCCGGGTGGCGATGTTCGTCGCCTCCCATCCGCCGTACGGACTCTCGCGGTCGATTCGCACCTGGGCCAACTGGCCGCTGACCTTGGCGACATACGTGCCGCCGATCTGGACCTGGTCTTTCTTCATGTGTGTCTCCTGCTTTCAGGGTCCTCGTCTTGCCGTGTCCACGCGACGCGGCGTCTTCGCTCAGTTCACCGGAACGGTCATGATCCGGTGCGTGCCATCCGGCATCGTGTGGTCGTGCAGGTACGCGAATGCGATGCCGGCGGCGTCGAGCCGATCGGCCTCGGCCTTGTGCGTCACGTAGCACTTCCCATTCAACGCGATCACGGCATCGCCGTAGCCGCTGGCGTTGAAATACTGGATTGCCTCGTGGGCCGTTTCGAACTCAATGGCCTGGAATTCGATGGTCATGGTCACTTACTCCTTTCGAGTGGGTGTTCGTGTTTAGAGGGCCGCCTCGGCGAGGCCTTCGACCAGGACATTCACGATGTTCCGTGTTTCTCGCGTTGTGGGTCGCCTGTCCCAGTCAAGGCAATAGCTCGCCACGGTCTTGCCGTCTTTGATTTGCTCGACGGTCAACTGGCATATCCATCCGCGGCGCGCAGACTCGGCGAAAACCAGGGCTTCAAACTTGTGCCCGCCGATCGTTCCCATCACCCAGCGGCCACCACATACGCGATCCTGTTTGTTGCTAATGATCCGGAAGCTTGCGCGTATCACCGAGGTGTCGTTAGTTTCGTTCGTGGCTGTTTTCTTGTTCGTCTTTGGCATCGTCGTTCTCCGTCGTCATCGTGGTTTACCATTCGGTCGCATTCGCAACCCATGAGCACATCAGGGCGAATTCGGCGAACGACATCAAGGCAATTCCGCGTTTTTCCCCTGAATTTCAGCATTTTTCGATACTCGGACCTTGGCCGCTGTCATGGTGATGACACCGCCCAGAAACGCGACGAGGCGGCCAAAGGGCCGCCCCGGACGCGACAGGGGCCAACGGGTGCGGTCGTCAGGCCGCCCTGTGGCCGCGAGTTCGCCGAGGCTTCTTGCCCGAAAAGGTCTCGTAGCGCTGGACGATGACGTCGCAATACAACGGATCGAGCTCCATCAGAAAGGCGCGTCGGCCGGTCTGTTCGGCCGCGATCATCGTCGAGCCGCTGCCACCGAAGAGATCGAGGACGTTCTCGCCCGGCCGCGACGAGTACTGCATCGCGCGAACCGCCAACTCGACGGGCTTCTCGGTCAGATGAATCATCGATTGCGGGTTGACCTTCTTGACGTGCCAGAGGTCCGTCGCATTGTTCGGACCCAGGAAGACATGCGCGGCACCGCTTCGCCATCCGTAGAAACAGATCTCGAATGCGCCCATGAAGTCCTTGCGCGTCAGAACCGGGTGCTCCTTGTCCCAGACGATGCCCTGCGAAAAGTAAAGCTCGTGCTTCTTCAGGTAGGGCGGGTAGTTCCCGAGATTCGCGTAGCCGCCCCAGATGTAGAAGCCGCGCCCGGGCACGAGGACGCGTGCCATGTTGCCAAACCATGCGTCGAGCAGCTGGTCGAAGGCCTCGTCACTGACGAAGTCATTCGCGAGCGGACGGTCCTTGGCCCGAAGCTTGCGACTAGTCGCCTTCTTCTCTCCCTGCCGCGCCACATCGAAGCTCTGGTGATGCGTGCGCTTCTTCGATTCTGGAAATGACGAGTTGCCGGCGGCAATCGCGTTGTTGGAGCGCGGCTCGACCTTCACGTTGTAAGGCGGATCCGTGTTGACGAGATGAATCGACGCGCCGCCGAGCAGGCGATCGACGTCGGCCGGCGATGCACTATCGGCGCAGAGCAGGCGGTGATCACCTAAGAGCCACAGATCACCGGGCTGGGTGATCGGATCGTCTGGCGGACTGGGAATCGCGTCGGGATCAAGTAGCCCAGCCGCCACTTCGCTCGTGACCGCGAGATCGCCGAGCAGCTCCTCGATCTGAAGCGGTGGAATCAACTCGGCGACATCGGACTGCTTGAGCTCTGAAATCAGGCCCACCAGGTCACTGGTGAATTCGCCAGCGATGTGCGGGTTGTTGGCGGCAATGTTCGCGAGCTGCTCGCGCGAGAGAGGCCAATCGACAAGCCGAATCGGGAAGGCGAGCGCTGTGCCGTCGACAGTGATGCATGCGGTACCGCGCACGTCAGTGATGCGAACGCGCTCGCCGAACTTCCGCCTAAGCGCATCAACTCGCTGGTGTCCGGATACAAGATTGCCGGTGCGTGTATTGAACACGACGCCGGCGATGTCTCCGAATTCGCTCAGACTATGTTGGAGCCCGGAGAGTGACGCGTCCGCAATCCTGCGGGGGTTATACGGCGCGGCCGTCAGATCAGTGATGGATTTGGGGACGACAGGTTTACGGGTCCTGGGCACGGAACATGGAGCCGATCTCCTTGGTGCATTAGTCCGAAGTCTGGTTCGGCTCCGGCGTGTAAAAGGCGATCGTGCTCGTAACACGGTCGCGCTGCAGCAACCTTGGTGGCTGCCGCGCCGGGGCCCTTCTCCGAACTCTTATCGGTACAAGAGGCGCCATCTATATCCCACCGACTCAGCTGTTGTCGTCGAGACCGGCAACCGCCAGAATGACCCTCCTGGACTCATGGGAGAGAGCGCCCCACCTCTGAATCAGGGCAGATAGCGCCCGATCCGGCGGTGTAGCACACGGTTCGCACACGGGCAGGTCTGCGACGATATTTCCGTGAATCTGTCGAAGATGTAACCTGCTTTGGGGTAACTGATTGTCACTACTGGGCCGCGCGCCGGATGGCGCGGAGTTCGAGTCCGGGCAGGCCCAGTGACATATCATTGGCACTCGCGCGATGGCTGCAGCGCGATTCATGCGGCAAATTTCGGCGGTTCCGGGCCGTATGCAAGGCGTCCACGGTCGCTCGGTGCGGATTTTTTTGCTGTTTCTCGGCAAGGGTTGTGAACACGGCCCGTACCTCTAATGGCTCTTATGGCTCGGATGACTCGGAGGCCCGTTTTCGCGATCGTTCCAGTCGATCGTTCCAGTCGATCATGCGCGCGATCAGTTCGGTCGCATACTCAATCAATTCGATCGCGCGCTTCCTTGCCGCAACTTTTCACGTCCGGCGTAAAAAGGAGGGATGCGACGGACGTACCTGTGCGGTCACGAGTGTTCGGGCCGGAGAGAGGAAGTGGTCGTGATCCCACATGAGCGGCACGTCCGCCGCATTGTCTGTGCACCAGTAGAACGTAGCAATCCGCGTGCCACGCTGGTGTTGCGACGCCCAAGCTCCGGCTGAGTGCCAAATGTGCAGCCTGATGACCTGCTCATTCCCGGTTCTACGGCATAAGGCGGCCGATTCGAGCGACGAAGACCGCGTTAGGCATAGCAAAACATCCCCAGATTGCCGATCAACCGACCCCATCAGCCATTCACGTCAGCATCTGAACCTGCGCAATCCAACCCAGCTCGCGGGGTATTCCACAGCGCATTATCACGGCTTCGTATTCGGTCAAAGCCCAACCCGGATGGGAAAGCGTCGCGGCGCGGAATTACATGCGAGACGCCGGAGCCACTTGTTCCGCCACGGATTGCCATCCGTGCTGAATCAAATGGCCGTCACAGGTCTTTGATTGTCCGAAGTAGGCCTTGCGGCTGGAGTTAGGCCTCCTTCGGCGCGGCCTAGCCAAGCGGGGGATGACTCGCTATAAAGGGTGGCTCAATCGCGGACGGAGTGCCGCGAATCGTGCGCTTCAGTGGAGGATGCGGGTGAGCCAGATCACGTTGCCCTGGATCGAGAAAAGCCCCGAGCGGCTGACGAGCTTTCGACACCGAGCCTTCTGGACCCTGCTTGTACTGGGTGCGGCGCACCTCGGACTGGCCGCAGCCGCTACGCTGCTCTGGCTTGAGCCGTTCAGCGCCGAACGCATCGAGGACTGGAAGATTGTTCCGGTTCTCGTGTTGTGCGTCGGCGCGGGGCTGGCCGGTCTTGGCCTGACGGCCGGCGCATTGTCCATCGCGTTTTACTACTCCATCGTTCGCATTCTGAAGTGGGCCTACACACCGTTCACGATCTTCATCTCGGCCATTGTCGGCACGTGCCTTTTGGTGTGGCTGCATGCCTGGGTGTTCGACGTCGTAAAGCATGCCGCATCGTCGGGCGCGAACGAAATCTGGGGCATCGGCATCTCCTACGCGCTGACGGCGAAGGATTTGTATGCCGCCATGTCCGACATCGCGATTCCCTTCGTCAGCGGCTATCACCTCGACGTACCGGTCCTGGGCTATCTGCTCTGGCCGCTTCAGTTTGAATTGGTACGCGACGTGCTCGCGCTCGCGGGCATCATCGGATTCGTGAGCATCATTCCGGCCTTCGGCATCTGGTGGGAGCGCAAGGTGGCCGGCCGCATTCAATCGCGCATGGGTCCAATGCGGACGGGCGGTTGGCACGGCTGGGCGCAGTCTGCGGCGGATGGAATCAAGCTGGTGTTCAAGGAAGACTACATCCCCTCGGGCGGCGACAAGACGCTGTTTAAGCTGGCGGTGTACATCGTGTTTATTCCGCCGCTGCTGGCGTTCATCGCTCTGCCGTTTGCCAGCGCGTGGGTGTTTCGCGATCTGGATGTGGCGCTGCTGTTCATCCTGGCGATGCTCGGCGTCGAAGTGCTCGGCGTAATCCTCGCAGGCTGGGCCAGCAACAATAAATGGTCGGTCTACGGCTCGATGCGCGAGGCCTGCCAGATGGTCTCTTACGAAATACCGATGGGCATGGCGCTGCTGATTCCCGTGATGATGGCCGGTTCGCTGCAGTTGGGCGGAGCGGACGGAGTCGCAACGCAGCAGGCCGGCGGCTTTTGGAACTGGTACGTCTTTGCAAATCCGTGGTGCTTCGCCGCGTTTTTCATTTATTACGTCGCGGCGCTGGCGAGTTGCAAGCGGGCGCCGTTTGACTTGCCTGAGTCGGAGTCGGAACTGGTTGCGGGCTTTCTGACAGAGTACAGCGGCATGCGCTGGTCTCTGTTTTTCTTCGGCGAATATGTGGCGATGTTTGTTGTGTCAGGTCTCGCGGTGATCCTGTTCCTCGGCGGCTGGCAGTCAGGCTTGCCGATGGCCTGGGCGCCGACGGGCGACGATGTCGGCTCGAATTTCATCCGCGGCCTGCTGTTTGAAGGTCCGATCTGGTTTGTCATCAAGAGCTTTGGTTTGTACTACGTTCAGATCTGGATTCGTTGGACGCTGCCGCGCATCCGCATCGATCAAGTGCTGTATGCCTGCGTGCAGGTGTTGCTGCCGCTGACGATGATCGTCCTGTTGGCGAACACGCTCTGGATGCTCGGCGTGAATCATGCACAGTGGGGTTGGCTGGTGGCCCTGGATACGGCCTTACATTATGTGCTCGTGGCCATCGGTGTGGTGCTCATGCTGGGCTGCCTCGGCATCGCCGCGTACGGCTACAAGAACAACCGGCGGCTCGTCGGCAGCATGGCGGCGGAGCAGTTGCCCGGCTCGTAGGAAAGATGTTTTGATCGTCTGAGTGATTCGAATGGATGCAATCGCATTTTACATCTTCGCGGCGCTGACGCTCGGCAGTGCGATCGGCGTTGTCGTGTCGAAGAGCATCGTCCGCACGGCCACATGCCTGCTCGGCACGCTGGGCGGCGTGGCGTGTCTGTACTTCCTGCTGGATGCGAACCTGCTGGCGGTGATTCAACTGATCGTCTACGCCGGCGGCACGCTGATCCTGATCGTCTTTGGCGTCATGCTCACGAGCCAGTCACCGTGGGTCGGCTTTTCGCCGACGCGCGGTCAGGCGATCGGCGCGAGCGTCGTCAGCGGCCTGATGGCGCTGGGACTGATTATTCTGATGACAACCGCGGAATGGCGCACGTCGGCGCAGGCACCGCTGGACGCTTCTCCGAAAGTGTCGGACGTGGGCAACACGCTGCTGACGACGTATCTGGCGCCGTTTGAAGTGGCGAGCGTGCTGCTCTTGGTGGTGATGGTCGGCGCTGCGTATCTGGCGCGATCGGAGAAATAAGCGGACATGCTATCGAACATCGGCCTGAACCATTATCTCGTGCTGTCGGCGATCGTATTCTCGCTCGGCATACTGTGCATGACGACGAAGCGCAACGCGATCGGCATTCTCATCGGCGTGGAGTTAGTGCTGAACGCGGCGAATATCAACCTCGTGGCCTTCAGCAAGTTCACCGCCGGCGCGGCGGATGGGCACATCTTCGCCGTGTTCGTGATTCTGTTGGCGGCGGCGGAGGCGGCGATCGCGATTGCGATCTTCATGAATTTTTATGTCGCTTTGCGGACGATCGACGTCGACCGCGGCGACGAATTGAGAAACTAGCGAGTGGACAAGACTCCCCACGCATTGCTTGAGATGCTCCTGATATGACACTGAGTCAGACCATGGAATTGTGCCTGGTGCTGGGCGTGTTCATTCCGCTCTTCAGCTTCGGGTTTCTCGCGTTCTGGGGGCCGGCGCTCGGCAAGCCGAAGGCTTCGTTTGTCGCCCTTGCAGCCATCGGCATCAGTTGCGTTTTGTCGACCTGGGTGCTGGTGAACTGGTGGGGCATGGACGCCGCGGCGCGCTACGCGGCCGAGGCGGGGGCTTATCGCTTTCACTGGGGCGATTTGGGCGGGCTGCCGATCACCGTCGGCGTCAAGCTCGATTCGCTCACGGTCATCATGTACTTCATGGTGACATTCATCGCCTTCTGGATTCATTTCTTCTCGATAGGCTACATGGCCGGGCACAGCGACGAAGTCGATGGCCAGAGCAAGTACCACCGCTTCTTTGCGTATCTCTCGCTGTTCAGCTTCAGCATGTTGGGGCTGGTGATTTCGAGCAGCCTGCTGTTCTTGTTTATTTTCTGGGAACTGGTCGGCCTCTGCTCGTATCTGCTGATCGGCTTCTACTTCGAGCGGAAATACGCAAGCGACGCGGCGATGAAGGCGTTCATCACCAATCGCGTCGGCGACTTCGGCTTTATCATCGGCTTGGCCATGGTCGTGCTCTATATGGGCACGTTCGATCTGGATGGGGCGGCCGCCAATTTCGCACAACAGTACAATCAGAGCGCGGTGGTCGGGTTCGACTCCTCCCAGAGCCTAGGCATTTTCAAAGGGCTTAATCTCTCGGAGATGCTTGGGCTTGAAGTAAAGGAGGGCGAAAGGCCCTGGATGCTTTCTGGCATCGTGCTCGCCACACTCATGGGCATCGGCCTCTTCTGCGGCGCGATGGGCAAGAGCGCCCAGTTCCCGTTGCATGTCTGGTTGCCCGATGCGATGGCCGGTCCGACGCCGGTCTCCGCGCTGATCCACGCCGCCACGATGGTCGCGGCAGGTGTCTACCTTGTGGCGCGCGTGTTCAGGCTGCTGACGCCCGATGCCCAGTTCTTCATCGCGATCATCGGCTGCATCACGCTCACGCTGACGGCACTGATTGCTCTGACGCAGACCGACATCAAGAAGATTCTCGCCTATTCGACGCTGTCGCAGCTCGGCTACATGATCTTCGGTCTCGGTGTCGGCGCATGGGTCGCCGCGCTGTTCCATCTCATGACCCATGCTTTCTTTAAGGCCATGCTTTTTCTCGGCAGCGGTCAGGTCATCGAAGGTTGCCACCACGAGCAGGAAATTACCAAGATGGGCGGCCTTCGAAAGAAGATGCCGGTCACATGCTGGACGTTTTTCATCGGCGTGCTGGCCATTGCGGGTTTCGGCATTCCCGGCGCGCATCTGGGTCTCGGCGGCTATTTCAGCAAGGATGAAATTCTGGCGGTGGCGTATGAGCGGCATCATAACATTCACGGGGATCACGCGACCGATGCGCATTCACGGGCTGACCGGGAACCGGGAGTGGATAACGCGGTTCAGCTCGCATCGATGAACGGCGCTTCGTCGTCTACGCTGTTGGTTACTCATTCTAATCTACTTGCGGCTGCCGCGCCGGCCGCTCGCGGCGCAGCGCAAAGCGGTGGCGATGCTCACGGCGACCACGCCACCGGCACGCCGGAGAAGTTGAAAATCGCCGGAACGCTGCCGGCCATTCCCTCGTGGATGTTCTGGTGCCCGATCATCATCGCGTATGTCACGCCGTTCTACATGATGCGCTGCTGGTGGCTCACGTTTATGGGCAAGCCGCGCGACCATCATGTGTACGATCACGCCCACGAAAGCCCGATGATGTACATCCCGCTGGCCGTACTGGCGGTGGGAACGATCTTTTGCAGCTACTGGGTCTTCCGCCCGCTCATCGCCGATGCCGGCGGGACGGCGGCGGATGCGTCGGCCGTCGTGGCGATCGACGGTGAGGCCCATTCGATGGATGAGCTGCCCAAGGCGCTTCGCGTCGATGCAGGCGGCGCCGCGGCATCGACGCCCACGATGCTCACGCTGACGCATGGCGGCGCGCACGATGCGCACGCCTGGCTGGCGAAGTATGTCGGCTTCTCATGGATCATCGGCATGGGTCTGGCCGTGCTGCTCTACCGCCGTGGGCTGGAGGCCGCCGCCGCAATCAAGCGCCGGCTGGGCTTCATCGCGACGTTCGTCGAGCGGAAATATTACATCGACGAGGCTTACGACTTCTGCCTCGTGATGGGCACGCGCGCCGTCGGTGTCATATGCATGGCATTTGACAAAATCGTCGTCGATGGTCTGGTGAATGTGACGGCGTTCTTCACGCGGGGGCTGGGCGATTTCATGGGCCGCCAGCTCGACATGAAAGTCAAGAAGACCGACATCGGCTTTGTCGATGCCGTTGCCAACGGCTTGGCAAACGCCACATACGAACTGGGTTCGGCCATCCGTCGCCCGCAGAACGGGCGAATCCGCATGTATATGACCATGGCGGCCGGCGCGGCGGCGATCGCGCTACTGGCCGTGTTGTTTCATGAGCAGATCGACAGCGGGCTTGAGCGCCTGCGGCAGAGCCTGTTCATGGCCGAATTGACAGGAAGTTAGTTTCTCGCGCAAGGTTCACACGGGCCGCGGGCCTGTGTCACAGTTAGAGGATTGACATGGCGAACATCCTGAATTGGATCATCTTCATTCCGCTGATCGGCGCGGCGCTGGTTCTGATCTTCCCGCCGAAGCAGGCAAAATCGATCACGTGGATCACCACGTTCGTCGTGTTCCTGCTGTCGTGCCTGTTGTTCGGCCCCTTTGTCAGCGGGGAATACTCGCAGGGCAGCTACGGCACGAACATGCAGTTCGAGGCGAAGGCGCCGTGGATTCAGGTCGGCGGCACCGAATTGCCCGACGGCTCGCGGCAGGGCGGCTTTAATATCTTCTGGCATGTCGGCGTCGACGGACTGTCTTTCCCGCTCATCATTCTGACGACTCTCATCACATGGCTTTCGGCATGGGCCAGTTGGAACTTCGAGCATTGGAACGTCAATCGCGGACCGAAGGGTTTCTTCTCGCTCTTTCTCATTCTTGAGACCGGCGTGCTCGGCACCTTCTGCGCGCTCGATTTTTTCCTGTTCTACATATTCTGGGAAGTAATGCTGCTGCCGATGTACTTCCTCATCGGCGTTTGGGGCGGTCCGCGAAAGGAATACGCCGCGATCAAGTTCTTCATCTACACGCTGGCCGGTTCGGTGCTCATGCTCGTCGCACTGCTGGCGATGTACTACACCAGCGCCGACGCTCTCGGCGGCACGGGCACGTTTAATCTGCTGGCCTATGCGACGAACCAGTCGATCATCGAACTGTTCAACAATCCGAACAACACGTTCCTTTATTGGAACTTCGGCATCGCCATGTTTGTGATGCTCTTCATAGGCTTCATGATCAAGGTGCCGCTCTTCCCGTTCCACACTTGGTTGCCCGATGCGCACGTCGAAGCGCCGACGCCGATCTCAATGATCCTGGCCGGCATCCTGCTGAAGCTCGGCGGTTACGGCTTCCTGCGCGTCTGTTATCCGATCTTTCCGGATGCCGGCGCGCATCTCGCCGGATTCCTCGCGACGCTGGGCATCATCAACATCATCTACGGCGCGTTCTGCTGTCTGGCGCAGACCGACTTCAAACGACTCGTCGCTTACAGCTCGATCAGCCACATGGGCTATGTCGTCCTCGGCTGCGCGATCATGACGGATGTCGGTTTTCAGGGGGCCATGTTCCAGATGTTGGCCCACGGCATCAGCAGCCCGATGTGCTTCTTTTTGGTGGGCGTGATTTATGATCGCGCTCACCATCGCGACCTCAATCGCTTTGGCGGTTTGTGGCTGGCCATGCCGCGATATGGTTCGCTGGCGACGCTCGGCTTTTTTGCGTCGCTCGGTCTGCCGTCGTTGTGCGGCTTCATTGGCGAAATCTGGGTGCTGCTCGGCACCTTCAACGCGCCGTTTGCCTGGGCCAAGCCCGCCGCCATTATCAGCGCCTTCGGCGTCGTGCTGACGGCCGCTTACATCTTGTGGATGATCCAGCGCGTCTATCTCGGCAAGTTGCGCGAAGAATACGCGCACTATCCCGATGCAACGGCCCGCGAGACCGCCATTCTCATTCCGATGGCCGTGCTGGCGATTTTCCTCGGCATTTTGCCGAAGTACACGTTTGATTTGATGAACGGCACCCTCGATCAGATGATCGATCTGGTCAAGCCGTATGTAACGGCGATGGGAGGCTGACCGGATGATCTTGTCAAACGCGATGCCTGACGCCGCGTTCTGGATGCCGTCGGCCGACGATCTTGCGGCGATCGGCCCGTTGTGGGGCTTTGTCGGCACGATCGTGGCGATCCTGCTGGCCGCGCTTTTCGTCGGTCGCAACTGGCGCGTCACCGGCATGATCGCGGGTCTCGGCGCGGCGATCACCGGCTGGATCGCCGCGCGCGCGGTCATCGAACCTCCGTCAAACTGGGCCGGCTTCGCCCCCGGCACCGCGCCGATGTTCGTAGCGGATCAGTTCAGCGCATTTTTCGTTCTGCTTCTGTCGATCTTTCTGTTGCTCATCATTGCGATGTGGTGGATGGGCCAGAACTCCGGCATGTCGGAGAGTCTGCTTCGCAAGAACGATTCGGTCGAGTTCTTTCTGCTACTGATCGGCAGCGCTTTCGGCATGGCCATGATGGTCAGCACGACAAATCTGCTCATGATCGTGCTCGCCGTCGAAATGGCGTCGCTGCCTTCATACGCCATTACCGCTTTTCGAAAGCACCACAAGCAAGCCGCCGAAGCCGGTCTAAAATACGTGCTGTTCGGTTCGGTCACCAGCGCGATCATGATCTACGGCGCGTCGCTTCTCTACGGTCACTACCACACATTTGATCTGGCAGAGATCGGCCGCGCCATCCGCGCCGACGGCGCGCCATCGATGTTGATGGGCGTGTCGCTCTTCGCCTTCATGGTCGGTGTGGCATTCAAGGTGTCGGCCGTGCCGTTTCATTTCTGGTGCCCGGATGTCTTCGAGGGCGCGGCTGTTGAAGTGACGACCTGGCTGAGCGTCGCCAGCAAGGCGGCGGGCCTCGGTCTGATGCTGCGCATCATTTCGGTGCTCACGTTCAAGATCGGCTCGCCTGAGATGCTGCAATTCGTGGCGATGGCCGTCGCCTTCATGGCCGCACTGACGTGTACCGTGGGCAATCTGTCGGCCTTTCGGCAGACCAATATGAAGCGTCTGCTCGCGTTCAGTTCGATTGCGCACGCGGGCTACATGCTCATGGCCGTTGCGATTATCTGGATGAACAACGGCCTTCCGACCGAGGGTGCGGCCCATCCGGCCTTCAGCGCGATTGTGGCGTATATCAGCGTCTATCTCATTATGAATCTCGGCGCGTTCGGCGTCGTGGCGATGGTCTACTGGGCGACCGGCGAAGAATCGATCGACGGATTGAACGGCCTGATGCGCCGCAGCCCGCTGCTGGCGGTGGTGATGGTCGTCTTCCTGTTCAGCCTGGTGGGTCTGCCGCCGATGGGCGGGTTCATGGCCAAGCTGTATCTGCTTTACGCCTTGTGGGGCGCTGAGTGGTATTCGCTCGTCATCGTTGCCGTCTTTAACACGCTCATCAGCCTTTATTACTACGCACGCGTGGCGCGGGTGATGATTTTCGTCGATGATGGCCGGCCGGCCATTCGCACGCCGATGCTGGGTCAGGCCCTTGTCACTGTCTGCGCCGTGCTGATTCTGTACACCGGCACGATCGGCGCGGGTCGTCTGAAAGCCTTCTCCGATAATCGCTCGCGCGACTTGTATGCCGTGGTCGAGTCTTCAGCGACGGGAGCGAATCGCAGTGTGAATCTGGCGGATGCCAACCGTGCGGACAAGACACCGCAACAAACTGCAAGCCGCTGAGTCCGATTGAGTGGCTGGCAGGTCATGTGCCGTGGCGGGTTCATGCGACGACATGACAGCCGCTTGTCACTTGCGATTGCGTATTGAAATCAAGTGGAGGAGCGGCTCGACGTGCCGGATGCCGACGCACTGACTC
>CAZRFP010000046.1:0-26749 GCA_964599535.1 uncultured Planctomycetaceae bacterium
TGTCAGCGGCGAATTGGCCGATCGGGCGCTTCTGACCGCCCCATCGAACAACGACCGGCGATGGGGTATTATCAAGTTCCTTGACGAGCTTGCGCAGCGCGGCGGCGTCACCCTGCCAGGCCTCGCACAACGCTGACTTGACACGCCAGTGTGCGCCGAATTCGGCGCGGTCCGGGTGATACGCCAACAGCTCTTCATACCACTGACGCGCGGCGTCGAAGTCGCCGGACTCCATCGACAGTTCTCCGGCCGCGTCTTGTGCCTGAGCGCCGTGTCGCGTAGCGAAGTACAACTGGGCGACCGACAGTAACGCCGACGGATCACGTTTCGACTGTGCCTGCTCCAGCGCGGTCGCCGCCGCGCGATCGACGGCCGCGCGATACGCCTTTAATCCCTCTGCAGGCCATCGTGCGATTTCCGCATGAATGAACTGCTGCACGCCGACATAGCGCCGCCGGCCGTCCGGCATGACGTGATCCGCGTACTTCGCCGCGATCTCATGATAGGCCGCGGCGGCGCCGTGCCAGTCTCCGCGGTCGATACGCTCTCGCGCCTTGCGCAGGGCTTCGACGGCTTCGAAGCTGATATTTACATAGGAGGCATCCGACGCTTCTGCATGGACGCCGGGGGCATCGTCCGGCGGCTGAATAATGCCAAGCGAGACAAGCAAAGCTGAAATGAGCAGCGGATTGGACATACGCGATCCGAAGAACCAGCACGCCGCATTAGGTTGTTCGTTGTTGCCACGGACGTGTGCAAACCGAAGAACAAGTTCCAATCAAACGCGGCGCCGTCGTCCTGTTGTTGACCTTACTCGCCATGCGCCGATGCTGCACGGAGAATCTGGGCAGGCTCCAACGGATGATATGCACGCGTATGTGGACGAGACCGAATTCGTCAATCCGAATCGCGGTCTTTCTTCTTTTTCTGTTCCCGTTCGCGACGCTCTGCCGCTTTGGCTTCTTCGTCTTCGTCAAACCGACCTTCACGGCGCTCGATAAACCATTTCACGAGTTCTTCAGCAGACGAGCGGGCCATGTCCGAGTCGTCGGTGCGCGATGCGGCGCTCTTGGTGACGATCTGCACGCGATTCATCACGCTGCCGCCGCCGCTGATGGTATAGACCACCACGGTGTACGAATTCGTGCCCAGAATGTCGCCCATCGCGCCGGGTTTGTGATACCACATGACGCGCGGCTCGATGTGCAGACTCGGCTCGCCGCCGGCGAAGAGGGGCGGTTCGTCCTTGTCCTCGCTCTTTGTCAACTGGTTCACGAGTTCGACGCGAAGCGCGCTCATGAACTCCGGCGCGATCAGCGGCTCTATTTCAGTCGTTGCCGGCGATACGGTCACACCCTTGAAAGCGCTGTACGGATCGCGCGAGCCGTTGGGAATCGTGCGCGTCTTCGATGTCGCCCCTTTGGCCTCCTTGAAGACGCGCTTGGCGGCCGTCATGCAACCTGCGTTGGACAAGAGAAGTGAGACGGCCAGAAGTGCGGCAAGTCTTCGCGTCATACCGATCGAACCTCCGTGAGTGGCAACGCTGAACGGACCATGATGCAGAGGATTCTACTGCCCGTTGGCCAGATGAAAAGGCAGCGCTTCTGTCGAGTCTGGCGAGCCGCCGATTCGTTCGCGCACCGTGGACGCCAGACCGGCGACATCGGGCAGACAGTCAGCACGCCAATAGACGCCCGCGGCTCGCTCGCCCTGGAACAGGAATCGGCTGACGAGTGAGAGCGTCTCTTGGCCGCGCGCGGCGTCGTACAGTGCGGCGGTGCCGGACGTTGGACTCGTGTTTCCGGTAAGCGCCGACCGGGCGCGCTCGATCCACGAAAGTGAGACGGTATCAACGTCCGCAAGTTTCACGGCCTCCCCCTCCATTACACCTCCAAGTGCGATGTAGTAAGGCTTGACGAGCAGTTTCTTCGCATCGCGGCGCTTGCGCGACGCGCGTTGTATCGTGAGCCATCCGCTTCGAGCAATGTCGCACAAGAACGAAAATTCGAAACGCGCGGCCGTCGCCGAGGCACGCTCGATCGAGGCCCGTATCGAGGCGGCCTTCTCGAACTGGAGCGCATCGGCGGCCGCACGCATCCGCGAGCGCAGCGATTCGACGCGTGTCGCTCGATCCCCCAGCGTGTACGCCAGCGCGGCATGGATCATATCGCGATAAACACTCATTGATATGGTGCCGTCGCACGGCGCCGGACATTTGCCCATGTCGTAATAGGCACATCTTTCGCCGGCCGGTGCGCGTTGCAGAACATCGTAATAGCGGCAGAGATCGAAGGCGTCCTCCAGCATGTGAATCCACTCATCGGCATCCTTCGACGTCGCGAGCGGCCCGATGTACGTCGCGCTGTCGTGGCGAAGTCGAGCCGTGGATGTGAATCGTGGAAACGCGCCGCCGGCATCGACACGAATCATCCATGCCGGCGCAAACCCGAACATCTCGCGATAGTTCGCGGGATAGAGTGCGCGAACCAGTTCATAGTGTCGCCAGGTTGTCTCAAAGGCGCTAAACGTCTCGCTCCAGTGAACACGGCGCGTCACGACCGAAAGATCGGCCCGTTTTGTCCGCGCTGCAGGATCGGGCGGGGAAAGGCGATGCGCGACGGCCCGGCGCATGTTCTCCGCATGCGCCGCGAGAATCGGCCGATCCTGTTCATCGGTCAGCAGATATACACCGGAACACCCCGGCACGACTCGCAGATCATGCGAGCCTTCAAGAGGCAGGTCCAGCCGGTTTGAAAGATGTGGTATCACGTCGCCTGCGGGCGAACCCGGAAGAGATCATAGTGAAGCAGCCTGCGGCGCAGCAGCATCGCCAGCACCGACATAAAGCCGATTCGCCCACGAAAACCCTTCATCGAGCGCCAGCCGCGCGATTTGATCTCGCCAAGGCCGTCGTCAATCGACTTGGCGACCGGCAGCGAGGCGTCTTCGTGTCGCAGCAGTTCGAAGCCCTGTTCGCGAAAGGCGTTCTTGTAGTCGGCCGCCGACCAGAGGTGAACATTGGAATTAAACTGCGACGGCAGCTTATTCAACATTTCGACCGGTGCAAAAAGCCACTTCCTGGTCGTCGTGATGTCGCCAAGGCAGAGCGTGCCCGTGGGCTTGAGCACGCGCCGGCATTCGCCGATGAATTTTTGCTTGTCGCGATAGTGCAGAGCCGATTCGAGATTGAAGATCACATCGACACTCGCATTCGGCAGCGGCAGATGATGGGCGTCGCCCTGAATGAAGAACGGCCGGCGGGCGTGTTCCGCGAAGCGCTCGTTCGCCGCGCGCACGCTGGAACCGAGATACTCAACGCCGAACAGCCGTGCGGGTGCGTACTTTTGAAATATCCAGCCGGCCGGTCCGCCGATGCCGCTGCCCACATCGAGCACGGTGGAGGCATCGTGGATGGCCGTATCGCCGAGGAGCTGCCAGACGAGGGTCTTTTGATGCTCGTCAAACGTCTCAGCGCAGTCGGGCCGAGCGTAGCCGCAGTTGTATCCGAGCAGCCCATATGCCTGAGTGAGTTCCCAGTTGGGCCGATAGTGGGCTTCCATGGTGCGCTGCGACATGGGCGATCGTGGTCTCCAGATGCTGGCGGAAGCGTTGGGCGATTGAATGGTCCGTGCCGCGATTCCTGGTCGCGGTTCTTCGCTATTTTCCGCGCGGCGGAATTGTACCGTCGGTTCGCGGCCGGGTCACGCAGGGTATGATACTCCCCAAAAATTGTGCGCGCCCTTAAGGTAATTTTTCAGCCTGATTCCAAGGACGGTTCAGGAGAAAGAGCATGGGACGCGCGCGTCGTCGGCTGTACTTCCCGCCCCGAAAACACTAGGATCATTATCCATACAAAATTGGAACCGGCCCGCACGAGACAACCACAATATGGATGACATCCCGCAATCGCTTGCCATCACAGCCGTATCCGTCGGTTTCATTCACACCATCATCGGACCGGACCATTACGTTCCCTTTGTCGCCATGTCGCGCGCCGGCGGGTGGACGGCCCGGCGAACCTTGATCGTCACGCTGCTCTGCGGCATCGGTCATGTCTTGAGTTCGGTCATTCTCGGATTCATCGGCATCGCGCTCGGCATCGGACTGAATCGTCTCGAAGGCGTCGAAGACGCCCGCGGGAATCTCGCCGGATGGCTCCTCATCGCATTTGGGCTGGTCTATCTCGTCTGGGGCATACGCGCCGCGATACGCAATCGGCCGCACACCCACTTTCACGCCCATGCTGACGGCACGATCCATGCACATCAACACACGCACGATGCCGCCCATGCCCATACCCATGTGGCCGCGACTTCCGAAACGCGCCAACCGTCGATGACGCCGTGGGTACTCTTTACGATCTTCGTGTTCGGCCCGTGTGAGGCGCTGATTCCCATCCTGATGTTCCCCGCGGCCGAGGGCAGTATGTGGGGCGTCGTTTACGTGACATCGCTCTTTGGCGCGACTACGCTTGCAACCATGACCGCCATCGTCATGGCCATGCACTATGGCGTTCGCGCCCTCAAGCTTGCGTCGCTCGCGCGCTTCGGCCACGCGGCCGCAGGCGCGGTCGTGCTCTGCTGCGGAATCGCCGTTAAATTCGGTTTGTAACGCCAATCACTGCCGTTCTTGCGGCGGCATCAGGCCGTCCGCCGCGTCAAGTGCCCGTGATCAGCCGGAGCAAGTCCTGATACGTCACGAGAATGAACACCGTCGCGATCAGCGCGATGCCCAGAAGCTGCGTCGCCACCTGCATGCGGATGCTCACCGGCTCGCCGCGAATCTTCTCCAGCACCAGAAAGAGAAACAGACCGCCGTCAACGATCGGCAGCGGCAGGAAGTTAATCACCGCCAGATTGGCGGAGATCAGCCCGAGAAACCAGAACAGCGCCACGACTCCGCCCTCGGCAATCTGCGAGCCTTTGTGCGCGATGCCGAGCGGTCCGCTGACGTTGCTTAGACCTACTTTTCGCGTAAACAGCAAATGGCGAATCGTCTTGATGGTCGCCAGTGTCGCCCGATGAGCCTGCTTGATGCCCACAAACAGCGCCTTGATCGGATTCGCGATCGGGTTCGTCTCGATCAACGGATAGCACACGAACGTCATCGCATAATACTGCACCCGCGCCGGCCACGGGTCGATGTTGTCGGCCGTCACCGCGTACTCGCCCGTCTTGATCTCCCCTTCCGATGTCACGAACTCGACACGAACCGTCTTGCCGATCGACTCCTTCAGCATCTGCTCGACGGCACGCCAGTCCGGCAATGCCAGCGGCAGCGACCGGCCGTCGGCTGTTTCCATCATGCTCGAAGATCGGCCGTCAATTTTGACGATACGATCGTCGCCGCCGATGCCCAGCGCGGTATGGATGGATCCGGGTACCGCCAGTTTCGCTTCGCGAATCTGATCGACGAGACGATACTCAACGCGCACCGTTTGCCCGGCATTCTTATGAAGCACTCGACTGAGCTGATACCACTCCCGCACCGGCTCGCCGTCTACGCTGAGAATGACCGCGCCGCGCTCGATTCCCGATGCGCGGGCCGGTGTCGTCCGATCGCCGAACTTCTCGACCACGTCGGCGACAACCAGGTGGTTTTCGTCAATGTTGCGAATCTCCGCGTCGATCGTCGGCGGCGGACTGCTCAGCAGCGCAAACGGGGCGCTCGGTCGAATCGGATCGAGCTTCACCGTGTCCACGTTTTCAAACCACTTACGCCACGCGGCCGCATCCGCCAGCTTCGAGACGGCGTCGCGTATTGAAGCGACGTCCGCTTCGCCCAGTTTTGCCGCGGCGGCAAATCGCTCAAGCTGCTCTCGCGCGCCGGCGAAGTTTTCGATGCCGGCACGGATGAGGTCCTCGCGATGGCTTACGCAAAAAGCCATCGCCGCGTCCGAAAGTCCCTCGCGATTCGACCCCTTGCGGCGAACCGTGATCTCAACGCCTTCCGAGCCGGCGTTTTGAATCGCGGATTCCAGCTCCGAATACGTCGGATAGTCGTACACCCCGATGCGAACGATGACATCGCCCGATCGCACGCCCGCCTTGGCCATCGACTTGCCATCGGCCGACTGCAACACCGTCAGACGGGGCACGAACCCCAGCAGCGACGCGGCCGAACGCTGCGACGCGTCATAGGGAATCGGCAGCCACACCGCGCGAGCCTTGACGCGAACCGTCTCGCTTTCGATCGGCGGATCAAACGTCACCAGCTCCTGAATCGAGAGTGACTTGGCATCCTTCGGGCGTTTGACGATCAGCTCAACCGGCTCGCCCCCGGCACGCATCATCTCGCGGCGGATGATCCCCGCGTCGCGCGCGTCGACAATTTGGCCGTCGATGACCACGCTGTGGATCTCGTCGTTCTCCTGTAGCTCGTCCGGCCGAGACGCCGAAATGTCACCCAGCGTCATGCCCCATACCCGGCGCGACTGGCCCGGCGCGACGCCGATCTGACGCAATTCGCGCGCCTCGACAAACTCAGGGCGAATCTCCGGCGGCGGAGAGACGATCTTGCCGTCGCGCTCGACGCGCATCGTTAGAACCTCGTCGGGATCCGACAGAACGATGCGCTGCATCAGATCGTTGAAGTCTTCAATGGCATCGCCGTTGATGCTCAGAATCCGATCGCCCGGCAGCAGACCGGCCCGGCTGGCCGGCGCGTTCTCGACGACATAGCCGACAATCGGCGGCGACTGTGGAATGCCGACCATGTTGACAATGGTGAACAGAACCGCCGCGAAGATCAGGTTCATGATCACGCCGGCGCTCACGATGACCATTCGGTGGCCGATCGGCTTGCTCGTAAACGAACCGGGGTTCTCCTTGACGCGCAACTCCCCGGACTTGTCAACGTCGAAGTCCTCCTGCCCCAGCATCTTCACATAGCCGCCCAGTGGCAGCACATTGAAGCAATACTCCGTCTCGCCGATGCCCAGCGCAGCCAGCGCTTCGGCGCGATCCGGCTCGCGCCAGCGCGGCGTGGGGTCGGCGGCTTCCTCGCCGTCGCCGAAAGGGACGACCGACGGCTCGCGCCCCAGGCCGCGCAGATAGCCGTCGATGCGCGCATCGGCCGTGGCCTGCGTCGAACCAAGCCGAAAGCCGATGCCCTTGCGATAGGAGAACAGCGCCCGGCCGAATCCGACGGCGAAGCGCTCGACTTTCACCTTGGCCCACTTGGCCGCGAGGAAGTGGCCTAATTCATGGACGAAGACCACCACCGAAAAACCGGCAATCACAAGGATGTAAGCCCACGCCGTGTTCATCCAAGCGGGAAGCTGGGCGAACACGAGCGAAGGATCAGCAGCTAAACCGTGCAACATTGAGTAACCTCGTTCCGCGCCCACGCATCGACTTCGAAAAGTGTCGCCAGGCTCGGAGTTGATTCATAACAATGACGACGCAACACGTCGCCCGTGATCTCGGTAATGTCCGGAAACGAAATACGCTCCGCGCGGAAAGCCTCGACCGCCGCCTCGTTCGCTGCATTCATCGCCGCGCCGGCCGTTCCGCCGCGCCGCGCGACCTCGTGTCCCAGCTTCAGCGCCGCGAACCGATCCACATCGGGAGGCTCGAAGTGCATCCGGCCGAGACGTGAGAAATCGATCCGCTCGCTGCAACCGGCCAATCGGCGGGGATACGTCATGGCGTACTGAATCGGCGTCCGCATATCCGGACTGCCCAGCTGCGCGACGACCGAGCCGTCGTGAAACACAACCATTGAATGAATAATCGACTCGGGATGGATGACCACTTCAATTCGGTCCGGATCGACATTGAACAACCACTTGGCCTCGATGATTTCCAGCGCTTTATTCATCATCGTCGCGCTGTCGATCGTGATTTTGGGACCCATGTCCCATGTCGGGTGCTTGAGTGCATCGGCGGGCCGCGCCTGGCGCATCTGCTCCAGTGTCCACGTTCGGAACGGACCGCCCGATGCCGTCAGCAGCAATTTCTCGATTTCCTCGTGACGCCCGGAATGCAGCGATTGATAGATCGCCGAATGCTCGCTGTCCACGGGAATCAGCTTTGCACCGCTCCGCGACGCGGCATCGACCATCAACTGCCCCGCGACGACCAGAGACTCCTTGTTCGCAAGACCGACCGTCAGGCCGCGCTCGACCGCCGCCAGCGTCGCCGGCAGGCCGGCCACGCCAACGATACCTGCGAGAACGAAATCCGCGTCGGCCTCTTTCACGAGGCGGACCATCGCGTCGGCGCCGCTCCAAACCTCGGTCGCGGAGCCGGCTGTCCGCAAGGCGGCGATCGCCCGGTCGGCCGACTCAGAATCCGACAGCACCACGACACGCGGGCGATATTGCATGGCCTGTTCGACCAGCCGCTGCCAACTCGTGCATGCCGCAAGCCCAACGATCTCAAACTCGCCCGGAAGGTGGTCGGCCACGCTCAGGGCGCTTCGTCCGATCGATCCGGTGGAGCCTAGAATAATGACCCGTTTGGGCATGGCGGGAAATGTCACCTCCGCACAGTCGCGGTAACTTGAATCATAGTTTCACGAGGCACATTCAGCAACGGCGCGGACGGCATCCACCACGACGTTTCCACTGATTGACCACTCCGCAAAGCGAACGCACAATAGCCCACGCCGCTGCAATTAGGCTATCAATCGGAGGCGCAAACATGTCATATGACATCATCATTGCCAATGGAACCGTGGTCCACGCGAAGGGAACCGAGAAATCCGACGTCGCGATCCAGGGCGAGAAAATCGTCAAAGTCGGCAAGGGGCTGGCGAAGAAGGCCGCCTCAAACGGCACGCGCGTCATCGATGCCAAGGGCTGCTACGTGTTGCCCGGCGCGATGGACGTGCATGTCCACCTTGAACTTCCCTTCTGCGGAACGACGTCCGCCGACGACTACGACAGCGGCACCAAGGGGGCCGCGCGCGGCGGCGTCACCACCGTTATCGACTTCGCCATCCCCTATGGAGAAGAATCACTCCAGCAAGCCGTCGAAAACTGGAAGCAAAAGGCCGCGGGCAAGGCCTGCGTCGACTACAGCTTCCATGTCGCCATCACCAAGTGGGACCGCCACAAGGATGAAATGGAGAACATCGTTCGCCAGGGCCTCACGACGTTCAAGCAGTTCATGATCTACGAAAAGGAGGGCTGGCAGGCCGACGACGCCGCCATCTTCGGCGCGCTGGAGAAGTGCCGCGAGCTTGACGCCATGCTGCTCATTCACGCGGAGAGCAGCCGTGTTCTCGACGAGCTAATCGCCCGCCATCACAACGAGGATGAGATGCAGCGCCTCGGCGCGCAATTGCACGGCATCACCCGGCCGAACTTCATCGAAGCCGAAGCCATCCAGCGCGCCGTCAAATGGGCCGAAGTCACCGGCGGCCGGCTCTACATCGTTCACATGTCCACGGCCGACGGAACCGACATCATCGCCGATGCCCATAAGCGCGGCTTGAAAAACGTCTTCGCCGAGACATGCGTTCAGTATCTCGTGCTCGATGATTCGCTCTTCGCAAGCGAAGACGGCCATCTCTACGCCTGTTGCCCGCAGATCAAGAAGAAGCCCGATCAGGCGCGCTTGTGGAAAGGCCTCAAGAAGGACACCGTCCGCGTTGTCTCCACCGACACCTGCACCTTTAACCGCGAACAGAAGGCCATGTGGAACGGCGACTGGACGAAGATTCCGATGGGCCTGCCCGGACTTGAAACGCTCGTGCCGCTGGTCTATACCCACGGCGTACTTAAGGGACGGCTGAGCATCAACGACCTCGTCGATAAGTGCTGCACGACGCCGGCGAAGATCATGGGCCTCGGCAACCGGAAGGGCTGCATCAAGAAGGGCTACGACGCCGACATCGCCATTCTTCACCCCAAGCACAAGATCAAGGTCAATCCCGCCGAGATGGAGACCAACGCTGATTGGTCGCCCTATGACGGCTGGAACCTCGCCGGCTTCAGCCGTACGACGCTCTGCCGCGGTAAAGTCATTGTCGACGATTACAAGTTCTGCGGCGAAAACGGCTGGGGCCGCTTTCTGGAGCGCGGCGCGCCGGGGCGCGTATGAACAGCCGCGCGCCGAACACATGATCGCTTACCGTGCCAGATGGATCGCTCCCGTCGACAAGCCGCCCATCGAAGACGGATGCCTGCTTTGCGATGGACGATTCATCCGCGCTGTCGGACGCGCTGCGGACATCGTGCCGCAATTGCCCGCCGGCGCGGCGATCCACGATTTCGGCGATGCGTTGATCCTGCCCGGATTCGTCAACGCCCATGCCCATCTGGAGCTGACTTGCTATCGTGGCCTGTTTCCCCCGATGCCGCTCTGGAATTGGCTCGAACAACTGCTCCCCAAGCGATTCGAGCCGGGAGCGGTCGAACGTGAGCGCGCGGCCATCGAGCCGGCCGCCGCCGAATCGCTCGCCGCAGGCGTGACGTGCATCGCAGACATTTCTCGCACCGGCCTCAGTGCTGATGCGCTCGCCGATTCGCCGATCCGGTGCGTCTGCTTTCTCGAACTCATCAGCGGCGCGCGGCAGCCGCCGAGTGACGCCGCCACGCTTGAAGCCTCCTTCATGCAACATCGTTCCCGTACGGCGCCGGCGTCTGCCCGGTGTCCGCCACAGTGCATGATCGGTATCTCTCCTCACGCGCCGTATACCGTTTCGCCTGATGACTATGCGGCGGTCGTCGATCTGGCGCGGCGCGAGCAAGTGCCGCTCACCATGCACTACCTCGAAACGAGCGAAGAAGTCGATTGGCTGAACGGCCGGCCCGGCGTCATCGCCGATTTTCTCGCTCGCAACCGGGCCACTTCGAACAATCAGCCGAATGGTCCGCGCATGGCTGATCTACTGGCCAGCCCCCGCGCGCTGGGTGCGAACATGCTTCTGGCTCACGTAAACTACGCCGACGACGACGCGATCGAGCGCATCGCAACCGCCGGTGCATCCGTCGTCTGGTGTCCGCGCGCCCATGCATACTATGGTCACGCCGCGCACCGTTGGCGCGATATGCTCGCTCGCGGAATCAACGTCTGCCTCGGCACCGACAGCGCCGCCTGCGTGCCCACGCTATCCATTCTGGATGAGCTTCGGGAAGTACGGCGGCATAGTCCCGACGCCCCCGCCACAGCCCTCCTGAAAACAGCCACGCTAAACGGCGCAACCGCACTGGGTCTGGGTGAACACCTTGGCAGCCTGACACCCGGCAAGCGGGCCGACTGGCTGCTGGCCCGCTCTAGCGACGCCCGCAACACGGTTACGATCGAGGTCTTGTTTGAGGATTCGATGGCAATCGAGGCCGTTTTCGTGGATGGAACCCGGGTTTGACGGCCGGATTGTGACCAAAATTGTATGAATTCACACAACTGAAACCCGCCTAAATGCTTGTTTCGATGTTTTCAGACGTTAAGATAGGTAAGTGGCCAGGTGCTCCGGACACTACGCGGTTTCCCCCCAATCGCGACCCGGACCCTGGCCGCTTATGTACTCGGGAACCACCCATCAGTAAAGAGAGCGCCTATGTCAAGCGATGACTTGAAGTTGCAGATCGACGACGACTGGAAAAACGCCGCAGCCGCGGAAAAAGAAAAACTCGCCGCGGAAGTCGAAGGCAAAGATCGTCAATCCGCCGCGCAAGAGATGGGGCCTTTACCCGATCCTAGTTTTATCGAGATCATTCAAATACTCGCCATGCAGGCCATGGTCGGTCTCGGCGGAATGCAAGGCCCCGGCGGGCAGGCCATTCCGCCGAATCTCGAAATCGCAAAACATCACATCGACTTGTTGGCCGTGCTTGAGCAGAAAACGCAAGGCAAGCTTGAGCAACAGGAACAACAGATTCTCAACACAACGCTCTATCAGCTTCGCATCGCCTATGTTGAGGCCATGCAGGGCGGGACGGGCGCACCCGGGCCGCGCAGAAGCTGACCTACGGCGCGCCATACCATCATGCGGATCCGCCTAATTCCGACACCAGCCGGCTGATTTTCACCGACAACTCAGCAACGGTTTTCTCCAGTTCCGTCACGCGCTGCTCCAGCGGATCGACGAATGCCTTCGCGCTGCCGGACGATTCTGATGCGGATAATCTCGGCGTCGCACCGCTTTGAAGAACCTGCGGCGCGCCGCTGTACGCCGCGGCTGTCAGCGGTCCGCCGAGCAACTGAGCGAAGCGCCGCTCTCGCTTGCCCGGCTCGCGCTCCATTTCGACGACCAGCGGCGGATCAGTCTGCTCCAGTTCGGCCAGCAGCTCGCGTGCGTAGTCGAGCGATTCGAGATGTGTCATGCGCGCGGCATGCGTGCGCAGCTCGCCCACGGTCTGCGGTCCACGAAGCATCAATTCGCACATCAGCGCCCGCTGAGCGGCGTTCCAGCCGAACTTCTGTTCCGAAAGGTGTTGAAACCGTATGGCCCGCGAGTTGCGCTCCGGCGGCGCCTGGTCGGCCAGTTGCTTGCGCCTGAGCAGGGCGATGGCCGCACTGACGTCGCTTTCGCTGTAATCGGTGATGAGATCGCGATTGGTTTTCTGGTTGCACGCGGCCGTGATGGCGCTGAGCGTCATCGGATAAGACTCGGGCACGGCAAGCGACTTCTCGATCAGTACGCCCAGCACGCGAATTTCTTCTGGTTTCAAATCGTACGCCATCTCACGAAACCTCCGGAGACTGTCCGGCGACCACTGCCGCGCGCCACCGAGCGGCGTCATCATGCGCTTCGATAGCTGCCAACGTTACTCCCGTTCCTCGCCCGATGATGCGGATTGCGCGGATTGCAGCTCGGTCAGCTTGTCGCGCCACACTTTCTCCTCTTCGGCAAGGCCGCGCGCTTCGCAAAGCTTGACGAGCGTCTCCGCGGCTTCGATGCGATACTCCGCCGGGGCAAACGGCGACGTTTCGAGGATGTCCCAGCCGCGAAGGGCATAAGGCATTGCCTCTTCAAAGCGCTTCTGCCCGCCGAGAACCAGCGCCATGCGAACGCTTGCCGAAGCGCACAGCCAGTGATCCGGCGCCGTCCGTTCGCGAATCTCCAGACACTCGCGGGCCAGTGGCTCGGCGTCTTCGAAGCGTTCCTGCTGAAGCATCAGACCGGCCAACATGCCGAGACTCGAAGACGTATCGCGATGGCCTGCGGGAAGCCTGTTCCGGCGAATCTCGAGCGCCTCGCGGTGCATCCGCTCGGCCATGACCAGTTCGCCGCGGTCATGGAGTATCGACGCGAGATTGCTCAGACTCGTCGCCACATCGGGATGATCGCGGCCGAATGCTTCTTCAAATATGTCCAGTGCCTCGCGATATGCAGCTTCCGCCTCGTCGACACGGCCTCGACGCTGAAGCATGAGACCGAGCCGCGACAGTGTCTTTGCGATTTCGGGATGCTCCGCGGAAAGCACCTTGCGCTGAATCGCGAGCGCCTGCTGGTAGCAGGTCTCGGCCTCATCCTGCGCCTGGCGCGTTTCATGAAGCACGGCGACGTTGATCAGCGCGCCGGCGGTTTCCTGGCTTTCGTCGCCGAAGAACTTTCGATAGATGCGGAGTGTCTCGGTCAACATTTCCGTGGCCGAGTCGAAGTCCTGATTTGCAAACGCCAGCGCGCCGAGGTTATTCAGCCCCAGCGCGACATAAGGATGCTCGCTGCCGACCGATTCGCCGAACAACGCGATCGAATCTTCTATCAACGCCTTGGCTTCGTCTTTGCGGCCGACCTCCAGATAGATGGCCGCAAGATTCTGCTTCACGCCGGCCACATCGATCGACTTTTCGCCATGCGCGCTGGACCAGATGTCGATGCACTCCTTAAAGAGCGCTTCGGCGTTGTTGTATTCAGCTCGGCTCATCATGAGCATTCCGCGCGTGTTCAGCGCCAAACCCATCGCCCGCGAAACGCCGCCGACTCGGCGGAACATTTCGATCGAGCGATGCGAAAGAGCGTCGGCAGCGTCGAGTCGGCCTTCGACGCGCGCCAGTTCCGCAAGCTGTGACAGACTGTCGGCGACATAAGGATGGTCGCCGGGATGGAGATTCTGATTGATCGCCAGCGCGTTTTGAAGCTGTCGCCGCGACTCGTCAAAACGGCCGAGACGCCGATAGGCCATGCCGATCGTCAGGCGCGTTTCGGCCTCGATGTCGGGCTGATCCGTGAATGAACCCGCGTCCATGCGACGAGCCGCTTCGTCGAGCATGTCTCGCACAGTGACTTCAGGTCCGAGCGCCAGCATCGGATCGGCCGCCGACAGCATTTGCTGTAGAAACGCCTTGACGCTCTCACTGCGCATCGCGGAGCGCTCGGATCGATCGCGCGCGGCGGTGGCCTCCTGCGCCCGCTCGCCGGCGAGCCGGCTGGCGTCAATGGCTTTGTCACGCTGGCTCTCGACCTCAACCAGCAACTGTCGCTGTTGTCCATAGAGAACACTCAGCCAAACGGCGGAACCGGCGATCAGAAAACCGAAGAGCGCCGCCGCGCCGACGAACATTCGATAGCGCCGCAGTTGCATGCGCAGCACGTAAAGCGCCGAGTCGCGCTTCGCGCCGATCGGCTCGCCGGCCAGGTGGCGGCGAATGTCTTCGCCCAGTTCGGCCGCGGACTGGTAGCGCCGTTCGCGGTCTTTCTGCAGGGCTTTCGCGACAATCGTTTCGATATCGCCGCGAAAGCCGGCGTCGTGCGACGAAAGCGACGGCGCAACCTCGTCGCGGATCATCATCGCGGCCTCGGGAATCGACTTGGCCCGTAAGTCGTACGGCATCTTCCCCGTAAGAAGCTGATAAAGAATGACGCCGAGCGCGTATGTATCGGAGCGAACGTCGATCTCATCGGGATCGGCCAACACCTGTTCCGGACTCATGTATGCGAGCGTGCCGACGATCTGGCCCGACAGCGTGTGCATCGTCGTCATGGGATGATCGCCATCCAGTGCTCGGGCGACCCCGAAATCCAGTATCTTCGGCGTCGGCGAAATCGAATCTCCGCTCGTGGATGGCGGCCGCGACGAGTCCGCACTGCGCGCATCATCCGGTCCTCCGCGCCTGGACGTGGTGCCCTCGGCGGCGACGAGAATGTTGCCGGGCTTGAGATCGCGATGGATCACGCCGCGCTGATGGGCGTGCTGCATGGCGTCGCACACTTTTTGCATGAGCGCGAGGCGCTGCGCCGTCGTGAGGTTGTTCAGCCGGGCATACTCCGTCAGCGGCACGCCGGCGACGTATTCCATCGCGATGTACGCCTGCCGGCCGTGCGGGCCTTCGGCGTAGCCGGCTTCGTAAATGTGCGCGATGCCAGGATGGTGCAGGCGGCCGAGAATGTGAGCCTCATGCTCAAAGCGGCGAAGCGATGAAGATGAATGGAGTCCCTGGCGGATCAACTTGAGCGCGACGATGCGCCGAGGTCGAGTCTGCTCGGCCTCATAGACCGTGCCCATGCCGCCCTCGCCAAGCAGCCGAAGGATTCGATATTGACCGGCGAAAAGTCCGCCCCGGCCGACGGCGGAATCAACGAGCGACGGTGCCGACAATACGGCACTTGTTCCTTCAGCGTGTTCCGCGCCGCCGGATTGCGCCTGCGCGTCGTCGCGTGCGATATGCGCCGCGAGCAGATGCGCTCCCGCGCCGGCGAAGTCGACCGGCTGGATCGGTTTGGCATCGGCCGCGAGCATCGCTTCGATCTCAGACCGCAGCGCCGAATTTCCGGAACAGGCACGGTCGAGATAGTCCCGCCGCGCGGCCTCGTCAAGATCGCAGGCCTCTTGGAAGACGGACATCACGCGAAGAAAATGCTCGGAATCCATGCCATCAATCCGACGCAGCCGCTTGGGGCGTTGCGCGCGAAGCGCGTGCTTCGCTGCGAGGCTACTTGTTCAGTTCAACACCGAGCCAGGCGCGGGCCGCGCGCCAATCGCTTTCGATGGTCGACTTCGACACCGACAATACTTCGGCCGCCTCGTCGACCGACAGGCCGCCGAAGAACCGCAGCTCGACGATGCGGTGCTTTCGCGCATCCAGCGCGGCCAGTTTCTCCAATGCTTCCGCCAGCGCGGCGAGATCAATATCCGTGCCGCCGGCCAGCGCGACGCCGTCCGTCAGCTCGATGCGATGCTGCCCCCCGCCGCGCTTGACCGCATTGGTCCGGCGGGCATGGTCGGTGAGAATATGCCGCATGGCCGTCGCGGCGACGGCCATGAAATGCGCTCGGCTCTTCCATTGGATGCCGCTCTGATCGATCAGCCGCACAAACGCCTCGTGGACCAGCGCCGTCGGCTGGAGGGTGTGATCCGCGCGCTGCCCGCGGAAATAGCTGCCGGCAAGCGCCCGAAGTTCCGCGTATACCATTGGTAACAGCCGCTGTGCAGCGCCAGAATCGCCCTCGCCGAGGGCAGCCAGGGCGCGATTTGCTTCGGTTTGCTCGGCTTCATGCATGTCTCGTACCTCGTGCTGTACGGCCGCTGGACCTATTGTAATCTGTTTTCGCCGGGTACAACACGGGGCGATTCGGGGCTATGATCCCAACTCATGCGCAGCGGCGGCTGCCGAATAGAACATGGATTTTGAGGGTTCAAAACGCCGAATGCGTATACCGAAATGGGGGCTTGTTCTTCAGATATGAAATGTGCGGCTCGTCATGCCGCGCGCCAACAGCACACGTGCAAGAAAGGATGTGTTCGATGAACCGAATCATGCGATTGTCCGTTTCAACATGCCTCGCAATGGCATGCGGCGTCTCCGTCGCTCAGGCCGAGACGTGGGAGAACGTGTCGAAGAAGATCGCCGAGGTTTCAAAGAAGCTGAACTCGGCGCAGTACAAGATGAAGATGACCTACGACGTCAAGCAACCACAGATGTCGATGAAGAGTGAGACGACCGGCACCTACGAGTTCACGAAGAAGGGTGAAAAATACCTGTACCGCAACGAGATGACCATCAAGTCAGAGACGAAGTTCGAGGGCGGCGAACACAAGTCCAACATGACCCAGCACACCGTCTGCGACGGCGAGTATATCTACAACTACACCGAAACCGACGGCGTCAAGCAGGCCACAAAGGAAAAATACACCGACGACAAGATGCCGCCCGTCGATCAGGAAAAGGCCTTTAAGGACATGGAAAAGGAATACACCGTCACCGTGAAGCCGGACGAGACGGTTGACGGTCGTCCGACGTTTGTCGTTGAGGCCACACCAAAGCGCGAAGAGATGAAGGCTTTTACCGGCAAGACGGTTTACTACTACTGCAAGGAAACCGGCCTGCCCGTCAAGATGGTTTCGTTCAGCCCGCAGAATGAGCCGCAATCGACCATGACCATCACGGACATCAAGGTCAATCCCGAAATCAAGCCGGACCGCTTCAAGTTCACGCCGCCGGCCGGCGTTGACGTTCAGGACAACACGCGCGGCTGATTCGCCCCGGTTGAATTGTCATCACGACTTTTCGGAAGCGCCGTCTCCATCCGGGGGCGGCGTTTTCGTTTCTTTCTTCGGCAAATCGTAATCGATCTCGTCGCCCGGCGGATCGCCGCCGGGGCCGATGAGATAGTGCTCAAACCACTGCATCATGCGCAGATTGTAGTCCAGTCGTGCCGCAGCCTTGGCATTGCCGTGGCCTTCGCCCGGATAGAACACGAGACGCACGGGCGCGCGGCCGATCGTCTTCAGATAGCGGTACATCTCCATCGACTGGCTCGGATGCACGCGCGTATCCTCTTTGCCGTGCAGAATCAGCAGCGGCGTGCGGCCTTGCGCAACGTGATGCACCGGGCTGCGATCGCGAAACCAGTCCCAGTTTCCTTCCCAAGGCCACTTGCGAGCGTGCGACAGGAACATCTCGTTCGGAATATCAGTCGTGCCAAACTTGGAGACGAGATCGCTGATCCCGACGAACATCACCGCCGCCGCGAAATGTTCCGACAGCTTCGTCGCGCACCACGCCGACGCATAACCGCCATAGGAGCCGCCCGTCACGCCCACCTTCGTCTCGTCGACGAGGCCCATATTCACCAGATGCCTCATGGCATCGACCAGATCGTCAAACTCCGCCCCGGCATAGTCGGCCTGACCCAGCTTTGAGAACGCCACGCCACGCCCGGTGCTGCCGCGATAATTCGGATTAAACACGACGAAACCGGCGGACGCGGCCACCTGTCCGGGCCGCGAATAATTCGTCAGCCATCCGTCGCTCTCGTGTGCTTCCGGTCCGCCATGCACATAGACGATGAGCGGATAGCGCTTGCCCGGCTCGGCATCGAGGGGATGAATGAGTATGCCCTGTATCTCAAGCCCGTCTCGCGCCTTGTAGGTGATCGTTTCCTGCCGCGCCAGCCGCATTCCGGCGAGCCACGGATTGGAGTCTGTCAGGCGTCGCGGCTTTGAATCGCCATGCTTCATGACATACATCTCCGGTGGATGATGTCGCGCCGAAGCAACGAAGACGCCGACCGTGCCGTCCTTCGACAGCGACACCCCGCCAAGGATCGGTTCACCAATCGCGGCCGGTACGATCGTCTTCTGATCCGTTCCGTCCGCGTTCACCTTCCCGAAAATTGTCGTTGTTCCGACATCCGCGACATACATAAGGGTGTCGGCGTTCTGCCACGCCATGCTTTTGACGTGGCCTTCGAAGTTCGGCAGCACATCCATCGACTTCCCTTCGGACGCAGACGCAATCATCAGCCGCCCTTCAGACGGATCATGGATGTCCTCACCGCAGTTGATCGCCAGACGTCGGCCGTCAGTGCTCCACTCGACATCGCCGAGCTTGGCCGCATGCTCGATCCGCAGCGTGACCTCGCGCGACGCCGCGTCGATGATCCATGCCTGCTGCTTCATGTAGAGATCGTCAGTCAGCGGCGTCGGCGAGACTTTCGCAACGATGCGCCCGCCGTCGGGGCTCCACTTCGGCGCGACGACGTGGCCATCGAGCTTGACCTGCTCCGGCTCGCCGGCGTTCTCGCCGATCGCGGCGATCCACAGCCGGGCAAACCGCGGCGATTCTTCATACACCTCGGCCTTGAAGCCTTTTTTCTTCAGGTCTTCGCGCGCCTTCGGCTCCTTCTCGGTCGATAGGAATGCCACGCGCGAGCCGTCCGGGTGCCACGTGTATGACCCGATGTCGGTCTCATGGGCCAGCGCGCGCCGCGCTTCGCCGCCGGTGAGCGAAATGACATAGAGCGAGCGATTCTTATCCGGCGGGCGTTTCGCCAGAAATGACAGACCCGTGCCATCGGGCAGCCACTGCACGCCGCCGATCGCGCTGTGTTGACCGACAAAAAGCATCGGCTCGCCGTCGGGCAGGCGCATGACCCATAGCTCGTTACGCGGCGATCCGTCCTCGAACTCCGGATCGTGTTTCGCGGGCTTCTCGTACGGATCGCGCGGAATGTGCTTCATCCACGCGGCGTGTGAGCCGTCCTGCGAGATCGCTGCCCAGCCGACATATGCCATACGGGCGACATCCTTCGGTGTCAGAATGCCCGCGTTGTCAGACGCGCGCGCATCGCTCGCGGCAAGGCTATACATGAAGGCCGAGACAAGGACCATCGACCACATGTGCCAGACCGTTCGACCCATTGAAAAACGCCTGAAATCCATCCGTATGACTCCTTGAATGAGATGATGCGCCTCTTTCACCTGATTGGCTGCGTGGCCAACCTCGCGCGATGTCCGGCGGCAGCGCGCCGGTGCGCCGCTGCTCGCGGACATGGCCTGATCGCCGGAATAATCCGGAGGTTATACAGGAATCCGCCGCAAAATCGAAGCGGAGAGAGCCGTCATCTCGCAAATCGAATAGGCAGTCGCCGGTGGCGCGTGGAACCATCACCTCGGCGGTGCGAGTGTAATCAAGCAAGCATAAACATGAAGAGCGTGTAAGTTCGGCGCTCGCCGTAACCTGCGGCCGCAATCAGGGGAAAATGCCGCGTTCGAGATAGACCTTCTCAAGCCGGCGCAGCGCCACGACGTAAGCAGCCGTGCGCCAGTCGGTCTTGAACTCATTGGCTGTAGCTCGAACGCGCTCATAGGCGGCGACCATTTTCTTGCGCAGCTTGCGGTCGACTTCCTCAAGCTCCCAGAATTCGCTGCGCTTGTTTTGCAGCCACTCGAAGTAGCTGACGATGACGCCGCCGGCGTTGCACAGAATGTCGGGAATTACGTCGATTCCGCGCTGCTGCAGCACGGCGTCGCCCTCGATGTTTGTCGGACCATTGGCGCCTTCTGCCACCAGCTTGACATCAAGCCAGTGCGCCGTGTCGCCCGTGATCTGGTTCTCCATGGCAGCGGGAACGAAGATATCGACCGGCGTCTTGAGGAACATGATGTGATCGACGAATTCGCCGTGCGGATAGCCGCGCACGCCGCGATGACCGCCCATGTGGCGAAGGATGTCGTTCGGATCGAGGCCGTCCATGTTGCGAATGCCGCCGGTGACGTCTTCGACAGCGACAAGCTTCGCGCCCAGCTCGACCAGCAGGCGCGCGGTCCACGAGCCGACGTTGCCAAAGCCCTGAACCATGAACGTCGCGCCCTTGAGATCGATGCCCCGATCCTCGGCCCAGCATTGAATGCAGTACACGACGCCTTGGCCGGTCGCCTTGTCGCGGCCGAGGCTTCCGCCGGATTCGATCGGCTTGCCGGTGACGACGTGGATGTTTCGCTGTCGCTCGTGCGTCGGAACCGTTGAAATAAACGTGTCCATGAACCACGCCATGATCTGCGCGTTCGTGTTCACGTCCGGCGCGGGGATGTCGTACTCAGGGCCGATGTTTTCGCCGAGCGCGAAGGCGAATCGGCGCGTGATGCGCTCCAGTTCCGATCGTGAGTATTTTGCCGGATCGATCTGAATGCCGCCCTTGGCGCCGCCGAAGGGAATGCCCGCGATGGCGCCTTTCCACGTCATCCAGGTCGCCAGCGCGCGCACCTCGTCGATGTTCACTTCGGGATGGTATCGCAGGCCGCCCTTGAACGGACCGAGTGCGTCGTTGTGCTGCACGCGATAGCCCGTGAAGATTTCGATGTGATCGTCCTTGTCCATCTTCACCGGGAAATTGACGACGATCTCGTTCTTCGTCGTCGAGAGAATTTTGCGGACATTGTTATCGAGTCCGATCAGGTCCGCCGCCCGGTTGAACTGCTGCACGACGTTGGTATACACGCCGCCGGTGTGAACGGCCGGCGCCGACGACCCTTTTGCTTCGGGCTGTGCCTGCGCCTTGTTCTCCGGAACAGCTTCCACTGGTTCATGCAGAACGGTCACGGAGACCGCGCCCTTGCGCTGGGCTGTTTGCGTGCTCATGGACGACTTCTCCTCGGGCTTCTTCATATCAATTCCGGATGCTCGTTAGACGCCGATTCGGTTGACCGGAGAGCCGCGGTGGCGGCCCGGGAAATTCAGGCATATTCCTCGCACCGCCACACGCCCGTCTCGGGTTTCGAGAAGGTGCAGGTCGCGCTCAGCGAGCACGTCGCACACAGCCCCTTGAGCGCGGTCGCGGTCGATGCCTCAGGCGATGTCGCCGGTGCCGCATCACGCGGCTCGACGATCAGGCCGGGCATCTGAAAGGCCTTGCCGTCCTCTTCGGTCCACACGCCCTGCGTCGCCGGACGATCCGGTCGATCAACGTGAGTCGCGGGCGTAGATTCTCTAGTATAACCGCCCGACCGCCCGGTCTGTCCATGCTTGGCCGGTGCGACAATCAAACCCGGGATCGGCACGGGCGATCGGCTTTCGCCCTCTTCACAGGCGAAGTCCTCAGCCGCCCGCCTTGCCACGCTCTTTTCAACGCTTCCACCGGCCTTGTGGTCCAGGTGCTTCTCGTGCGGGGCGTTTTCGTTCCAGGGCATCGTGCTTTCCTTTCGCATCTTGATCGTTTTCATGGCACACCTCCTCGTTGCTGCTCGTCTGGTGCGTCGTACGACCTTTCGCGGGTCGTCACACTGGGTAAAGGCAAGGGCAGTGCCGAATAGGGAACGTTCTTAGCCGAAACGAAACCGCCTAGCGTGCTCATTTGTAACTCCATTTATTAAAGAATGTTATGGATTTAGCGTGCACGAGAAAGTTGATCCGACGGTCACGGTTGATCACGTTCCATGCGACCCTAAATCGGGGCGTTTGGATTCACTGGGGCGTTTCACCCCAGCACCTTAATGGATGAGTAAACTGCCTTGCGATGTGATTTAGAGGCTGGGGCTTCGAGTCCGGGCGTTAGTCGGTGTCAGACAAGCCGAGTGATTTCAGCTTTTCGCGGAGCGTTTTGCGATCGATTCCGAGCACGCGAGCGGCCTGTGATTTGTTTCCTTTGCAATCCATCAGAACAAGTCGGATGTGCTCTGTCTCAATCTCCTGCAGCGTGCGGTTGAGGTTGTTGCCGCGCAGCGCTGAGAACCGCATCAGTTCCGGCAGATCGGGCGCGTCGATGCTGTCGCCCTCGCACATGACGACCAAACGCTGAATCACGTTTTCCAGCTCGCGCACGTTCCCCGGCCAGTGATAGGAACGCAGCGCCTCCAGCGCTCGATCGGAAAACGCAGGCCGCTGCCGACCGGCCTGCTCGGAGTATCGCGCGGCGAAGTGGTCGATGAGTATCAGAATGTCACCGTCCCGTTCGCGCAACGGCGGCAGTTGAATCGGAATGACATTCAAACGGTAGTACAAGTCATCGCGGAACGCGCTCTTCTCGACCAGCGGCAACAGTTCCTTATTGGTGGCAGCTACGATTCGAACGTCTACCTTCTGCGAACGTGTCGATCCGACCATATAGACTTCGCGATCCTGCAGGACGCGGAGCAACTTGACCTGCATTGTCGCGCTCATCTCCCCGATCTCGTCGAGAAAGATGGTCCCGCCGTCGGCCGTCTGAAAGAAGCCGGCGCGCGATTCTGTCGCGCCGGTAAAGGCGCCCTTCATGTGGCCGAAGAGTTCGCTTTCGAGCAGGCTTTCCGGAATGCCGCCGCAGTTGACCGGCACAAAAGGCGCGGCAGCACGGCGCGAGCCGTAGTGAATCGCGCGGGCGACCAGTTCCTTGCCTGTTCCGCTTTCGCCCGTAATCAGGACAGTCGCCGTCGACGTCGCCGCTTTTTCAATCAGACGATGAATGCGCCGCATCTCGTCACTGTCGCCCAGCAGGCCCGACGGCGCTTTCGGAGTAGCGACGACACGGCTTTGGCCGGCGCGCGACGCCCTGCCGCGATTCAGCGCCCGCTCGACCGCCGCGAACAGTTCCTCGTCGGTGAACGGCTTGGCGAGATAGTCTTCCGCACCGAGTCGGACGGCTTCGACCGCGCCCTGCACCGACGCGAAGCCGGTGATCATCATGACCTGGGTTTGCTTGAAGTTCTCGCGGACGTGCCGGATCAAGTCGATGCCGCTGGCGCGCGGCATCTTCATGTCGGTGATGACCAGATCGATCGGGGTCTTGTCCAGAATGCCGATGGCCTGCTCGACGCCCTCGGCGGTGAAGACGGTGTATTGCCGCGCCGAGAGGTTTCGCCGCAGGACTTCGAGCGTGGGAACTGAGTCGTCGACGACGAGGATGCGTTCATGTTCGGCATCATTCGGCATGCCCGTCATTGTCCGCGTTCGGCGTCGCCGCGCCAACGCGGCAAACGAACCTCAAAAGTCGAGCCTCGGCCGCGCTCGCTCATGACTGAGATCGTTCCATCATGGGCGGTGACAATGCCGTGGACGACTGCCAGGCCCAGGCCTGTTCCCTCGCCGACATCCTTCGTCGTGAAGAACGGCTCGAATATCCGCCGCCGCACGTCGTCGCTCATGCCGACCCCGGTGTCGCTGACTGACAGTGTCACGACGCCTTCGTCGCGGCCGGTTCGGATCGTCAATATTCCTCCGTCGGGCATGGCCTGTATGGCATTCACGACGAGATTGATGATGACCTGCTTAAACTGCGACGGATCGACGAAGACCCGCTCTCCGCCGGCGGCCAGATCACGGCGCAGCTCGATTCGGCACTTGGCGAATCGTGCGGCGAGAATGGCCAGTCCTTCGCCCGCAAGCGTGTCAACATCGACGACCGCGCGCGTCGTGGGCGTCTGTCGGGCGAAGAGCAGGAGGTTGCGAATGATCTCCCGCCCATGCAGCGTGGCATCGACGATGTGCTGAATGTCGGCTCGGCATTGCGCGGGCAGGTCCGGCGTCTTGAGCGTAAGCTGCGCAAAGCCGAGGATGTTCGCCAACGGCTCGTTTAGTTCGTGCGCCACGCCGGCGGCCAACTCGCCGATCGTCGCGAGGCGATCGGCGTGGCGAAGCTGCTCCTCCAGCGCCTTGCGCCGCCGGGCCGCATCGGTGCGCTCGACAAGTCGCCCGATCTCCACGGCGATACTCTCAATCAGGCTCTGCTCCTCCGGCAGGAACGGCCCTTCGACAAACTCCGGGCGATCTCCCGTATAAAAGACCTCAACAACGCCTCGGTCCACGCCGTCTGCGATGATCGGCACCGATTGAATGTGTCGCGCCCCACTGCGATCTCCATCTACGTGGCGCGAATCGCCCAGGAGTATCCGCGCGCCGGCCATATCCGGAAACTGCCACGCCGACGGCATCAATCGAACGATGGCGTCGAGCGTCGCGCCGATCGAGCCGGTCGATTCACGCACGATGCGCGAAATGTCGTACAAACAGGATAGTTCCTTCAGACGCTCGCGGAGGCCCGCCTGGGCACGTCGATTGGCGATGGCAAGACCGATGCTTTCGGCGAGGCCCGCATATTCCGCCGCGCGCGCCGCGCTGAATCGCGCGGCCTCATCGCTTTTCAGCGCCAACAGCCCGCTGGTCGTCGAATTGACTGCCAGCGGCAGCACGATAATCGACGCCGCCCGCGGATCGGGCAGCGGCCCGGCCTCCGGCGACAGCACCTTGAACACGGGCGCATCCGGTCGCCGTGCGGTCATTTCCCAGAGATAATGCAGGTCGTCGCCCTTCAGGCGCACTTCGATCGCGTCCGCGCCGGAGAACGCCAGCAGCCGACGGGATATCTCGCGCATAAACTCGATTCGCGTCAGTCCGAGATTCGCCACGCGCAGAATATCCCGCGCCAGCGCCCACGACGCTTCCAGGCCCGCGGGCGCAGCGCTGTTCGCATCTTCGGTTGGGCGTTCTGCGTCATTCATTCTGGCCCTCGTTCATCTTCGCCATCCAGCGCGCCGGCGGGGCTGTACAGAACGGCCACGCGCCCGGTTCTGGCGACAAGATCGCACGGCACTGCTTCGACGATTTGCCGAGCGACTTCGTCGGCTTCCGCGTGATCGGCGGCGCGGATACGCACTTTGATCAGATCATTCCGCCGCAGAGCCGATCGGATGGCCTCGATGACGGCCGGTGTCAGCCCCTCGCGCCCGACGCTCATCTGGCTCTTGATCGCGTTGGCTCTTGCCCTGAGAACTTGTCGTTCAGCACTTGTTAATGACATTTAGTGACTCAACCAGGTGTCAATGGCATGACATGTCCGCTATCGGCCGTCGGCGGCGGCAGGGCGCGGCAGCACGATCGGCGTCGGGCGTTCCACGCGAAATCGCTCCGGTGCGATCGGCTGGTCGGTGACGATCGAGTCGTATGTGCAGCCCCAGACGATCTCCATGCGCGCCGGACCATCCGACCGCGGCGCATGAATCTCCCACGTCCATGCGACGATCAAAAACCGATCCTGATCGATCCATAGGGTCCAGCGACTGCCGCCATCGCGGCCCAGACCGTCGCGCGAAATGACATAGCAAGGCCGTCCCCCGTTCCATGCTACGCCATCAAGCCGCCAGCGCGAACGCAGATCGCTCGGACCAAACACGGCCTTGGGACGGTTCCACGCCGCCGGCGTCAGGAACGGAACGCCGTCGGAGAGGAAATAGCCGGCCGTCTCAATCGGCGCCGACCCCTGCTCCCGATGCGACTTGAAGCGCTCCGTTTCATTGTCATATGACCACCAGTTCTTGCCATCAACGAGCGCCAGGTTCATATCGATCTGTACGCGCGCTCGATCCGGCCGCGCCAGTTCCCAACGAATCGGAAGCACGCGCTTGCGACCCCCGCGATAGTCGCGCAAATACCCTTTCGCATCGAGATAACCCATGCGTTTGTAAGCACCCTCGGCACGTGTCAGTATGCCATCGATCGTGAGCGATGATTCGGCATCGGATGAGCGGTCGAAAGTTCCGACGCAGCCGGCCGTCAACGCCGACGTGAGCGCGATTGCGAGGAGTCTTCGTCCCGTCGCGGCTCGTGAATGGATGAACATGAAGTCAAGAGTCTATCGAAGGTGCGGAACGCGGGCAATCAATTGCGGATTATCGGCCTTGCCGCGGGACTCGCAGCATTTTCGGCGACGCTCGGTTGAGGAGGTTGCATCATTCAAGCGCCGCCTCGCGCTCGCCTGCCGGGGAGCGCTCGAATATAATCCGGCTTTCGCAACGGCATGTCCCAGATTGCGCGGAGGTCCGGCATGATAGAGGCGAAGGACATTGATCGGCTCGTGCGGGAGCTGACGGCCTATCTTCAGTTTCGATTTCCGGATGTAAGCGTGCGGATCGGCAAGGACATTCACTACCCCGGATTGAATGTCGTCGTGACCAGCAGCAAATTTGCCGGGCTGCTGGCCGAGCAGCGGTTTCATCACGTCGTCCGGGCCATACCGAAAGAGCTGTATGAGAAGCACTTTCAGCGCGGCGTCGTGTGGTTTGAACTGGCCCCCGGTGAATCGGGCAAGGACCTGATGCGCATGCCGCGCTCCTCGGACCTCTCCAGCGCCGATGAATCGGACATTCGTCGCCGCCTCTTGGACG
>CAZRFP010000047.1:0-17645 GCA_964599535.1 uncultured Planctomycetaceae bacterium
CGGTCCAGGCAGAAATCGAAACGTGCGATTGCCTGAAGCCTTGTCCTCCGCGATGACTTCGGTCCCCGTGATGTCGCTCGGCATCAGGTCCGGCGTAAACTGGATGCGGCTGAACGAGAGCGACAGACAACGCGACAAGCTGGAGATCATCAGCGTCTTCGCCAGTCCGGGCACGCCCTCCAGAATGCAGTGGCCACCGGCAAAGAGAGCGACGAGCAACTGCTCAATCACGTCGTCCTGGCCGATGATGATCTTGTGCAACTCTTGGCGCAGGCGGCGATAAGAGTCCTGCAGCTTCTGCACCGCTGAAAGATCATTCTCCCACGCCGTTGATTCAATCGAGTCCGACATCAGATCACTTTCTATTTCAGTGAACGCCGCGCAGCGCGGGTTCGATCAGGTTTAACACATTCAAACAGAACTCTCATTCAACGCTGCATCAGCGGCAAATTGCTATACGGCAGTTGAAGGATGACCAGCGCAATCGACGTGCCGTACACTTTCCCCACGGAATCACCGTCCCATGAGCCGTCTTCCTCCTGCGTTGCCAGGAGATGATCCCGCATTTTGGGATAGTACTTCTTCCATTCCTCTTCCCCCGCCAGATACATCACCTGCGAAAAATAGAGATGAGCGTAGAAGAAATGTCCCCACACGCCCTGCCGCGACGAACCGTAGCCGATCTCCCGCTTGCAAAAACGCAGCGCCTTGATCGCCATGGGGTTCTCATACTCTCCCGCGTTGAACCAGCACGCCACCGCGGCCGCCGTGATCGGCGGACGCGGATCGGTCATGCCCACGCGATAGGCGATACCCCCGCTGGGCAGAAAAGACTTCTCCAGATAATGCATCGCGTTGTCTATGACTTTCTTCGGAACAGCGATGCCCGCGTTACGCGCGGCGCGCAGGCCCTGCACCTGCGTAATCGTCACCGCCCCTTCGTCGCCGCCCATGTCAGGCGTGTAGATCCAGCCGCCAAGCCGGCTCTGGCTGCGGCCAGTCAGTTCTACCGCTTTCTGCAGCACGCGGCGGATCCGCTGAAGACGCTCGGGATCCTCCTCCGTGCCCATTGACTCGGCCAGAAACATCATCGCGTAGCCGTGGCCGAACATCGAGCGCGTCTCTTCATCGTCGCCGGCTCGACAGATCAATCCGTTCTTCTGGGAAGAGTCGAGCAGAAACGTGACCGCGCGGCGAAGATTGCGCGAATAAGTGCCCTCGGTTGGTGTGTTGCCCGACGCGAGCATCGCCATGCCCGCCAGCGATGTCATCGCCACCGGATAAGAACCCATCATGCCCTGATCGCGATAAGCGCCGTCCGAACCCTGCCGCGTCGACAGATACTTCAGCGCCCTGGCGATGGCCTCTTCCGTCTTTTCCGTCACCATGGCCGGTCGCTCGCCCGGCATCTGCGCCGCCGCCCGCGCCGGTCCGAACAGCACCAACGGCAGATTTGCAAGTACCGCCGAAAAAACGAAAAACATCTTGCTTCGAATCGCACTTCGGTTGATTCTCATCATGTACATCGTTACTCGCCTCATGGTTGTCGATCAACGCGCTGCGGAAGCATCGCCGCGTCGGCCAGAATGAAAAACCCTTCCGGCGCAACGCCAATGACGCGGTCGTTCAGCACGATCACATCCATGATCCGCCGCGATGCATTCAATGCCGACGCCTGCGGTGCGGACTCATCGCCCAGGCGGCCCTCGGAAAACTCATAAGGACGAACGGCGAACCGCTCGCCCGTCGTCTTGTCCACGATCTCCAATCGAGGCGGCAATGGGCTGTCAAAATCAAGCTGTTCGCCGCGGCGGGCCCGGCGACGCTCCGCCATCGGCGGCAGACTATTGCGAATCGCCGCGATAAACTCCGGCGAGGCTCGCATCATCTGCCGGCTCACGGTGGCCAGCGGGCCCAGTTTACGCTGCCACGGAAGATCGGCCTGACTCAGTGGGAACGACTCGAGCACATACTCCGGCGGGCTTTCATCGGTACGCGTGAACATCAACACGCGCCCGCCGCCCAGTGCCCCGCGAGACGACGGAAAGTCCAGCACAACATCCAAAGGAGGCATCGCCAGACCAACAGCCGTCCATTCACTAACTGACTCACCCGTCGCCGCGCGTATCAGCCGAAACTTATTTGATCCGTACGCCACACCGGCATGGCCATCCGACAACTCGTACAGACCCGTCACCAATCCGTCCAGTTCAATGGCCGGCCACACCGGCCTGCCGCTCAGCGCATCGCGACCGATGACGCGGTTGCCGTGGCTGCGCAGCACGACCCGATCAACCAGCGACACATGCGCATCCGGGTTCTGAAAGTCGATGCGATCCTGAACCAGACCTTCCGACTCCGCAACGAGACCGTATTCCGCGCGCAGCCTGCCGCTGCGTAAATCCAGCACGAACACCTTGGTCGCGTCTCGATCGATGACGATCACGCGATCTTCAACAACGCGCATGAGTCTGAGCGTCGCACGGCCCCATGAACGACGCCAGATCGGCGTTGCGTCGTTGCGGGCGTGCGTCGCCACAAGCGTCTGCGCGTCGGCGGCCGCGACGACGATGCCCCCCGCACAAAGTACCGAAGGCTGCGGCAGCGGGCCGGCGCTCATATCCACCGCAAGCGGCGCCCACATCGTGCGGCCAGACGCCATACCGACAGCGCAAATCTGCGCCGGAGTGCTCAAGATCATCACGCGACCGAACGACGCAGCGTCGTATGCCGTCGCGTCACGCCGATCAACCGGCGGCATGGCGTCTTCCAGCGGGCTTTTCTGTCCGCTGATCCACCAGTCGGGATCATCCTTCTCGGCCGTCAGATCAAGCCCTCGCACTTCGCCGCCAAGATGGATCGGCAGCACTTCGGAATGAAGATCGTGCGGCGCTCCAGCCGTTATGAACGACGCACCGTCACGCACCGCGCTCTGGCTCGCTGACGATGCGATGACCTCGCGCAGCAGGCCCAGCATGGACGCATCTTCCAAGACGCGCGGTAGAATGCGACCGCCGGTGTTCAACTGCTCCGGAAACGTCGAACGCATCGCCTCGACAAAGTCCTTCACTTTCGCATCCGACGCCAGTCCGACGCGCTCGCCCACGTGCGTCGGCAGCATCTCTTCCGAAAAATCTGCGGCAAGCTCATTCAGCACGCGCCGAGCCGCGCCAATGTCGGCCGGCAGTTCGTCCCCCGGAAATCGATACGCGACGGCCAGTGCCAGCAACGGTTCCAGCCGCGCCGCGGAAAGCGACGAGCGCAAAAGCGCCCGTTCAAGAAAGAACACGCCGGTCTCGTTTTCTCCGGACTCCATGGCCGATGCCGCAAGTTGCAGATCGAGCCGGCGCCCAAGCTCGACAAAACCCAGCGCGTCCGACAAGCGCACGCGCGCGCCGTATGCCGACGCCACACGCTCGATCTCGTCGCCCGATTCGGCGCGCGATTCCTCGCTCATGGACGACCACGCACGTTCGAGAAACTCCGCAATCAGCACATCCGCCCGAACGCGAAAGTCGGGGCCCATTCGAAGCGTCTCATGGCCGACATCAACCAACAGCCGCAGCGCGCGGGAAAAGCCCTCCGCCGATCGATCCATGTCGTCAAGAAACTCGCAGTAAGCCAAGCCGGCCTCAATCCGGTCGGACGACCTTAAAGCCGCGGACTCCGCCCGCTCCAGCAGCGCGCCCCGACGTTCATCATCAGCAGACGCAGCTCCGCGCAACAACGCCGCCACGCGCTGATGCGAAATGCGGAGCCGGTATTCGTTTTGATCGTAGTACCCGGCCGTGCCGACCGCGTCGTTGCCCGGCAGGTTCGCCGATGCGATCAACGATTCGGCACGATCCAGCCGCTCATGAGCGGCGTCCCAGTTGTCAGCCAGCGTCTCCATCCATGCGAGGCGCAGCAGCGCATCCACGTCGTTCGGATTACGCTCCAGCCGCGCCAACGCCAGATGCCGCGTCTGTTTCGGATCGGGATATTTCGTGATGCTCGCAAGCCCGACGCTGTAGAGCGCGCCATCGGTCGCGAACAAGTTGCCGAGCGGTTCGGACGTCGCCATCAGATCGCCCACCGCTTCGCCTGTCTCCAGCGAATATCGCAACAGCCCGCCTTGCGTCGGAACCAGCACCACGTCTCCGCAAATCAGCGGACGGCCGGTCGGTTCGATGCGCGATGTCGCCCATCGCGTTTTTCCGTCAGTCAGCGATATCGACGTCACTTTCCGGCCGGCGACAAGCACCTGCCGATCATCAGCGCCTACGAGATATTTGTGACCGCCGCGCGGCGTCGACCATTTCTCGACGCCCGTCTCAATGTCGATGCCGAAAAGTTGATCGGCGTCATGCGGCGCGAGGACCAGCACGCCGCCGGCCACGATCGGCGGCGACGATAGCCACTGGTCCGGCTGCGGAACGCCAAAACGCTCATCCATCCACCACGGCCCCCCGCGCGAACGCATGTTGCGCAGGCGCTCGGCCGGCGTGTAGCGCGTGACCCATCGAAGGGAATAGTCATGCACATTCAGCGCGATCAGCAATCCCGCGCCCGTCTGCAGGAAGAGCGATCCATCGTGGATGGCCGGCGTCAGTACGCCATGCATCGGAAACAAACTAGCACGCCCGGTGCCCAGCAGCACCGTCCGCACCAGCGCTCCGTCACGCTCCAGTACGGCGAGCATCAGATCGCCGTTTACGCGATACGGAACCAGCAGGCGCGAGCCATGTGCCACTGGCGCGGCACAAAAGTGGGCGTGGCGAAGTTCGTCGCTGACCGCGCCGCCCCGACCGCGAAACCACGCCGCCCGGCCGGTGTCGGCCTCATAAGCACGCAGCGTATTCGGTTCCGCAAGAACTTCATCGCCCAGGTGCGAATTGGGCGGCAGAACGCCCTCAAATGTCGGAAACTGCTCTTCGGATGGATGCTCCTGCTCGATCACGAAAACCAGTCCCATCGCCGTCGATACATCTCCGCGATACTCGTGAAACAACACACGCGTCGTCTCAATGTCCATCCGCGGTGAGTTGTCGTTGGCATCTTCGAGAATCACGCCGCCGAGATTGACGATCATTCGGTGCTCTTCAACGCGCGGATTGCGCATGCGCACCTTCGGAAAGGCCTGCCACAACATATCAAACGTCGCCAGATCGCGCGCGATCAAACCGGACGGGCACGTCACGAACAACCGGCTGCCGTCGCTCACCGCCTGCCACACCGGCGGCCGGCCGCGCTTGCGTGATATCTCAAGCGCCTTCTTCATGGGAAGACGCTCCGCGCCCGGCAGGACGCTTGTCCACTCGTCGTCATCCGCCGCGACGGGATTGATGGCTGCCATCCGACCGCCGTGCTGCGATGGTCCGAGGCGCTGCTCCCAATGACTGACGAACACCGCTTCGCCGATTCGCCCCTCCAACTTGGTATGTTCAAAGTAGCGTTGGATCGTCTCGACTTGTCGCCGCCAGTCGTCGGGCACGTCGCGCATGTTGTCGCGGCCCATCGAACGCAATCGCGACAACGTCAAGCCGGCCTGCTCACGTTGATCGCTCAGCGTATACCCTACCGCTCGCTTGAGCAGAATTTCCCAAGTCCCCGCCGTATTGTGCGGCAGGTGCTCAAGCCGGGACAGCACATCCAGCGCCTCACGCGCCTCGCGACGGTCCAGCAGCCACGTTGCCAGGAGGTTCATCGCCTCCGGACCGCGCGTCGTCATGGGAAACTTCCGCGCAACCAGCCGAAGCGCATCAAGGTCATAATCTGAACGGGCCTTCGCCAACAGTCGATTCGTCTCTCCGTCGTGCAATAGACGATAGACCGCGAGCCCCTCGTCCGGCCACGCAGCGAGTTGCATTTGCGCGAGATGGCTGGCCGAGTAATAATGTGTTCCGTCGAGCGAGACGGTGCGCTCGCCGTGCTGTTCGATAATCCGTTCCAGCGTATCAGTCGCGAGTTTCCAGTCGCCTTCGTTCGCGGCGTCCGCCGCTCGCTTCAGCCACGAAACGGCATCTTGATCATTCGGGAGTTCCAGCCCCCACCGCCGAGTCGAATCCGAACTCAACTCGTCCGCACCACGCACCTGAACCTGAAATTGAACCTGCGCCGAAACGGGGAGAATCGCAATAAGGACTAATACAGTCGCAAGAAAGCCACAGCGCGAATCGCGATCCATCGCTCCAACGATCTGGGGATTTGTTCGATAGACTCGTCGCATGGATATCCCTGAACATGCCCCCGGCGGCACGGGTCGTATCCTAGCACGATCGCGAAACCGCTCCAACACGCAACCCCTTGATTCCTCATTGATTAACGACATCCGCAGCGCTACTTCCTGAAAACGAATCCAAGGCCGATGTCTTTCTTTTTATCTCCATTCGCCATGTGGCGGCCGGATACACGCTGATTGTGCCCGCTCTGATTGTACGTGCCAAACGCCAGTCTGTTGCATAATATGCCCCTCCTTCGTGCCGGACTGACAAAAGGCAGCTCCAACCAGCGAGGCCGCGTGCAGAACTCTGATTCCAAACTCGAACCTCAACAGGCCGGCCTGCGACTTCGGTTCATTGCCTTAGTCGAGGCCGCTCGATTCATGCTGCCCCTCGGCCGACCACGCGCAGTTCATGAACGCATCGACATCGTGCCCTATATCGTACCCATCGGGCTTCTCATCGGCCTGATCTGGGCCGGAACATTTCGTTTGGCATGGTGGCTCTATGGCGAGACAACCGGCCTGCGCCTGATTCCGAGTCTGTCGGTCGTTTTAATCGAATGCCTGATCACAGGCCCCTTCCTGGCGCTTGGACTGGCGCGAACGATTCATGTTCTGGCCACGGATCGACCCGAACTGCAACGCCACGAACCGCTCGCCCCGCTTTCGTCCATCGGAACCCTCGTCCTCTGCCTCGTCATCCTCAGCGAGTTCGCGCTCATCCTCAGCATTCAGCAACGTGAAGGATGGTGGCCCGCACCCGACGACTGGAGGAGTTACTTCAATTTCATGTACCCTCGTCCGATCTACCGACCGCTTTTACTGGCGCCGCTTTGGGGCCGCTGGGGACTACTGTTGGCCGCGACGATCGGAAACACCGGTCCCACCGCCGACGGTCAGATTGTCGCTATCAACCGCTCCATGACGCCGGGACGATTTCTCAAACACGCCCTGCTTCCACTCGTGCTGACCGCCGTCTATTGCAGCCGATCGCGCAACATCTTTACCGGCCTGCTCATCGGCATACTTGTATTCGCCGTCACCTATCTCGTGACCGTCGCATTTGTCCGTCGCGGAGGTGGCCAGACACGGCAAACGCTGTTCGCGGCCGCACAAGTCTCACAACTCGCCTTTCTCGCCATCTACCGCGCCTGCTGGCGGCTGATTGATGCATGACCCGCTCTCCGCACGCAACTCCGGTAAACACGACGTACATCACCAAGCCCCCCGTCCGCCCCGCGGTCGCGCCGATGCTGCCCGTCTCGCTGGGCTTCATCGCTGGAATTGTCATCGACAATCTTATTCATTCGCCCATCACAATCAGCAGTATGCTTGCTGTACTGGGCATGATCGCGCCCTTCGCAGCCGCTCGCATCCCCGTTCGCACGCAGTCGAACGCACTGAACGCTGTTTTCGAATTCGTCCGGCGAAAGCGCTGGACGATCGCCGTCTGCCTCTGCGCCGCCGCGCTTGGCATGTTGCGACACGCACTCGCCGATCGCTTTCTCCCGCGCGACCACGTTGCCAACTTCGTCGGAGATGAGTCGATCATCACCACGGTCACCGGCCGCGTGGTTTCCGCGCCGCGCATCATCGAGCCGGACCCGCTCGCGCCGCGGGCATATCAACGCCCCGCCCGAACGCGCTGCCTGCTGGAGGCCGAGACCATCGGCGATGAGTCTCCCTTGCACGCCGTAGGTCGCATCTCCGTTACCATCAGGGAGCCACATCTGCTCCTGCGCGAAGGTGATCGCATTCGCGTGACCGGCTGGCTCTACCGCATCCGTCCGCCGCAAAACCCCGGCGCATACGACTGGGCAAGACACCACCGCCGCGACGGCGTCTATGTCGGTCTGTCGACCGATCATGCCGCCGCCGTCCACATCTTAGACGATGCCGGCGCATCGGCGCTTTCACGCGGGCTTGCGGCGCTGCGCGCAAGGCTGCGCGGCTACCTCGTCGAATCGGCCTTTCCGGATGACGATGAATCTGCCGGCGTCGTGACCGCGATGGTCCTTGGCCGACGCGGGGATGTGTCCGAAGCGCTTAACGACGCCTTTCTCCGAACCGGCAACGTACACTTTCTAGCGGCCAGCGGCATGCACGTCGCGTGGCTGGCGCTTGTTGGCTGGGCTGTCGCCTTCGTTTGCGGATTAGACTATCGAAAAACCGCCCTTCTCGTCGCCGCGCTGATTTTTGCATTCGTCGTGATCGCCGAACCACGCCCGTCGATTCTCCGCGCCGGGATTGTCGGCATTTTGGCCTGCGCGACGATCTACGCGCGCGGTATGGTCAGCCACATCAACGCGCTGGCCGTCGCAGCGCTCATCATTCTCATGATCGATCCGGCGGATGGTTTTCGCCCCGCGTTTCAGTTCACTTTTCTCGCGACGCTGGGGCTGTTGCATTTCTTTCCGCTCATTTCCAATGCCATCGCCGCCATGTGGCTGCGGCTTGGCCGACCCGGCATCGCGCGGCTTTTTCACGTCGCGTACGGCGACGAGCCGGACGAAATCGGCGCAAGAATCGCAATGAACTTGCCCGTGCCCTCACCGAGCCGAACGTCGAGATTCGACCAACTGAAGGCCATCGGCTATCGAATCGCAAACCTCGTCGCGCTTTCGTTCTCGCTCTCACTTTCGGAGTGGCTGATCACCGCGCCGCTCGGGTGTTATTTCTTCAACACCTTCGCACCCTGGGGGGCGATTGGAACATTTCTCGTCGCCCCGTTCGCCATGTTGACCGCGTCGATCGGTTTCATCACCCTCCTCGCAGGCCTCATCCTGCCGTCGACCGGTATCGTGCTCGGACCTCTGCTGGAGGCCGCCGCGGGTTTTATGATCGGCTTTGTTCGGCTGCTGGCCGATCTACCGGGCGCGCTGCTCGACGGTCGAACGCCGCCGATCGGATGGGCCGTTGCGGTCTACGGATTGATCGCGCTGTGGGGCTATGGGGCCAAGTCGTTGCTCAACAAGTGGCGACGGTATTATTACATCGCGGCGGTTCTACTCGCCGCGTTTTGGATGTGCTGGCCCTACGCGAAAAGCATCTCCGATGGCGCGCTTCGCGTCTGGATGCTGGCCATCGGCGATGGAACCGCGACCGTCATCGAACTGCCCAACGGCAAAGCGTTGATTTATGACTTCGGCACGCGCTCATCGCTCAATCCCGTCTCCATCGCGAACGACTTTTTTCGTGAACGCGGAATTCGCGAAATCGAAGCCGCCTTCGTCTCACATGGCGACTTCGATCACTTCAGCGCGATTGAAGGCATCGCGCGAAAGACCCCGATCCGGCGCGTTATTATTAACGATCAGTACATCCCGCTGGCAGGTGAAAAGTCGGCCGCATCCCAGTTCCTCGGGGCCATGAAGCAGGCCGCAATTCCCGTTGAGATAACCAGCGGCGCAACCACGTTTGACGTGTGCTCCGGCGTCCTGATTGAGTCCATCTGGCCGCCACCTCGCGCCGAGCGACCGGCGCCGTCCGACAACGACGCATCGACCGTTCTGAAAATCGAGTATCAAGGGCGCAGCATATTGCTTACCGGCGACATCGCCGAATGGGCGCAAGGCGGGCTATTGTCGGATTGGACGACAACGCAAAGCGAATCCGACAACGGTGCCGCGACAAGCGAAGCAGGCTCTGCCGACTCACGCCCCTCCGTGTCGCGCATCGCCGATGTCCTCGCGATTCCCCACCACGGAAGCGTCGTCGCCAATACGCAGGCGTTCATCGACACCGTCAACCCTGCAGTCGCCGTGCGCTCGACCGGCCAGCGCCGCACACTGACGATCAACGACATCGAGAAACTTGCGGGTCGAAAGAGGATCTACTTTTCCACTGCCGATGACGGGAGCATTGTCATCACGATTCGCAATGGCGAGATTACGGCTCGCAGAGCCATGCCGTGACCGCTCGACGTCATGCGCCACGCGTGCCGGCTTTGCCATGCTTAAGGCTGAGGTAGATCATCAGTGAAGCGCCCAGCGCGCCGAAGGGAATCATTGATCCAAACCAGACCGTCGGATCAAGCTTCGTCCCTTCAACCAGTCCATCTACGCCGATGATTTGTGGCCCAACCTTTTCAAAAATCATGCCTAAGCCCCATCCAGAGAGGATTGCGCCATAGTATTGAAATGAGTCGATGATCCCCGCGGCGCAGCCGGCCATCTTCCGGCCACCCAAATCCATTGCCGCCGCCGTCCCGAGGATCGAATGCGTCGAATTGCACATCATGCTGATAAGGATGATGATCGAAACGGAACTCCACGCATAAATGGCAGACGTGTCTCCCTTCGGCAACAGCAGTAATAGAATCGTTAATGCGGTCTGCGAAACATACAGGATGGCCGCGACGGGTGCGCGCCTTCCCTTGAAAAGCAGGTCTGAGATATAGCCCGACGTGAGCGATCCCAAGAACGCCGTGGCCGGAAGCCCAAACGCGAAAGCCTTGTAGTAATACGACGTGCGATCCGCATCCAGAATATCAACCATGTAGATCGACCACCACGACTCAATGGCGCGGCGAACAAAGCCTGTGCAGAAGTAGGCACTCGCCACGATCCAAACGACCGGATTCGACGCGATTTTCCGAAAAACGTCACGCAGCCGAACCTTGCCGACTTGTTCGCCGTGCATGGTGTCCTCATCGCCGTGATCAATCTGAAAGCCGGCCTCCTCGGGATTGTTCTTCACCGCAAAATTCATGAGCACGACGATCACCGCCACTGCCAGCGGTGGCAGGAAAAACATGAACCGCCAATCCAAAGTCGGAATGGTCAGCGTGAAGAACAACAGCGGTACAATGGCCCCCTTGGCCAGCGCACCGCCCAACCAGCCGGCCGCGACCGCGCCCAGATTGATCATAAATCCGAACACACCTGCAAAGGCGCCGCGCTCCTCGCGACGGAACCATGCCGTGTTGATCTTGATGAATCCCGGAGCGCCGAACGCCTGCAGATACCCGTCGGCGGAACGAATCACGATGAGCAAGGGGATTAGCAGCGAGAAGTTCCACCATGTCGTCAGCCCGAACAGCAGGTTCATCACAACCGTACCGATCGCACCGATCGTCATCGCTCGCTTGCCGCCAAGTCGATCCGTGAATAGCCCGTTAACCATCTGGCCAACGGCGTACGCTCCATCACGACCGGAATTGATCGCGCCGATATCCGCGTTGCTGAGGCCAAGCTCGGACTTCAATTCAGGCGCGACCGGCGTCAGGTTGTAGCGGCACAGATAGTACGATGCGTACGTCAGCCCCAAAAAGACCCAATTCTGTCCGCGCCGCTTGCGATAGCCCGGCGGATGCACAATCCGCCCGCTGGGCGTACCCGAGGCCGATGAACTCGATACCGACATACAGCACTCCCGGTCGCCCAACTCGGCGATGGCGATCAACCGTCACACGGCGAATGAAGCCGGATGATATAACGCCCCTGACGTTTCGCGGCAAACGTCAGATATGAAATTCGCGCGAATTGCAGAACAAACGCGTGTTCCCGATCAGAACCGCGCAATCCGAATCAGCCAACCAGAGTCGCGATCGTCAGGGGGAGGTGCCTGTTGTGATGTGCGAATCGACCTTGAAATCGACGTGGTTTCTCGTTGCAAAGGCTGTACATCACTATTCCGCAGGAACATGCGATTGCCCTGGCCGACGTCGGCGCCCTCTGGCTGCCGCGCCGTGCGGCCCTACAATCAACCGCGATGTCTCACCCGCTGCCCATCACGCGCATGGCCGTGTATTCGCTGGCCGTACCCATGCGCCGCAAGTTTTCACATGCCGCCGCCGAACGCATCTGCGCCGAACCAATCGTCGTCCAGATCGAGCTGGCCGACGGCTCCATCGGCTACGGTGAAACACATCCGCGCACTTACGTGACCGGCGAATCCCATGAGGATGTATGCGATTCCATCCGCAGAATCTTCATTCCACTGCTCGTAAACTCGCGGCCGACAAGTTTCGGCGAAGCCATCGAAGCTGCGGCCGAACTACCCTGCACCGACGGCCACCGACCCATCACGGCCGCGCGCGCGGCCGTCGAACTCGCCATGCTCGACGCCTATGCAAGAGCCTTCGGTCGTTCACTGGACGCCGTCGCAGGCTACCTTGAAGAACCGTGGCTCGGCGCGCCAGGCAGCCGTTCGACCACGCGATTCAGCATGGTCGTTTCAGGCGAGGATCCCGATCGCGCCGCCCGAACGGTACGCAGAATCCGCTGGGGATTGCTGCGTGATTTCAAGATCAAAGTCGGCGACGATCGCGACGACGAGCGACTGCGAAAGACGATCGACGCCCTCGGTGCCGGCCTGCGTACCGGCAAGACCACGCTCCGCATCGACGCCAACAGCGCATGGGACCTTGACGTAGCCGCCGAGAAACTCGCCTCTTGGCGCGATCTGCCCGTTACGAGTTGCGAGCAGCCCCTGCCGCGCGAGGCACACGGAGACTGGCCGAAGCTCGCCGAGCATTCGCCGATTCCGCTCATGGCCGATGAATCGCTCGTCACGATCGACGACGCCCGCCAGCTGATCGATCGCAAGTCCGTGCGATGGTTTAACATACGCATCAGCAAAAACGGCGGGCTGATTCCGTCGATTCGCCTCGCGATGCTCGCCCGACGCCACAATTTGTTCTATCAACTCGGCTGCATGGTCGGCGAGACGAGCATTCTCTCGGCGGCCGGCCGGTGGTTTCTTCAGATCGTGCCGCATGTGCGCTTTGCCGAAGGCAGCTTCGGAAAGTTTCTTCTCACGGATGATGTCACGAAGAAGGCACTTCGCTTCGGCTTTGGCGGACGATGGAAGGCGCTAAACGGCCCGGGCCTCGGCATAAATGTCGATCCCGCGCGCCTTGAGCGCCTGGCAGTGACCAAGCCGATCCAGTTTCCATTCTGAACGCACGCCCCTCGTAAGGGGTACGATTGCATCCGGTTTCGGCAGATGCCTATCGAATCGACAGCCCATGCCAATAAAGATGTAGCGGTCCGGATTTCACATCCCCGAGAACATGGGATATGCTTGGAATCAATAAGCGAAGCCACGGTATTCCAGTAAAATTCACCGATTGCTCCGGTCCGCCGGGCCGGTCTGTTCGTGTTAATCATGTCCGAGGAGTGTGCTGTGTCCTCGCCGCAAGGAGAACGATCCAATGAAAATCAGAATCTCGGCCGCATCGCTCGTCGCCATGTTCGTCGCCGCTCCCTTTCTATGTGGAACCATGTGTCCCATGGATCCGAACATGAACAACAATCAAAATCAAAACCAGAATCAGAATCAGAACAGCAACAGTAACGACAACACGAACGACAACGACAATAACAACTCAAACGACAACTCCGCGCCACAGCCTGTCTTCGGCCGAATCTATGGCGACGGATCGGCCGGGGCGAAGACCGTCTCATCCGACGAAAACTGGAACACCCAGGCCCATCGACAGGACAATATCCAGTTCACCGACCTCATCATCGAAGAGGGCGTGACACTGATCATCCCCAGCGGCATGACGATTCGATGCAAGGGTAAGTTCATCAACTATGGCACACTCTTTGTTCGCCACGGCGCCGAGGGCGGCTTCAGCGGCCGATCCGGTCCCGGCGGACCGAGCCTCTCGACGGTCATCACGCCGCCGGCACTCGGCATCGCAACACGAACCGCTCAGGCTGGTGAAATAGGCGACAGCAGCCTGGCACTGCTTGGCGGCGCGGGCGGCGCAGGTCTCAGTGAATTCGAAGCCCGCGTCATCTTCCGCACGGGCACCAACGCCGGCAGCGGCGGTGCCGTTGGCGGCATGGACACCGATGGCGACGGTGTCAGCCTCAATCGCGGCGCGGAAGGCGGCGGATCAGTCGTCATCATCGCGGAGGACGAGATCATTAACACGGGGACCATCCTCGCCGACGGCCAGGACGGAAACGTCGACGGCGGCAACGATCTCGGCGGTGGCGGCGGAGGCGGCGTTGTCATCCTCGCATCGACCACAAAAGTAACTAACGAGGGCACAATCTCCGCCACGGGCGGCGACGGAGAAGACGCCGACTCAAACAACGGTCCCAGTGGGGGTGGCGGCGGTGGAATCATCCACCTGATGGCGCCCGAAATCGAAAACACCGGCAATACCGATGTCTCCGGCGGAGCGGCCGGTACAGACGATGCGATGATCACCAGCGACGCGATGCGATACGCCGGCGGCGGCGGCGGCGCGGCGGCGGGCGCAGGCGGCCAAGGCGGCTCGATTCCGGACGGTGCTGGACCGATCGCACCCGGCGCTGCCGCGAGCGGGAATAACGGCTTCTCGTTTGAGTCCAAATTTGACCCGCAATCGATCCTGTAAGGGGCATTTTCGACGCGAAATCGACCAAATTCGAGGCTGTGAATTGCAAAATAAACGTCCGATAGGCGAGAATCCGTATTGACCGGACAGACCAGTTTTCCGCATCATTCCCCCTTTCCGCGATTGATTTAAGCCTCTGTCCCAACATAGGCTTAAGAGGAGGCCACGCGCCCACGGCACGAAGAACGACGCTTTCATGGCGATTCACCTGCCGACATGATCCGGGCGTGGACCTGTTGCGAACGCACGCCTGACTCATGACCGTGCCGCGCGTTCAGGATTGGAGCCAGCTTCCGCGCATGTCATCCGAGCAATCGAACGCCAATTCGAGCACGTCGTCATTCAGCGACACGCAGCTTGGCCGCGCTGCCGTGGAATCGCGCCTGGCCACGCTCGCCGAAATACAGGCCTGCATGGCCAAGCGCGACAAACTGCGTGAAGAGGGCAAGAACGTCAAACTATCCGACATCCTCATCAAGGCCGGCGTCATCACGGTCTCGCAATTCAAGCGACTGAAAGACCCATCCCCGGAAGACACCGGCAGCCAGTCGTTCATGCATCTTCCTGGGTTCCAGATCAAACAGAAGATCGGCGCGGGAGCGATGGCCAGTGTTTACAAGGCGAAGCAGCTTTCACTCGATCGAACCGTGGCGATCAAGATTCTCCCCAAGAAGCTCAGCGAAGACCCGGAATTCGTCGAGCGCTTCTACAAAGAGGGAAAAGCCGCCGCGAAGCTCAATCACGCCAACATCGTGCAGGCCATCGATGTCGGCGAATACGCGGGCTATCACTACTTCGTCATGGAGTTCGTGGACGGCGAGACCGTGTACGACGAGTTGATGCGCCACCGTGTTTACTCGGAGGGGGACGCGCTCAACGTCATCATCCAAGTCGCCAAAGCGCTCGAACATGCCCATGCCCGCGGACTGATCCACCGCGATGTCAAACCGAAGAACATCATGATCACGCGCGACAAGGTTGTTAAGCTTGCTGACATGGGTCTGGCACGCTTGGCCGATGATGTGGCGGCAGCCGAAGCCGAAAAGGGCCGCGCGTTCGGCACGCCGTACTACATCTCGCCCGAGCAGATTCGCGGCGTGGCCGATGTTGACTTCCGTGCGGATATCTACTCACTGGGCGGGACCTTCTATCACATGGTCACGGGCAAGGTGCCCTTCGATGGTTCAACCCCTGCTTCGATCATGCAGAAGCACCTGAAGCAGCCGCTCATCCCGCCGGACCATATCAACAAGTCGCTTTCGACCGGGCTGGCCGAGGTCATTGAGCGCATGCTCGCCAAGGACCGCAACGTTCGATACCAATCAACGACCGATCTACTCATGGACCTTGAACGCATTCGCGACGGCAAACCCCCGCTTCAGGCGCGGACGGCCTTCAACGAGAAGCTGCTCGAAGGCCTGACCGACGGCAGCCAGAACGAAGGCCCTGAATACAGAGGCGACTTTTCCGGCCAACCGCACGTCATCACACAGTACACCTCACCTCCATGGCTCATCGCCGTCTCGATCATTGAGCTGATCGTCATTGTCTTCCTGCTCGTCATGCTCGCCGTCAAGATGAGCTGAGGCGCAGTTCCTGCGCCTGGCATAAGTAAAATCACTTAATTCACTCGCACGAGAGAAAATTGTAGGAATAGGGTATATTCCCAATAGCATCTTCTCGAAACCGTGATATCCTTCCCTCGCCGCAATCACAAGGAGGTGTAGGTCCAACGCTTCTTTCTCGTTTGACAGGCAAGGACGCCTGCTCTGAATCTGCCGCCTGAATTCCCTTCATTCGTTGGTCAGACCACGCACACACGAGGTCTGCCCGCACGACGCCGGCCGTTCCTCGACTGTGAACAACGGAGTGTTCCGCATGAAGCCTTCGCGCCGGGATGTCGCCGCACTTTGGAAGGACTATCTCAAAACCCAGACCGTCACCCTTCGCAACAAGCTGGTCGAGCACTATCGACCGCTCGTACACATGATGGCCGCTCGCCTCGCTCAAAAGCTGCCTGCACAAGTCAGCTACGACGAGATTTGTTCGGCGGGATATGACGGACTGCTCGAAGCCGTGCAGGCCTACGACCCGAGCCACAAGGCTAAGTTTGAGACCTTCTGCCAGCAGCGCATTCACGGCGCAGTCATGGACTGGCTTCGCACGCTCGATGGACAATCGCGCACTGTGCGCAGCTTTGAGAAGCAGCGGATGCAGCGCAAGGAATTGCTCGATTCCTCACTCGGTCGACCACCGACCGAGGACGAGCTTGCCGACACGATGGGCATGAGCCTTGATCGCTACAAGGAGCTGTCGCGCCTCTCTCGGCTCGGACACGAAGTGCATTTCTCGGCCGTCCAGAACGATGACGACCAGCAGCACCGCGGATCGCCAAGCGGATGGGATGTGAAGGACACGCGCGCCGTCGATCCCGCAGGCCGTGTCTCGCGGGAAATGCTCACCGAATACATCACGCGTGGGCTGAACCGCGAAGAGCGACTCGTGCTTGTGCTGTATTACACCGAAAGCCTGACGATGGCGGAGATCGGCCTCGTGCTCGATCTTTCGGAATCGCGCGTGAGCCAGATACACAAGGAAGTGATCGCCCGGCTGCGCCGGCGCTTCAACGATCAGGCTACGGAACTCGTGGCATAGCAGCCTGTGGCACCGCCGCCTCGGCGGTGAAATCACGGATGCGACGCCCAGGACATTTTTTTGCCCCAGGCAGAAAGGCTGCCTGTCGTTCTTTCGAGTTGGATCGTCGTGCGAACGTAATCGTTAAGTCATATCCGCTCGTTGACACAGAGCCACGGATGCTCCGTATCCAAGATAATGCCTGCTCAGGCATCATCATCCGGCCTTGATCGCGGCAACGAGATCGAGAATCGCCTTTTTGCCGTCGCTGAAATACATCAGCGTGTTGTCTGCCGCGAAGAGCGGATTGGGAATGCCCGCGAAGCCCGGGCTGAGCGACCGCTTCACCACGATCACCGTCCTCGCCTTGTCCACATCGAGAATCGGCATGCCCGCGATCGGCGACTTTGGATCGGTTCGCGCGATCGGGTTCACCACGTCGTTTGCGCCGATGACGATCGCCACGTCCGT
>CAZRFP010000047.1:17655-18891 GCA_964599535.1 uncultured Planctomycetaceae bacterium
CATCTCGCGCACTTTTTCGTAGGGGATGTTAGCCTCGGCCAGCAGCACGTTCATGTGCCCCGGCATTCGGCCGGCCACGGGGTGGATGCCGTATTCGACTTCGACGCCCTTCGCTTCGAGTGTATTCGCCAGTTCTCGAACCGCGTGCTGCGCCTGGGAAACGGCGAGACCGTAGCCCGGCACGATCACGACGCGCCGCGCCGTATCGAAGAGCATCGCAATCTCTTCTGCCGAGGCGGCCTTGATTTTGCCGGCATAGACATCGTCGCCCTTCGGCCCGCCTCCGCCGGTTCCAAGCTTGCCGAACAACACGTTCGTCAGCGAACGATTCATCGCCTTGCACATGATCTGGCACAGAATCAGTCCGGACGAACCCACCAGCGAACCGGCCACGATGAGTCCGTCATTCTGCGTGACGAAGCCCGTCGCCGCCGCCGCCATACCGGAGTAGGAATTCAAAAGGCAGATGACAACGGGCATATCCGCGCCACCGATCGGCGTCGTGACCAGCACGCCCAACGCCGCAGCCAGCGGAATAATGATCCAGAAAACCCAATGCTTCGATGGATCGTAGACCGCCCATGCCGCAGCCAGCAGACAAACCAGCAGCAGCAGTGCGTTGACGCCCTGCTGGCCGGGAACAACGTTTCCATTGGGAACCCAGTCCAGGTCCTGCAACTTTCCCGCGGCGATCAGGCTGCCGAAAAACGTGACCGCGCCGATGAGGCCGGCGGCCATCGATGCGCCCATGAAAAAGCGAATATCCGGCTGGGCGGCCCAGCCGTCTTCATTCGTCTTTGTCACCAACTCCGCCGCGGCGACCAACAGCGATGCGCCGCCGCCGAAGCCGTTGAGCAGGCCCACCAACTGTGGCATACCGGTCATGGGAACGCGAATCGCAAACATCGCGCCGATGACCGCACCGACGGCGAGACCGATGCCGATCAGCCAGTAGCCGGCGCCGGTGATATCGGGGTGATCAGCAGCGACTTTGATCGTTACGATGATCGCCAGGAGCATTCCCAGCGCGCCCATCATGTTTCCGCGCAGCGCCGTGCGCGGATGGCTGAGTCGCTTGAGCGCGAAGATGAAGAGAATCGACGAAAGCAGGTAAACCAGTTTGGGAATCGCAGGTGACAAGGATCAGCCCTTCCGCTTGAACATGCCGAGCATGCGGTCGGTGACGAGGAAGCCGCCGACGACGTTGACGGTCGCCAGCACGATGGCGATGAGTGC